>DATAYD010000099.1:0-38410 GCA_036272715.1 Caulobacteraceae bacterium | reverse complement strand
GTGTTCAACGCGCCCTACACGTTCTCGCCCTGGGGCATCAACGGCGGCTACTACTACGGCCGCGTCACCTATACGTTCTGAGGCTATCGGGGCCGGGCCTCGGTCCGGCCCCTGACGACCTAGCGAGGCGAGGGGCTGGTCTTGTCAGTCGGGCTCGGAGGACATGGTCTCGGTCACTCCCCCATCCCTCGCCGCCGCGGTCGAACAGGCGGCCGCCCTGTTGGGCGCCGATCCGGCCCGCGCCGAGCGGCAGGCCTTGGCGCTGCTTCGGTCGGTTCCCGCCGATCCTCGGCTGCGGCTGATCCATGGTTCGGCGCGCCGGCGCCTGGGCGATCCGGTCGCGGCGCGCGCCGTGCTGGAGCCGTTGGCGAAGGCCTATCCGAACGCCGCCAACACCCAGTACGAACTCGGCCTGACCTTCGCCGCCCTCGGCGACGCCGCGGCGGCGGTTTCGGCGTTGCGGCGCGCCACGGCGCTCAACCGGAACCTTCCCGACGCCTGGCGGGCCCTGGGTGATCTGCTGTTCCTGGCGGGCGATGTCGCCGGCGCCGAACGGGCGTTCGCCGAGCACGAGCGCGCCGCGGTTCAGGATCCCGCCCTGCGGCCCGCCGCCGAGGCCCTGTTCGAGGGCCGGTTGGACCAGGCCGAGGCGATGCTGCGCGACCAGGCAGCCCGCCGGCCGGCGGATGTCGTCGCCATGCGCCTGCTGGCCGACGTGTTCGCCAGGCAGGAGCGGCATGGCGACGCGGAGATCGTGCTGGCGCGCTGCCTCGAACTTGACCCGACCTTCGACGGCGTCCGCTTCGCCTACGCCAACGCCCTGTTCCAGCAGCAAAAGGCGATCGAAGCGATTCCGCACGCCGAGGCCCTGCTGGCGCGGGATCCCGCCGATCCCGCCTACCGCAACCTGCTGGCCGCCTGCCTGGGCCTGGTCGGCGAGAACGCGCGGGCGGCCGAGATCTATGAGAGCCTGCTGCGGACCTATGACAAGCAGCCGCGGATCTGGCTGAACTATGGGCACGCCCTGCGCACGATCGGAAGGCGCGACGAGGCGGTGGCGGCCTATAAGCGCTGCATCACCCTCGCGCCCGGCCTCGGCGACGCCTATTGGAGCCTCGCCAACCTCAAGGTCGCGGTGTTCACCCCGGCCGACGAGGCGGCGATGGCCGCGGAGTTGGAGCGACCGGGACTCCCGGCCGACGATCGGCTGCATCTGCACTACGCCCTGGGCAAGGCGCTGGAGGACCGCGGCGCCTATCCGGCTTCATTCGATCACTACCGGCGGGGGGCGGCGATCCGTCGGGAAAGGGCGCCCTACAACCCCGACGAACTCACGCAGCGCGTGGCGCGGTCCATAAATCTGTATACAGATGAATTTTTCAACCGGCGCCGGGGTTGGGGTTCGGCGGCTCAAGATCCGATCTTCATCGTCGGCCTGCCCCGCTCGGGATCCACCCTGATCGAGCAGATCCTGGCCAGCCATTCGGCGGTGGAAGGCACCATGGAGCTGCCGGACATCGGCTTCATCGCCCGCGGCATGGGCGACGGCTATCCGGACGCGCTGGCGGACTTGGGCGCGGGGCGGGTCGCCGCGCTGGGCGACGGCTTCATCGCGGCGACCCGGGGCCATCGCAAGCTCGGCCGGCGCCTGTTCATCGACAAGATGCCGAACAATTTCCACCATCTGGGCCTGATCCACCTGATCCTGCCAGGGGCCAGGATCATCGACGCGCGCCGTCACCCGCTGGGCTCGTGCTTCTCCGCCTTCAAGCAGCACTTCGCCCAGGGCCAGCCGTTCTCCTACGACCTGACCGATCTGGGCCGCTATTATCGCGACTATGTGGAGCTGATGGCCCATTTCGACGCCGTGCTGCCGGGGCGGATCCACCGCGTGATCTATGAGGACCTGGTTCAGGACACCGAGGGCGAGGTGCGCCGCCTGCTGGCCCGTTGCGGCCTGCCGTTCGAGGACGCCTGCCTGAAATTCTACGAGAACGACCGCGCGGTGCGCACGGTCAGCTCCGAGCAGGTCCGCCGGCCGATCTTCCGTGACGGCCTGGACCAATGGCGCAATTACGAGCCCTGGCTGGGCCCGTTGAAGGCGGCGCTCGGCCCGGCTCTGGAAAACTGGCGCGGCTGATCAAGCGCGAGGCTTCGCGCCGCGATCGGGTTCGGCTAAAAAGGGCCATGTCCGATCGCGCTGAACTGACCCGAATGATCGACCAGGCCCGCAACGTGGTGGTGTTCACCGGCGCGGGCATCTCCACCGAATCCGGCGTGCCGGACTTCCGCAGCCCCGGCGGGGTGTGGAGCAAGATGAAGCCGATCTATTTCCAGGACTTCATCGCCAGCGAGGAGCGCCGCCGGGCGGCCTGGACCCGCACCTTCTCCGGGGCGGCGGGCTGGACCGGCGCCAAGCCGAACGCCGGACACCGAGCCGTCTCGCGGCTGGTCGCCGAAGGCAAGGTCAGTTTCATCATCACCCAGAATGTCGATAATCTGCACCAGGATTCCGGCGTCCCGGCCGACCGGGTGATCGAATTGCATGGCAACGCCAGCTATGCGACCTGCCTGACTTGCGGGTTGCGCCACGAATTCGCCGAGTTGAGGCCGGCCTTCGTGGAAGACGGCGAATTGCCCTCGTGCCGGGACTGCGGGGGAATCGTCAAGTCCGCCACAATCTCGTTCGGCCAGCCGATGCCGCCGGAAGCCATGGCTCGGGCCGAAGCCGCGACCCTGGCTTGCGACCTGTTCCTGGTGCTGGGCTCGTCCCTGGTGGTGTTTCCCGCCGCCGGCTTCCCCCTGATGGCGGCGCGGCGGGGCGCGGCGCTGGCCATCGTCAACCGCGAGCCGACCGATCAGGACCCCTATGCCGATCTGGTCCTGCACGACGAGATCGGCCCGGTGATGAGCGAGGTGGCCGGGGTTTCGGGCTAAGGCGAGGCGCGCGCTTACCGGCGTGCTTCGACACGGTCCCCTTCGACAGGCTCAGGAGCGCGGCGTCAGGAGAAGGGATTGGATTCACGATCGAACTTCGTCGACAGCACGATCGACGAGGTGGTCCGCTCCACGCCATCCACCGCCCCGATCCGGTCGACCAACTCGTCACCCCCGCTCCAACCTCTCCCCTATCAAGGGGGAGAGGTCCTATAATCAACCTCGCTTGAATCCCAGGAGACCGGCATGACCGACACTGATCGGCCTCAAACCGTCGCGGCCGAAGCCGCCTCCATCCTGCGGCGCCTGAGCGTCGAGCCGGGCGCCTGGCAAGGCGGGACCCTGGCCGCCGTCTCGCCGATCACCGGCGAGGAAATGACGCGCGTGCGCGAAGCCTCCGTCCACGAGGCGGTCCAGGCCATCGACGCCGCGCATGAGGCCTATCTGGCCTGGCGCAAGGTTCCCGCGCCGCGCCGGGGCGAACTGGTCCGGCTCCTGGGCGAGGAACTGCGCGCCGCCAAGGCCGATCTCGGCCGGCTGGTGACCCTGGAGGCCGGCAAGGTCTCGCCGGAGGGTCTGGGCGAGGTCCAGGAGATGATCGATATCTGCGACTACGCCGTGGGCCTGTCACGCCAACTGTTCGGCCTGACCATCGCCACCGAACGGCCGGAACACCGGATGATGGAGACCTGGAAGCCGCTGGGCGTGGTCGGGGTGATCTCGGCCTTCAATTTTCCGGTCGCGGTCTGGTCGTGGAACGCGGCCCTGGCCCTCGTCTGCGGTGACGCGGTGGTCTGGAAACCGTCGGAAAAGACCCCCCTGACGGCGCTGGCGGTCCAGGCCCTGTTCCTGCGCGCCGCCGCCCGGTTCGGCGCCGATGCGCCCGTGGGCGTGTCCACGCTTCTGATCGGCGGCCTCGAGGTCGGCGAAGCGCTGGTCGATCATCCCAAGGCCGCGCTGGTTTCGGCCACGGGCTCGACGGCCATGGGCCGGGCGGTGGGACCGCGCCTGGCCGCCCGCTTCGCCCGCTCGCTGCTGGAGCTTGGCGGCAACAACGCCGCGATCGTGGCGCCCAGCGCCGACCTCGACCTGACCTTGCGCGCGGTCGCCTTCGCGGCCATGGGCACGGCGGGCCAGCGCTGCACCACCCTGCGCCGCCTGTTCGTCCACGACAGCATCTATGACGCCTTCCTGGGCCGGCTTCGCACCGCCTATGCCAGCGTGGTGGTGGGCGATCCGCGTCTCGGCGGCGTGCTGGTCGGACCCTTGATCGACCAGGCCGCCTATCAGGGCATGCAGCGCGCGCTGGAAGACG
Organism: Caulobacteraceae bacterium; assembly: GCA_036272715.1. Classification (GTDB taxonomy): domain Bacteria; phylum Pseudomonadota; class Alphaproteobacteria; order Caulobacterales; family Caulobacteraceae; genus Poindextera. Next base: position 34,158 of record DATAYD010000099.1, on the reverse strand, counting down.
CCCGCGCCGCCGGCGGGGCGATTCGCGGCGGCGACCGGGTGGCTGTCGACGGCGCGGCCAAGGCCTTCTACGTCCGCCCCGCCCTGGTCGAGATCGACGGCCAGGTCGATGTGGTCAAGCGCGAGACCTTCGCCCCCATCCTCTATGTGATGCGCTATTTGGACCTGGACCAGGCCATCGCCCTGCAGAACGACGTTCCCCAGGGCCTGTCCTCGGCCATCTTCACCCTGGACATGCGCGAGGCCGAGCGGTTCGTCTCGGAGGAAGGGTCGGATTGCGGCATCGCCAATGTGAACCTCGGCCCCTCGGGCGCCGAGATCGGCGGGGCGTTCGGCGGCGAAAAGGAAACCGGCGGCGGCCGCGAGGCGGGCTCCGACAGTTGGAAATCCTATATGCGGCGCGCGACCAACACGATCAATTACGGCCGCGCCCTGCCGCTCGCGCAGGGGGTGACGTTCGATATTGGATGATAATGGCCCAAGACTTAAACTTCGACATGGGATGATAAGAGCCTCTCCTCCTCGATGGGGGAGAGGTTGGAGTGGGGGTGCGACCGCCGGCGCTGACGAAAAGACCACGTGAGACGCCTCCCGCGTTCTTCGCCCCAACCTTGTGCGCTCACCCCCAACCCTGCCCTTCCCCCATCGAGGGGGAAGGGTTCTAATCGGCTTTTGCCGTCCTCAACGGTCCCACGCCGGCGGTGTGGCGAGGCGGTCGATCAGGGCCGAGAGGCCCTGGCCATAGCCGTTGCGCAGCTCGTTCCAATAAGGGTCCTCGTCTTCGAGGGTCGCGAAATTGGCGGTCGAGAAACTGTCCGTCTCATAGCGCAGCATGTCGATCGGCAGGCCGCACGAAAGATTGCTGCGCACCGTGGCGTCGAAGGAAAGCAAGGCGAGCTTGGCCGCGTGATCCAGCGAGGTGTCCATGGCGGTCAGGGCCCGGTCCAGGATGGGTTTGCCGTACTTGGTCTCGCCGATCTGCAGGAAGCAGGAGCGGAACGAGGCTTCGACGAAATTCCCCGCCGAATAGATCTGGAACAGTCGCGGCGGCTCGCCCCGGATCTGGCCGCCGACCAGGAAGCTGCCGGTCGGATCGCCGTAGGGCTGCACATATTGGCCGTCCCGGTCGACCACTTCCCGCAGCTTGTCGCCGACGATATTGGCGACCTCGAACATGGTCCGCGCGGCGTGCAGATCCTGGCCATTCTGGCCCGAGCCGGCGTTTTCGCGTAAGTGCGTGGTCACCGACTGGGTCGTCGCCAGATTGCCGGCCGAAAGGATCGCGATCACCCGCTCGCCGGGCGTCGTGATCAGCTCCAGCTTGCGGACCTTGGCGATCTGGTCGACGCCGGCGTTGGATCGGGAGTCCGAGGCCAGCACCAGGCCGGCCGGCAGTAGTATGCCCAGGCAATAGGTCACGGCGAATCCCCCCTTTGTCGGCCCCATTCGGGCCGGCGCCCTCGCGCCTTGTGCAAGCCCGGCTCCATGGCGCAGGTTGCGGCCCCAAAGACGCAGCCGGAAATCGCGCGAGGAAGCCCAACATGGAACATATCGATCTGGCCGATATCGTCGCCCAGGTCCGTCAGGACATGGAGGCGCATCTCGGTCGAGGCCGGGTGGCAGACTACATCCCCGCACTGGCCCGAGTCGATCCGCGCCGGTTCGCGATCTCGGTCGTCACCTGCGATGGGGAGACGGCCTCGGCCGGCGACGCCCATGTCCCGTTCTCGATCCAGAGCATCTCCAAGGTCTTCACCCTGACCCTGGCCCTGAACAAGCTGGGCGTCGATCTGTGGAAACGAGTCGGCAAGGAGCCGTCCGGCTCGCCGTTCAACTCCATCGTCCAGTTGGAGCAGGAGCGGGGCGTGCCGCGCAATCCCCTGATCAATGCCGGCGCCCTGGCCGTCACCGACGCGGTGCTGGCCGGCGGCGACGTGGGCGGGACCATCGAAACGATCACCGGCTTCATGCGCCGGCTGGCCGACGATCCCGCCGTCATGGTCGATCCCGAAGTGGCCGAGTCCGAGGCGAATACCGGCTTTCGCAACGCCAGCCTGGCCAATTTCCTGCGTGCGTTCGGCAATATGGAAAGCCGGGTCGAGGATGTGCTGGAGGTCTATTTCAACCAGTGCGCCCTGCGCATGAGTTGCCGCCAGTTGGCGCGGGCCGGCCTGTTCCTGGCCCATGCCGGGACCGATCCCCTGACCAAGGACCGGGTGACCTCGCCATTCCGCACACGGCGGATCAACGCCCTGATGATGACCTGCGGCCACTATGACGCGTCGGGCGATTTCGCCTGCCGGGTCGGCCTGCCGGGCAAGAGCGGGGTCGGCGGCGGCATATTGGCGGTCGCGCCGCGCCGCGCCGCGGTCGCGGTCTGGTCGCCGGGCCTGAACGCCTGGGGCAATTCCCTGGTCGGCGTCCTGGCCCTGCAGCGGTTGGCCTCGCTGACCGGATGGTCGGTGTTCTGAGCAAAGCGCTTCGCATCCACTGCTCCCCCACTGGGGAGCTGTCGCGAAGCGGCCGAGGGGGCTTTTTCGGCCGCTCCCGTGCGGCGGCGAGTCCCCCCTTCCACCACTCCGTGGTCCCCCTTCCCCAACGGGGAGGGAATTCGGGGTTCGAAATCCCAGGCCGGCGCCGCGGGGCGCCTACCTGATCCAGCGTCGGATAGTCCGGGTAACCCTCCGCCCCATTTGCGGAAATACGGAAAGCGCGATAGGTTATCATTGGTAATATATGGGCGCCTTCACGAGCGGGTCTTTCCGGATCAACATCCGGCGGTTGGCGAGGCCGTTGGGCCATGGGAGCGAGGATGGCGATGGAACATTTCGACGTGCTGATCGTCGGGGCGGGCCTGTCCGGCGTCGGGGCCGCCGTTCATCTCGGCCGCCACTGCCCGGGCAAGCGCTATGCGATCCTGGAAGGCCGCGCGGCCATGGGCGGCACCTGGGACCTGTTCCGCTATCCCGGCGTCCGCTCGGACAGCGACATGCACACCCTGGGCTACGGTTTCAAACCCTGGACCGCCGCCAAGGCGATCGCCGACGGCCCCTCGATCCTGAGCTATGTGCACGAGACCGCCGCCGAATACGGCGTGGACAGGCACATCCGCTACAACCACCTGGCCAAGGCGGCGTCCTGGTCGACCAAGGACGCGGCCTGGACCGTCGAGGCCGAGCGCGCCGACACCGGCGAGACCGTGCGCTTTACCTGCAACGTCCTTTTGATGTGCCAGGGCTATTACAGCTATCGCCAGGGTTTCAGCCCGGACTTCGAGGGGGCAGACCAGTTCAAGGGCCGCATCGTCCATCCGCAGCAATGGCCGGAAGACCTGGACCATGCCGGCAAGACGGTCGTGGTGATCGGCTCCGGCGCCACGGCGGTGACCCTGGTTCCCGCCATGGCCGAGACCGCCGGCCACGTCACCATGCTGCAGCGCTCGCCGACCTATGTGGTCTCGCGGCCGGCGGAGGACCGGATCGCCAACCGCCTGCGCGCTGTCCTGCCCAGTGGTTGGGCCTATGCCGTGACCCGCTGGAAGAACACCAGCCTGCAGCAGATGATGTACCACCGGATCCGCGCCGCTCCGGAAAAGGCCAAGGCGATGATCATCGATAGGGTCAGGCGGGCGCTCGGCCCGGACTATGACGTCGAGACCCATTTCACCCCGCGCTACAATCCCTGGGATCAGCGCCTGTGCCTCGTGCCCGACGCCGACCTGTTCAAGGCGATCAGGTCGGGCAAGGCCGAGGTGGTCACCGGCCAAATCGAACGCTTCACCGAAACCGGGATCAAGCTGCGATCCGGCCGGGAACTCAAGGCCGACATCATCGTCACGGCCACCGGGCTGAACCTGGTCGTGCTGGGCGACATGACGTTCTCGGTCGACGGCGCGCCGGTCGATTTCGCCAAGACCTGGACCTATAAGGGCATGATGTATTCCGACGTGCCGAACCTGGTCTCGACCTTCGGCTACATCAACGCGTCCTGGACGCTGCGGGCCGACCTGACCGCCGAATATGCCTGCCGGCTGGTCAACCACCTGGACGCCGTCGGCGCGCGCCAGGTCACCCCGCGCCTGCGTGAAGCCGACCGGCACATGTCCGCGCGGCCCTGGATCGAGAATTTCTCGTCCGGCTACATGCGGCGGATGATGCACCTGTTTCCCAAACAGGGTGATCACGACCCCTGGACCAATCCCCAGGACTATGGCCGCGACAAGAAAATGATCCGCCAGGGCGCCCTGGAAGACGGCGCGCTGATCTTCGACAACCGACACGGCGAGACCGTCGCGGAACCGCCAGTGCTGGCGGCGGCGGAGTAGCGATCGCCGGAGCGATGCGTGCTTCGACACGCGCCCACGGCGCTGCTCAGCATGAAGGTTTTGCCGCAGCCCACCCCTCGCGTCATCCCGAGCTTGTCGAAGCACGCAATTAAGCCGGCGTCCGGGCGATCACGGTGAAGCTGCGGCCGGCGCCGCATCGGAACAAGGCTTGGCCGAGGCCGTGGAAGGCGCCGACGCCGTTCCGCGCCAGCAGCCGGTCCAGCCGCATGCGGGCCTGATGCGCCGGCTTGCCCGCCGCCGGCTCGGCCACATAGTTTGAGCCCGGATGATGCAGGAACCAGTCGATCGGAAAGCTCGAAAACCCGTCAAGGATGACGAAGCCGAGGCGTTCCAGAAGGCGGGGCAGGGACTGGGTGTCGAAATAGTTCAGGTGCTGGGGCGGCGCGATCCAGAAGTCCCGTTCGATCAGGCCCAGGGCGCGGGCTTCTGTCTGCACCGGACTGAAATCGTTGGGCGCGGTGATGGCCACGACCCCGGCGGCTCCGAGCAGCCGAGGCAGCCGGGCCAGCAGGCCTTCCGGGTCGGCGACATGCTCCAGCACGTGCTCCATGACGCAGACCTCGACTGCGGCGCCGCCCGCGATCAGGCCGTCCAGAGCGGTGAAGGCGTCGCCGAACCGGACCTTGGGCAAGAGTTCCGGGTGCTGCGCGCGCAGGCCGAAGTCGGAAAATTCCAGGCCCTGGACCTCGAAGCCGGCGTCGCTCGCCGCGCGCAGGAAGAAACCTTCGCCGCAACCGATCTCCAAAAGCCGGTCCAGCGCGCTCGCCGGCCGGCCGCGCGCCTGTTCCAGCGCGTGGATCAGTTCGCAGGCCAGCAGGCGCCGGTGCTCCAGTTCCGCCTCGGAATAGCGCTGCTCATAGGTGCCGTGGGAGTCCTGATAATATTCGCGGGCGTAGAACGTCGCGAGGTCCTCGGCCGAAGGCGTCGGATCGATGCGGCGCCAACCGTCCGAGTGCTGAACAAGCTGGAAGGTTGGCGGCTCGGCCATGGCGCGGCTCAGGACAACAGGGTGAAATGGACGATCGAACGGTGTGCGTCATGCTGATAGAGATCGGGCGATCGCCGCACTTCGAGCAGGGCGCTGGCCTCCATGGCGTTCCAGCTCAGAAGTCCGGTCAGGAGGCAGAACAGCATTTTCTGATCGATCCGGTAGGCCAGCCTCGCCCGGCCTGAATCTTCAGCCGCCTCGCGGAAGCCGGCCGCGTCGCTGTCCAGGGCCAGCTTGAACAGGAACATCCGTTCGCGCCTGGGTCCGGCGACCGCCTCGATATAGACGTCCAGGTCGAGGTCCAGGCCGAGCTTGCGCCGGCGGTCGTGGAAATTGCGCGCCGCCTTGGCCATGGCGCGGCGCCATTCGAATTCGGCGCCGTCGGGCAGGGTGAGGTCGGCGCAGGTTTCGCGCCGGTCGGCGAGGCTCAGGGCATAGGCGGCGCGGTCCGCGTCGCTGAAGCCGCGCATCGGGGCCTTGGGGTTCTGGGCGACCGCGCCGGTGGCGCTGTCCAATTGGTCGCCGGGATAGAGCTTGGCCAGGCGGCCCGGCTCCACGCCCGCGGCCTCCAGCGCGCCGCGCAATTGCGGCTCCAGCGGCTGGGGCAGGAAGCGCGACTGGGCCGCGACCGAGCCGCCCAGCACATATTCCCCGCCGGCCGGGATCACATGGCCGGTGCCCAGACCTCGGCCGACCTCGGCGAAATTCACACTGGTCCGGGCGCGGATACGTTCGCGCGCCGCCGCCTTGGCCGCGTCGTCATAATCCGCCATGGCCATCGGATAGAGCGAGGCCGAGGCGTAAGGCAGCATGGCGACATCCGGCGCGCCGTACCGGGCCGCGATCCGCGCCGCGTCCTCGGGCCGGATCGTATTGTCCACGGCGTTGAACACCCGCGCGCCATCGCCGTCGAACAGATAGATCGAGGTGTCGAGGTCGTAGTCCAGCACGCTGTCGTCGCCCAGCGTATTGCCGTGGAAGTCGCGGAACAACACCAGCTCGCATCCGGCGCCCGGCAGAGGCGCGCGGGCCTCGAACCCGAACGGCAGCAGGTTCGAAAAGCCCGCGCCGCGCAGCGCATTGGCCAGGTTGGGGGTGTTCATCGCCCCGATGATCACCGGGGTCGCTGGATCGAAATGCGTCAGGGACTGGGGATGCAGGTGATCGTGGTGCAGGTGGCTGATATAGAGGTAATCCGGGCGTAGGGCGCGGACCTCGGCCAACAGGTCCGGATCGAGCGGCGGGAAGTTCCACCAGGTCTGCTGACAGGGCCCCTCGAACCAGGGATCGGTCAGGATGGTCTTGCCCGAGGCCAGGCGCAGGACAAAGCAGGCGTTGGCGATATAGCGGATTTTCAAGGCGCGTCCCGATCAGGCCGCCCGCGAATCAGGTTCCGGCGCCCGCGCCTTGATGCTCGGCGGCGGCTAGAGGCCCGTCAACCCGTCCAAGAGCCGCGCGGATCGGGAATTTCGGCCTTCATCGGGGCGCGAGAGGCGATGAATCCGGTGCTTCATGGCCCGTTAACCGGGAGGGCGAAACATCGCGGATCGAGACATTCTGGCGGGAGGCCTGCCGATGACCTTGGCGCTCGAAACACGCGCGAACACGGTGGTCGATGATTTCATCGAAGGCGGCCGGCATCTCTTCGACAGCCCGGTGAACCCGCTGGAGGCTGGCCGGCTGCTGGCCAAGCTGCGCGCCGACCGGCATTTCGACCATCGCTTGTTTTTGTCGGAGGCCGAGTTCGACGCCGATCCGCTCTATGTCGGGGTCAATCCCAAGCCGGGCCGCAACCTCTTGGAACGGTTCGAGGGCGAACTGGGCTTCGTCGAACAGTCGCCCCAGATCGTCGCGGCGTTGGGGGCGCTCCTGGGCGAGGACTATCAGTTGATCAACAGGAAGGTGGTCTGCGGCGTGCCGGCCCAGTCGGTGCCGGACTGGCTGCGGGCGCGGATCGCCGGCAACCCCGTCAACAATCTGGGGGCCTTCGTCAAACCCCAGTACCGGGACGTGACCTATTTCTACGGCATCGACTTCCACCAGGACCTGATCGACTTCAAGGGCCGTGACGCCGATTTCGTCACCCTCTACATCTACCTGCATCCCGTCACCCGGATGGATGCGCCGCTGTTCCTGCTGGAAGGCAGCCATCGGCTGGGTGCGACCGTGTTTCCCCACGACCTGGCCCAGGATGGCTTCGAGCACTGGCGCTACCGCGATGGCCGCGGCGGCGAGACGCGGGTGCGCCAGCGGATCCTGACCGGCGATGTGGGCTCTGCCGCGCTCTGGCACGCCTGCACCCTGCACGGCACGCAGCCTGACGCCGCCGACCACGAGCGCATCTCGCTGCGCTACCTGTTCGGTCCCGGCGCCGCGGGGGCTGGGGGCATGGCGCGGGTCAATGCGACGCTGAAGGGGCCGCTCCGGCTCAACGACACCCGCGAGGACCTGGCTTCGGACGGCTCGGCGCGCATCCGCCGGAATGTTGTCAATATGGGCTGAACCTTCAGCCCCCGAACGTTTCGAAATAGCGTTCGATCAGCCGGCGATAGATCTCGGTCAGGTCACGGATTTCGCTGATGGGCGTGCGTTCATCGACGGCGTGCATGGTGGCGTTGACCAGGCCCAGTTCGACCACCGGGCAGACCTGGCGTATGAACCGGGCGTCGGAAATGCCGCCGGTGGTGCAAAGCTCGGGCGCGCGGCCGGTCACTTCGGTCACCGCGTCGGTGCAGAGCGCGACGAAGTCGCCGGGCTCGGTGATGAAGGCGTTGCCGGTCAGCTTGGTCCACAGCGCGATGGTGCCGGCGAAGGCCTGGTCCGCCGCGGCGCGCTCGGCCTCCAGCCAGTCGATCAGCTCCGCGCCGTCATGGCGTGGATTGAAGCGGATATTAAGCCGCGCGCTGGCCTTGGCCGGGATCACATTGGTCGCCGGATTGCCGACATCGATCGTGGTCACCTCCAGGTTCGAGGCCTGGAAGCCCGGATAGCCCTGGTCCAGCGTCCTGGACTGCAGCCGATGCAGCAGGGCGATCAGGGGCGGCAGCGGATTGGCGGCCAATTGGGGATAGGCGACGTGGCCCTGGGTTCCGGAAACCTCGATCCACGCGTTCAGGCTGCCGCGCCGGCCGATCTTCATCTGGTCGCCTAGAACGGCCGCCGAACTGGGTTCGCCGAGCACGCAGTGATCGATCCGCTCGCCTTCGGCCATCAGCGCCTCGACCACGCGCACCGTGCCGTCGTCGGCGTCGCCCTCCTCGTCGCCGGTGATCAAGAGGGAGAGCGAGCCCTTCACACGCGCCGGATCGATCGCCGCGCAGGCCCCGACGAAAGCGGCGATCGCGCCCTTCATGTCGACCGCGCCGCGGCCGAACAGCACCTCGTCCACTACCTGGGCCTCGAACGGCTGCTGTCGCCAGGCGGCCGCGTCGCCCACCGGCACCACGTCGGTATGGCCGGCGAAACAGAGATTGGGGCCGGCCTCGCCGCGCCGGGCATAGAGGTTCTCGATTGGACCGAACCGCATCCGCCGGCAGCGGAAGCCCAGCCCCTCCAGCGCGTTCTGCAATTCGTCCATCGCGCCGGCGTCGGCGGGCGTCACCGAAGGGCGGCGGATCAGGGCCTGGGCCAGGGCGACGGGATCTAAGCTCATCCCGGAGCGGTTATCGTGGATGCGCGGCGTGAGCAACCGTGGGCCGGCGCGCTGGCGTCAAAGCTCGGCTTATCCTATTCTTCCTTCCCCGCGCGGGTGCGCTGGAGTTTGCATGAACGGCCACAGGCACGACCACGGCGGCGTCCACGATGATCATGACCACCATGGTCACGATCATCGTGGTCATGATCATAAGGGGCATGACCACCATGGACACGCCCACGCCTCGCCGGATGATCCGCGCTACGGCCTGGCAATCGCCCTGAACCTGACGATCGTGCTGGCCGAGGCGGGTGGCGGGGTCATCGCTCATTCGACCGCCCTGGTCGCGGACGCCGGCCACAACCTGTCGGACGTGCTGGGCCTGGTGCTGGCCGGCGGCGCGGCGTGGCTGGCGCGACGACCGGCGGCCGGGCGGCGGACCTATGGTTTCGGCAAGGCGACCGTGATGGCCGCCCTCGCCAATGGCCTGGTCCTGATGCTGGTCTCGGGCGCCCTGGTGTTCGAGGCCGCGCGGAGGCTGATCCATCCGCAACCGATCCACGCGCCGCTGGTGATGGGCATCGCCCTGATCGGCGTGGTGGTGAACACCCTGACCGCTCTGATGTTCGTTCGCGGGCATTCGGATGTGAACGTGCGCGGCGTGTTCCTGCACATGGGGGGCGACGCGGCGATCTCGGTGGGCGTGGTCATCACCGCCGGCCTGATCCTGTTGACCGGCTGGACCTGGCTCGACCCCGTGGTCAGCATCGCGATCGTCGCGGTGATCGTCCTGGGGACCTGGGGCCTCCTGCGCGAGGCGATCGACATGGCCCTGGACGCCGCGCCGCGCGGGGCGGATCCCGCGAGCATCGCCGACTTCCTGCGCGCCAGCCCCGGGGTCACCGAGGTCCACGATCTGCACATCTGGGCCATGAGCACCACCGAGACCGCGCTCACCGCCCATCTGGTGCGTCCGGAACCCGACGGCCTCGACCAGTTCCGCTCCGGTCTGGCCCAGGCGCTCAAGAGCCGTTTCGGCGTGCACCACGCCACCTTGCAGATCGAACAGTCGCGCGGCGAACACTGTCCGGGCTGTTGAGCGGCCCACCCCCCTATCGGCTCACACATCGCAAGAGCCGTTGATCGCCAACGATTTGGCGATGGCCGCGCCGAACGGGCGCCGCGCTCGGCGCCCTCGGGAAGTGGTGGAGGGGCGTCGCCGCCCCCGTGGCGCTGCAAGACAGTCCCTCCGTCGCTTCGCGACAACTCCCCAGAGGGGAAGCAGCTATCGCCCGCTCTTCACCGCGGCGCCTTCCGCCGCGCCGGGCGGCACCGAGGCCGTGGCCAGCAGCAGGAGCGCCGAGTCGCTGTAGCGGTCGCTGCTCTGGGCCTGCAAGGTCAGGCGGATGCGGCGCAGGTCGCGTTCGGCGTGCAGCACCTGGACGGCCGTGGCGCCGCCCGCCGTTTCGGCCTTGCGCAGCATGTCCACCCGAGCCTGGGCGGCCTCCAGGGCGCGGGTCTGGTCCGCATAGGCCTGGTTGTCGTGGGCGATGGTCTGCAACAGGTCGGCCACCTGGTTGAAGGCGGCCAGCACGGTCTCCTGATAATTGGCCAGGGCGACGCGGGCGGCGGCCTCGGCCCCCCGCTTGCGCGCGTGCAGTTCCCCGCCATGGAAGATCGGCGCGGTCAGGCCGCTGCCGACGGCCCAACTGGTGGACATCGGATCGAACAGGGTCTGCGGCGTCAGGGAGTCCTGATTCAAACTCGCCGACAGGGTGATGTTCGGATAGAGATTGGCGGTCGCCACGCCGATATCGGCGGTCGCCTCATGCAGGCGCGCCTCGGCCTCCAGGATGTCCGGGCGGGTGCGCACCAGGACGGACGGCACGGCCACCGGCAGATTCAGCGGCAGGGAACCGGAGGTCTCGTCGACGTCGGGCGCGACGAAATCGGCGGGCGCCTTGCCCAGCAGCACCGCCATCCGGTGCCTGGCGGCGTCCCGCCTCTGCTGCTGCGGCGGGATCATGGCGCGGTCCTGGGACAGTTGGGATTCGATCTCGGCGATCTGGACCCGTGGCGCGCCGCCGGCCGCGACCGCCCTGCGCGCGAAGTCGAGATCCGCTTCGTCACTGGCCACCACTTCATGCAAAACGCGGATCTGGATCGTGGCGTCGCCGATGGTCAACGCCTGGGCGACCACCTGGCCGGTCAGGGTGAGATACGCGGCGTCGAGTTCGCGGGCCTCGGCTTCCTGGCTGGCCCTCAGCGATTCCACCCGCCGGCGCACGCCGCCGAACGGGTCAAGGTTGTAGCTGACGGCCGCGCCGATCGAATACAGCGGGAACTGAGGGTTGCTGGGAAAGCTTGGCAGGGCGACGCCGTCGAGCTTGAATGGGGTGCTGAGCTCTCCGCCGGAGAAGGCGTTCAGGTTGGCCTGCTGTTCCTTGACCCCGCCCGTGGCGTCCAGGTGCAGCGGAAAGCCCTCCGACTTCGATGCTTCCCGGGCCTGGGCCAGCCGCGCGCGGGCGGCTTCCAGGGTCGGGTTGGCCGCGATCGCCTCCCGGATCACCCGGTCAAGCTCCGGCGAATGGAACAGGGTCCACCAGTCGGCGACCACCTTGTCGCCGACCGCCGTCCGCACGGGACCGATATTGGACGTGTCGTCGTTCGGTGGGACATAGGCCGCGTCGGCCGCGGCGGCCGGCGCTTTGAAATTCGGGCCCACGGTCATGCAGCCGCTCAGAAACGCGGTGGCGCAGACAGCGAGGATCGGTCCAGAGGCCCTAGTCGGCCAGCATCGGTTCATGGTTCCCCCCTTGAGCTGGCCTGCGCATCATCAGGAGCGCTGGCGCGAGGGCCACGGCCACGAACAGCATCAGGTAAAAATCGTCGATATAGGCGATCATCGAGGCTTGCCGGTTGACCTCGTCGTTCAGGAGCGTCTGGCCCGTGGGATTGGACAGGCTGAACGGGGCGGCGAGCGCGCTCGCGACCACCGGATTATCGGGCCGCAAGCGCTCGACCATGCCGGAATGGAGGATCTGGGTGTTGCTGGTGTGCAGCGCCTGCATGATCGAGATGCCGGCGCTGGAGCCCAGATTGCGCACCAGGGTGAAGACCCCGGCGCCGTCGGCGCGCAGGGCGGGGCTGATCGTGGCGAAGGCCAGTGTGGTCAGGGGCACGAAGATCAGCCCGATGCCGATGCCCTGGGCCAGGCCCGTCCAGATGAACAGGCGCGTGTCCATCTGCAGCGAGAACCGGGTCATGCCAAACAGGGATAGGACGCTCATGATCAGGCCGGCCAGGATGATCAGCCTGGGATCGAAGCGCCGGATCAACTGACCGACCAGGAACATCGAGATCAGGCTGCCGACCCCGCGCGGCGCCGTCACCAAGCCGGTGGTGATCACCGGATAGCCCATCAGTGTCTCCATCATCGGCGGCAGCAGCGCCAGGGTGGAGAACAGCAGGATGCCGATGAAGAAACCGAACGCCGTGGCGGTGATGAAATTGACATTCTTCAGCATGGCGCGGGGCAGGAACGGCCGGTCGGCGGTCGCGGTATGGAAGACGAACAGGCCCAGGCCCACGGCGGCCACCCAGGCCTCGATCCAGATCTCCCGCGACTCGAACCAGGCCCGGTCGCCGCCCCGGTCCAGGAATAGCTGGAATGCGCCGATCGCCGTACTGAGCAGCATGAAGCCCAAAAAGTCGAACGGAACCTTCTCGTCGCGCCGCTGGTCGTGGACGAAGCTGTAGACCCCCGCGAACGCCAGGGCGCCCAAGGGCAGGTTGATATAGAATACCCAGCGCCAGCTAAAGTCGTCGGTCAGCCAGCCGCCCAGGGTCGGCCCGACGATGGGCCCCAGGATCGACGCCATCCCCCACATGGCCATGGCCGGCCCCTGCTGCTCTGGCGGATTGATGTCCATCAGGGCGGCCTGGGACAGCGGGACCAAAGCGGCGCCGAACAGGCCCTGCAGCAGACGGAACCCGACGATCTGGCCCAGGCTCTGCGCCGCGCCGCATAGGGCGGAGGCGACGGTGAAGCCGAGGATCGAGATCATGAACACCTTCTTGCGGCCGAACCGGCCGGTCAGCCAACCGGTCAGGGGCGTCATGATCGCCGCGGCGACGATGTAGGAGGTCAGGACCCAGGTGATCTGGTCGGCCGAGGCCGAGACGCTCCCGGCCATGTGCGGCAGGGCGACATTGGCGATCGTCGTGTCCAACGAGTTCATGATCGCGGCCAGCATGATCGAGACCGTGATCAGGCCGCGATTGGCGACCCCGGTCGCCTGGTCGGTCATTTCAGGGGCTCGGCCGGACTCGTCTGCGCGCGGGGGCCGCTGTCGCCGGTCAGGCTGCGGTGATGGGTGGTGTCGACGCTGACCGAACAGCTAAGGCCCGGTTGCAGCGGCACTTCGGGCGCGCCTTCGAACTCCACGCGCACGGGCACGCGCTGGGTGACCTTGACCCAGTTGCCGGTCGCGTTCTCGGGCGGCAGCAGCGAGAAGCTGGAGCCGGTGCCAGGGCTGATGGCGACGACCCGCGCCCGGAACTTGGTATGCGGATAGGCGTCGATCTTGATCGTCGCGGCCTGGCCCGCGCGCATGTACTCGAGTTGGTTTTCCTTGAAATTGGCTTCCACCCACAAGCGGTTGGAGACCAGTTGGAACACCGCCGTGGCGGCGTTGATATAGTCGCCGGCTTGCAACTGGTCGACCTTGGTCACCACCCCGTCCTGGGGCGCGACGATGTCGATATAGCTACGGTTGATCTGGGCGTTGCCGAGCCGGGCCAGGGCCTGCATGACGCTCGGCTGGCGGTCCGTGGGGCCGTCGGCGTCGCCGCCCAGGGCGGCCAGGGCGTTGGACAACTGCTCGCGCATGGCGGCCAACTGCTGGCGCGCCTGGTCGGCCTGGTTCTTGGCCTGGTCGGCCTGGGACTGGCTCGCCGTGCCGGCCTCGACCAGCACCTTCTGCCGGCGTGCTTCGCTTTCCAGATAGGCCAGGCTGTCCTGCGCGGCCTTCACATCGGCCTGGCGCTGGCGATAGGTGGCCTTCAGGCCCTCCACCTGCGCCCGCATGGCGACGACGTTGGCCTGGGCTTCATCATAGGCCATCTGGTATTGCCGGCCGTCGAGCTGGAACAGCAGGTCGCCGGCGTGGACCGTCTGGTTCTCATGGACCAGCACCTTCATGACCCGGCCGGGGATGCTGCTGCTGATCGAGACCCGCGCGCCCTGGACAGCCGCGTCGTCGGTCGACTCGTAGCGTCCGCCGGTCAGATAGGCCACGAGCCCGCCCACGATCGCGATCATCACCACCGCGCCCATGATCGGCAGGCGCAGCCGCTGCAGCGGCGTGCGGTCACGGGCCGGCGGCGGACCTTCCGGGGCGAAGCCGGGGGCCAGCGGAGACATCGGCCCTGACGGCGGTTCGCTGGAATCGGGAGGGCTCATCACTGACTTTCGAATCGATGGCGAAGGCGCCCGGCCGCGGAAGGCTGACAGAGCAAGCATCGGTCAGCCTAGACCGCCCCGCAAGCGCAAGTCGCGCCGGGCCATCACAACGTTCTGCAGGTAAGCGTTGCAATCCTATGCGCAAAATGAGAAATCATCACGCTCATTATGCCTGAAATTCATTTTCCTTCGCTCGACCTCAACCTGCTCCGGGTGTTCGACGCCTTGGCCGAGGAAGGCAGCGTCACGCGCGCGGGCGCGCGGCTCGGTTTGACTCAGTCCGCGATCAGCCACGCCCTTGGACGGCTGCGCTATGCGCTGCGGGACGACCTGTTCGTGCGAGGGCCAGACGGTATGCGTCCGACCGCGCGAGCTCAGGAAATCACGCCGCGATTGCGCGAAGGGCTGCACCGCCTGCAACTGGCCCTAGCGCCAGCCGTGTTCGACCCGGCCGAGGCTCAAAGGCGATTCACCCTGGCCACCAGCGGCTATGTCTGCACGGTGCTGATGCATAAGGTGATCGCCGAGCTGCGCCAGAGCGCGCCGGGGGTGGAGCTTCGCCTGCAAAGCCCGGGGAGCGCGCTCGGCGAGGATTTGCAGACCGGCCGCATCGATCTGGCTATCGGCAGCTTCGGCCGCATCGATTCCCGTTTTGGACGCGAGACGCTGTTCCATGACGCCCGGGTCTGGGTGATGCGCGCGGATCACCCGGCGGCGGCGGGGCCGCTGACCATTCAAAAGTTGGCCGCCATGGCGCATGTGGTCATGGCGACGGCGGCGGAGGAGCACGCCGTTGACGGCCGGGTGCTCGAGGGCGGCATCGAGCGTCGGGTGATCCTGGACGACGGCGGCGCGTTCGACGCCCTGGCCGCCAGCGGCTCGCCGCGAATCTCGGGCGTCACGGTTACAGACGCCCACAGCGCCATGGCCATTGTCAGCGGCACCGACATGGCCGCCCTGCTGCCGCGACGCACCGCCGCCGCTTTCGCCGCTCACTACGACATCAAACTGTTCGATCCGCCCTATCCGGCGGAGACCATGGCGATCGAGGCGCTGTGGCGCGGCGACCTCGGCGACTCGCCGTCGCTGGATTGGCTCAGAGGACGCCTGCGGTCGGCGGCGTCGCGTCTGTGAGCCAATCCGGGCGCTTGACGATGCGCGCCCGATCCTCGACCCGCGCGCGCGCCGCCTTGCGGCGGTTCTGGATGCTGGCGCAGGTGCCGCCGATCAGAATGAACAGGATCATGTAGCTGGCGACATTGGTGACCAGCAGATAGACGTTCGCGCCGCGCCAGACGATGCGGGTATTGTCCGACAAGCGCATGGCGTGGGCGCCGAACGAAATCGCCTGACAGATCATCGCGCCGCCCAGCCACAGGCTGCTATAGCGCACTGCGACCACGAGAAATCCAACGGCGAGTAAGCCGTCGAATACCAGGAACGACATGGTCATGAGGTGGGTGAAGTATTGGGCGACGATCGTCCCGATCCAGGTCGTAACAATCATCGCAACGCCGAAGCGTTCCGGTAGTCCACCCTTCAAAGCCACAAAAACCGCGGTCACGAGCAACAGGACCAACGCCAAATAAGGTTCGATCCGAAAAAGCATATCCGCGCCCCTGGGGTTTCAGGAGCGCGGATACACCGCTCAGGTAAATTTCTCGTGGATGGAAGCGTTTAGCTCGCGCGACGCTGACCGACCACCGCGTCATTGCTGGCGGCGAGTTGGCTCTTGTCCACGACGCCGATCAGCTTGGTGCGGATGCCGACGCGCAGTTTGACTTCGGCCAGTTCATTGTGGGCTTCGACGACGGCCTTGCGGGCTTCGGCGAGCGCGCCGAGCGCGACGGCGACCTTGGCGACCACATCATCGCCGACGACGGCGGACAGACGCATTTCCTGACGGGCCTCGACGAGACCGGCCAAGAGCTTCGAGGCTTCGACGATCGACTTGTCGACGGCGTCCTCGGTGGCGAACAACTTGTTGGCGACAGTTTGAGCGATAAGCGTCTTGTCCATACTTGCCCTCCTTGGCTGGAACAGCAGCATAGTAAACAGATTATTAAGCTTAACGCCAGCTTAATGAGCGCCAACCAGCGCGTGTGGCTGCGACAAAAGCGCCCTTGCAACGCGAGACGCGCCCCGGCGGCGACGCTTGGCGGCATTTCCAATGAAGTGAAGCGTTAGGAGTTTTCCCCTTATGGATATGGCCTCTGTTCAGGGAGGGGCGCGCTGTTTTGGCGAGTGTGAACGATCAGCTAACCGGACCTTCGGTGGGCGCGCGGGGCATCTCGTTCGAAAACCGGATCGCTATCGCGTCGCTGGTCACCGCCGTGGTTGTGCTGTTGACGGCCAGCGCCCTGTTCATTTTTGAACAATGGCAAGCACAGCGCACCGATCTGCTCAGGGCTCAGGTCGCCTTGACCCGCGTGATGGCCACCGAAGTCGCGCCGGCCGCCGCGCGCGGCGACGCTAGGACCGCCGCCGAGGTCTTGGGGACCCTGGCGGCCTCGCCGGATGATATCCAATCCGCGGTGCTGATCGACGCCGCCGGCAAGCCCCTGGCGCGCTATCACACTACCCATGCCGCCAAGACAGGCGCGGACGGCGACCTGGTTCGCTCCAGCCTGCCTGTAAAATTGGGCGAACGGCCGGTGGGAGCCCTGGAGGTCACGTCCAGGTCCGTCGGGCTCGGCGCGATCCTGCCGCGCTATCTGGCGGTTTGCGGCGCGCTCTTCTTCGCCGCGACCGGCCTGGCGCTGTTCATGGGCCGATGGTTGGCCGTCCGCGTGGTCGGGCCGGTGAACCAGTTGTCCAAGGTCATGCGCGACGTGGCCGACAGCGGCGACTATTCCCAGCGCGTGCCGAGCTGGGCCGAGGACGAATTCGGCCTGCTGAGCCGCAGTTTCAACCAGTTGCTGACCCAGCTTCAAGCGAACGACAGCGCCCTGCACCGCGCGATGACCGAACTCCTGGCGGCGCGTGACGAGGCCCAGGCCGCCAATGTGCTGAAGTCCCAGTTCCTGGCCAATATGAGCCACGAGATCCGCACGCCGCTGAACGGCGTCCTGGCCATGGCCCAGATCATCGCCCTCGGCGAGTTGTCGCCGGTCCAGCGCGAGCGCGTCGGGGTGATCCGGCGTTCCGGCGAGGACCTGCTGGCGGTGCTGAACGACGTGCTCGACATCTCCCGGATCGAAGCCGGCAAGATGGAGATGGATGTGGGCGAGGTCGACGCCGAAGTCCTGGCGACCAATGTGCGCGCGGCCTTCAAGGCCGTCGCCGACACCAAGAAGCGGATGGACTTCCAGGTCGCCGTCCACCCGAACGCGGGCGGCGCGCGGCGCGGCGACCCGGCCCGAGTCGGCCAGATTCTCAACAACCTGGTCTCCAACGCGCTGAAGTTCACGCCCGAGGGCGAGGTCCTGGTGACGATCGAGGGCATGGGCGAGGACGGCCGCGACGGCCTGCGCTTCGTGGTCGCCGACACCGGCGTCGGCATCCCGGGTGAAAAGATCCCGATGCTGTTCCAGAAGTTCACCCAGGCCGACGGCTCCAACACCCGCCGCTTCGGCGGCACCGGCCTTGGCCTGGCGATCTGCCGCGAGCTGGCCCAGTTGATGAAGGGCAAGATCTCGGTCGAGAGCGTCGAGGGCCAGGGTTCGGTCTTCACCGTCGAACTGCCGGCGCCGCTGCTCGCCGCCCAGGGCGCCGAAGGCGCCCAGGCTCCGGCGCCCGAGGAGGACAGGCCGCTGCGGGTGCTGGCCGCAGAGGACATTCCGACCAACCAACTGGTCCTGCGCACCATCATGCAAAGCTTCGGGGTCGACCTGGAGATGGTCGACAACGGCCGCCAGGCGGTCGACGCCTGGAAGCGCTCGAACTTCGACATCATCCTGATGGATATCCAGATGCCGGAGATGGACGGCGTCGCCGCCACGCGCGCCATCCGCGCCGAGGAAGCCGCGACCGGCCGCCCGCACACGCCGATCATCGCGGTCTCGGCCAACGCCATGCCGCACCACGCCCGCGAATATCTGGCCGCCGGCATGGACGCCCACGTCGCCAAGCCGATCGAATTGGCCAAGCTGCACGCGGCCATCGAGGGCGCCCTGGCCCAGACCGCCGAACGCGCCGTCGCCCAGGCCGTCAACGCCTGACCGGGCGGCGTCCCGTTTGACATCGAATCACCGTTCGACTTGGCTGGCCGCGCCTCCAGGTCGAAACGGAATGTCCGATGGGTCTCAGCGCCGTATTGATCGCCAACCGCGGCGAGATCGCCATCCGGATCGCCCGCGCCGCGGCGGGCCTCGGCCTCAGATCAGTGGCGATCCTGTCCCATGACGACGCGCGCGCCCTGCACGGACGGGTGGCGGACGAGGCTAGAACCTTGGCCGGGACCGGCGCGCGGGCCTATCTCGACGGCGACGCCATCATCGCCGCCGCGCGGGCGGCCGGCTGCGACGCCATCCATCCGGGCTATGGCTTCCTGAGCGAGAACGCCGCGTTCGCGCGCGCCTGCCAGGCCGGCGGTCTGACCTTCATCGGTCCCCAGCCCGAGGCGCTGGCGCTGTTCGGCGACAAGGCGCGGGCGAGGGCCCTGGCGCGCCGCCGTGGCGTCCCCGTGGCCGAAGGGACCGACGCGGCCACCACCAAGGACGAGGCCCGCGCCTTTTTCGCCGGCCACGACGGCCGGCCGATGATGATCAAGGCCATCGCCGGCGGCGGCGGGCGCGGCATGAGGCTGGTGCGTGACGCTTCGGAGATCGAACAGGCCTTCGCGCGCTGCGCCTCGGAGGCGCAGGCGGCGTTCGGCGACGGCCGGCTCTATGTGGAGCAGGCCATCGAACCGGCCCGCCATATCGAGATCCAGGTGCTGGGCGACCGGTCAGGCGGCCTGGTTCATTTCTGGGACCGCGATTGCAGCCTCCAGCGCCGGCGCCAGAAACTGGTCGAGTTCGCGCCCAGCCCGAACCTGCCGAAACCCTTGCGCGACCGCCTGATCGAGGCGGCGATGTCGATGGCCCGCGGCGCGGCCTATGACAGCCTGGGCACGTTCGAGTTCCTGGTCGAGGCCGACGGCGATCGTTTCGTCTTCATCGAGGCCAATGCCCGCCTGCAGGTCGAGCACACCGTGACCGAGGAGGTGACCGGGGTCGACCTGGTGCGCGCCCAGATCGAGGTCGCGGCGGGGCGAAGCCTGGCCGAACTGGGCCTGGACAAGCCGCCGGCGCTGGTCGGCGCGGCCGTGCAGTTGCGGGTCAATACGGAAATCATGGATGCTTCCGGCTCGGTCCGGCCCACGGGCGGGATGCTGAGCGTGTTCGAGCCGCCCTCCGGCCCGGGCGTCCGTGTCGACGCCTGCGGCTATGCCGGCTACGAGACCAATCCGAATTTCGACTCCCTGCTGGCCAAGGTCATCGTGCACGAGCGCTCCGGCGGCCCGGACGCGCTCGCCGCCAAGGCCGGCCGGGCTCTGGAGGAGTTCCGGCTGCGGGGCGTCGAGACCAATATCCCGATCCTGCGCGCCCTGCTGCGCCGCGCCGATGTCCGGGCGGGCCAGATCACCACCGGCCTGGTCGAGCGGCGTATCGTCGACCTCCTGGCCGAAGTCCCGGGGCCGGAGCGGTTCTTCGAGGCCTCGATGCGAAATTCCAGGGCGGTCGGTCCGGCCGCCGCCGCGCCGGAGGGCTCGGTCGCGCTCGGCGCGCCGACCCAGGGCCTCCTGGTCGCCGTGCACGTGGCCGAGGGCGACACGGTCCGCGCCGGCCAGGCGGTCGCGGTGTTGGAAGCCATGAAGATGGAGCACCTGGTCGAGGCCGATCGCGCCGGCGTGGTGCGCGGCGTTCCCGGCGTGGTCGGCCAGACCCTGTTCGAGGGCGCGCCGATCGTGTTCCTCGAGCCCACGGAGATCGACGACGCGGAAGCCGAGGCCGCCGCCACGGCCGATCTGGACCACCTGCGCCCCGACCTGGCCAAGGCCCTGGAGCGGCGAGGTCTCGGCCTGGACGCCCAGCGGCCCGACGCGGTCGCCCGCCGGCGCAAGACCCATATGCGCACCGCGCGCGAGAACATCGACGCGATTGTCGATCCCGGCTCGTTCATCGAATACGGCGCCCTGGCCATCGCCGCTCAGCGCCGTCGTCGCGGCCTGGACGACCTCACCCGCAACACCCCGGCCGACGGCCTGGTCACGGGGATCGGCGCGGTCAATGGCGACCTGTTCGACGAAGCCCAGGCCCGCTGCATGGTGCTGGCCTATGACTATACGGTCCTGGCCGGCACCCAGGGGACGATGAACCACAAGAAGACCGACCGGATGATGGCGCTGGCCGAGCGTGAGCGGCTGCCGATCATCTGGTTCGCCGAGGGCGGCGGCGGCCGGCCGGGCGACACCGACGGCGTGGGCGTCACTGGCCTCGACGTCCCGACTTTCCACGCCTTCGCCCGGCTCAGCGGCCTGGCGCCGCGCATCGGCATCGCTTCGGGCCGATGTTTCGCCGGCAATGCGGTGTTCTGGGGTTGCTGCGACGTGACCATCGCCACCCGTAACTCCACCATCGGCATGAGCGGTCCGGCGATGATCGAAGGCGGCGGCCTCGGCGTCTATAGGCCGGAGGAGGTGGGCCCGATCTCGGTGCAATCGGCCAACGGCGTGGTCGACCTCGTGGCCGAGGACGAACCGGACGCGGCGAACCAGGCGCGCCGGCTGCTCGCCTATTTTCAGGGGCCGGTGGCCGACTGGCGCTGCGCCGACCAGCGGCTGCTGCGCCTGGCGATCCCGGAGAATCGCCTGCGGGTCTACGATATCCGCCCGCTGATCGAGACCCTGGCCGACGAGGGCTCGGTTATGGAGCTGCGTCCCGGCTTCGGCCGCGGCCTGATCACCGCCCTGATCCGCGTCGAGGGCCGGCCCATGGGCCTGATCGCCAATGACCCGCGCTTCCTGGGCGGGGCGATCGACGCCGACGGCGCGACCAAGGCCGCGCGGTTCATGCAGCTCTGCGGCGCTTTCGACCTGCCGATCCTGTCCCTGTGCGACACGCCCGGCTTCATGGTCGGGCCGGACGCGGAGAAGTCCGCCACGGTGCGCCACGGCTCGCGCATGTTCGTCACCGCCGCGGCCTTGGAAGTCCCGATCTTCACCATCGTGCTGCGCAAGGGCTACGGCCTCGGCGCCCAGGCCATGACCGGCGGCACTTTCCCGGCCAGCTTCTTCATCGTCGCCTGGCCCACCGGCGAGTTCGGCGGCATGGGCCTGGAGGGCGCGGTCCG
Organism: Caulobacteraceae bacterium; assembly: GCA_036272715.1. Lineage (GTDB taxonomy): Bacteria > Pseudomonadota > Alphaproteobacteria > Caulobacterales > Caulobacteraceae > Poindextera. The sequence goes on along the minus strand of DATAYD010000099.1, from coordinate 12,453 downwards.
CCTCGGCTACCGCAAGGAGCTGGAGGCCGAAACCGATCCGGAGGCCCGTAAGGTCCTGTTCGACAGCCTGGTCGCCCGCTCCTATGAGCGCGGCAAGGCGATCAGCGTGGCCCAGGCCCTGGAGATCGACGCGGTGATCGATCCAGTCGAATCGCGTGAATGGATCGTGCGTGGCCTGAAGTCGATCGCGCCGCGCGATCGGACCAGGGAGCGGCGGCGGTTCATCGACACCTGGTGATCGTCTTGGCGCCGACTGGCGTATCCTCTCGCCGTCGGCGGGCTAAGCTCGCCCCCACTGAGGGAGGAAGGCACTCATGCGCCTATTGACCACCGGCCTCTTGGCTGGAGCGGCCCTGTTGTCGCTCGCGTCCTGCAACAAGCCCGCGCCCGCCGCCGGCGGCGCCGGTCAGACGGCGTCAGCCGCGCCGGCCGCTCCCGCGCCCGGTCCGATCTCGCTCGGCAGCCTGCCGCGCCGCAAGCCCGGTCTCTGGCGTCAGACCTTGGCCATGGAAGGCGTCTCCGAGGCCATGCCGGCCACCGAACTCTGCACCGACGCCGAGTCCGAGGCCAAGATGTCGCTGCTCAGCCAGCAGATGCGCCGCGGTCAATGCGCGCCGCCTCAGCTCACGCGCAATCTGGATGGGTCGATCAGCTTCAACACAAGCTGCGACATGGGCCCGGAGGGCAAGGTCGTCAGCACAGGGACGGTGAGCGGTGACTTCAATTCCGCCTTCAAGATGGTGATCGACTCCACCCATACCGGCGCGCCGGTCGCGGCGGCGAACGGCGAGCACAAGATGACCATGACATCGACCTGGCTCGGACCCTGCCAGCCGGGTGAGAAGGGCGGCGACATGATCATGCCGGACGGCCGCAAGATAAATTTCACCGACGCTGGGTAGGGGCCGGCTCGGCGACTCAGAGGTCCGACCGGGTGAACGCCGAATAGACCAGGGTGCGCAGCTCGCGGCGGATCGGATAGGCGGACGAGGGCAGGAGCTGGGTCATCAATATGGCGGCCAACTGCTCCTTCGGGTCGATCCAGAAAAAGGTCGACGCCGCTCCGCCCCAGGAGAGGTCGCCAGCCGTGGCCGGGATCAGGGTCGCGGCCGGGTCGATAGTGGTCGAGAAGCCGAGGCCGAAGCCGAGGCCGGCATAGGCCGCCTCGCTGAACAGGGAGCGCGACAGGGTCGTGAGGTCCGCCCCGCCCGGCAGATGGTTCGCACCCATCAGTTGGATCGTCTTTGGACTGAGCAGTTGGGTCCCGCCGGCCTCGCCGCCGTTCAGGATCATCTGGCAGAATTTCAGATAGTCCGTCGCGGTGGAGACCAGCCCGCCGCCGCCGGACACCAGGGAGGGCGCGGTCAGATAGGGGCTGTCGGCGGGATCGTCCTGCAGCACGACGCCCTTGGGACTCAGGCTGTAGCAGGCCGTCAGCCGGTCGGCCTTGTTCTTGGGGACGAAGAAGTCGGTGTCGAACATGCCGAGCGGCTTAATCAACCGCTCATGCAGGAATTTCTCGAACGGCTGCCCGCTGATCTTGCCGATCAGATAGCCGAGGATGTCGGTGGAGACCGAATAGTTCCAGGCCGTTCCGGGGGAGAATTCCAGCGGCAGGCGCGACAGCCCCTCGACCATGCTGTCCAGCGTCCCGGATTTCTCGATCTCGCCGATGCCGAGCCGGCGATAGGCCGCGTCGACATTGGTGCGTTGCTGGAAGCCGTAGGTCAGGCCCGAGGTGTGCCGCAAAAGATCGACGATCTGCATCGGCCGCGCCGGCGGCCTGGTGCGGAAGGTCTCCATGAAGCCGCCGTCATAGACGCCGAGATCCTTCCATTCCGGGATGAACTTCGAGACCGGGTCGTCCAGCGCGACGCGGCCCTCTTCGACCAGCATCATGAAGGCGGCGCTGGTGATCGGCTTGGTCATCGAATAGATGCGGAAGATCCCATCCTCGCGCATCGGCTTGGCCCGTTCCGCGCTGGCCAGGCCCAGGGCGCGCAGGTGGGCGATCTCGCCGCGCCGGGCCACCAGGATCAGCGCGCCCTTCAGCCGTCCGGTATCGATGTATTGGGTCTTCAGGAACTGGTCGATCCGCGCCAGCCGCTGGGAGGACAGGCCGACGGTTTCGGGTTTGCCGGACATGGGAGGCTTCCTGATCATCGTTCCGCGGGTGCGCGACCCTCTCCGGAAGCGGCCGCCCAGGTCAAGCGTCGCTTGGCTTGGCGATGATCCCGCGCCCGTCTAAAACGAATATCGAGATTTCAAGTCGGATATAAGCACGGCCTATTGGCGCCTTACACGAACGCCATATGCAGTCACGCTTCGGTGCTAAGGGCGATGCTTTGGCGTCATCGTCATGTGCGCCGCGCCAGGAGGATTGATGAGCGAGCCGCAATCGGGTCAGGCGCCACACGGGTCGCCCACGTTCCGAGCCCCGCCCCCGCGCAAACGATCCACTGGACGCACCTTGCTCTGGATACTGCTGGCGATCGTCGTCGCGGTGGTGGTCGCGGTGCTGTTCTCTCCCCACGGCGCCAAGACAGGGGCCGCCGGCGGAGGCGGGGGCGGCGGAGGGGGCCGGCGCCCGCCGACGGTGGTTGGCGTCGCCACGGCCCAGAGCGGGGACATCCCGATCCTCCTGAGCGCGCTCGGCACGGTCACGCCGACGGCCAATGTCATCGTCCATACCCATATCGCCGGCACGCTGATGACCGTGAACTTCCGCGAAGGCCAGATGGTCAAGGAAGGGCAGCTCCTGGCCCTGGTCGACGAGCGGCCCTATGTCATCGCCCTGCAGCAGGCCCAGGGCCAGCTCCTGCGCGACCAGGCCATGCTGGCGGACGCCAAGCTGGACCTGAACCGGTTCAAGACCCTGCTCTCCCAGGACTCGATCGCCAGCCAGCAGGTCGACACCCAGGCGGCGCTGGTCAAGCAGGACGAGGGCACGGTCAAGACCGACGAAGCGGCGGTCAACAGCGCCAAGCTCAACATCATCTATTGCCACATCACCGCGCCGGTCTCCGGTCGCGTGGGCCTGCGCCAGGTGGACGCCGGCAACTACGTCAATATCAGCGACGCCAACGGCGTGGCGATCATCACCACCCTCGATCCGATCGATGTCGAATTCAGCCTGCCGGAAGACAACGTGCCCCAGATCGCCGCGCGGTTAGCGACGGGCGCGGTCCTGACGGCCACGGCTTATGACCGCTCGGGCGCGACCGTGCTGGCCCACGGGACGTTCCTGACCCTGGACAACCAGATCGACACCACGACCGGGACGGTCAAGGCCAAGGCCCGGTTTCACAACCCGGCCGGCGTCCTGTTCCCCAGCCAGTTCGTCAATGTCCAGCTCCTGGTCGACACCAAGACGGGCCAGGTGGTGGTCCCGACCCAGGCGGTCCGCCACGGCTCCAAGGGCGACTATGTGTTCACGGTCGATGACGGCACGGCCAAGATGAACATGGTCAAGGTCGGCGTCTCGGCGGGTGAGCGCACGGCGGTCGATTCCGGCATCCAGGTCGGCGACCAGGTGATCACCGATGGCGGCGACCGGTTGACGGACGGCGCCAGCATCCTCCTGCCTGGCCAGACCCCGCCCAATTCCAACCGCAAGCCCAAGGCGTCGGGGCCGCTGGGCTGGATCGCCGGCCTGTTCGCGCCGAAAGCGGCGGATGATCGGGGCGCGGCGGCCTCCGCTGGCGGTTCAGCCGCGGGCGGATCGGCCGCCAGCGGCGCCGGCGGTGGTGGTCGCGGCGGCGGCGCGGCCCGGATGCAGGCGATGCTCGACCAGTTGAACCTGACCGCCGATCAGAAGGCCAAGGCCGCCCCCATCCTGGCCGACATGCGCGCGAAAGCGACCGCGGCGGGCGACGATCCCGACGCCCGCCGCGCCGCGATGCGCGACGGCATGCACGCCCTAGCCGGCATCCTGACCCCCGAGCAGAAAGCCAAGCTGGACGACCTGCGGGCGAAGGCTCGCGCGGCTGGTGGTTTCGGCGGCGGCGCGGGCGGGGGCGGCGGCGGTGGAAATGCGAGCGGCGCCGCGCCCGCGGCCTCGCCGCCCACCCCGACGGCGCCATCGGCCTCCGCCGCGCCGCCCGCGAGGCAGTCCGGCGAAGGCGGCGATCCGGCGGCGCGGCTGGCGCGGCTGTCGGAATTCCTCGGCCTGGACGCGGATCAGCAGGCCAAGGCGCGGGCGATCTTCGCCGACGGGCCGAGCCGCGAAGCCTTCGCCAAGTTCCGCGCGATCCTGCGCCCGGACCAGCAGGCCAAGCTCGACGCCCGGCGCGAGGCGCGGCGCGGCGGCGATGGGAACCAGTAGCCGATGCCCGTGCCGCGATGCATACAATCCTTCCCCATCAGGGGAGAGGGACCACTAAGTGGTGAAGGAGCCGCGGCGCCGCGCGTGCGTCGGCCGGAACCCCCCCCCGTCGCTTCGCGACAGCTCCCCCACAGGGGGAGCGGCTTGGTCGCCGCTGAACGGGCTCCGCGCCCATGAGCCCGTCACGCCCGTTCATCATGCGGCCGGTGGCCACGTCGCTTTTGATGGCGGCGATCATGCTGGCCGGGATCGTGGCGTTCCGGTTCCTGTCGCTGTCGGCCCTGCCCGAGGTCGATTACCCGACCATCCAGGTCCAGACCTTCTATCCGGGCGCCAGCCCCGACGTGATGGCCAACCTGGTCACCGCGCCCCTGGAACGGCAGTTCGGCGAAATGCCGAGCCTGAAACGGATGAGCTCCAATTCCTCCGGCGGCGCCTCGGTCATTACCCTGCAGTTCAACCTGAACCTGTCTCTCGACGTGGCCGAACAGGAGGTGCAGGCCGCGATCAACGCCGCCAACAGCCTTCTGCCCGCCGACCTGCCGGCGCCGCCGATCTACGCCAAGGTCAATCCCGCCGACGCGCCGGTCCTGACCCTGGCCCTGACCTCCAACACCCTGCCGCTGACCCAGGTGGAGGACCTGGCGGACTCGCGCCTGGCCCAGAAGATCTCCCAGATCGGCGGGGTGGGCCTGGTTTCCATATCCGGCGGCCAGCGTCCGGCGGTGCGCATCCAGGTCAACACCCAGGCGCTCTACGCCTACGGCATGACTATCGAGAACCTGCGCACGGCCATCGCCAACGCCAATTCCAACGAGGCCAAGGGCCAGTTCGACGGCCCGACCCAGGCCGTGACCATCGACGCCAATGACCAGCTCGCCGATGTCGACGGCTATCTGAATGTGGTGGTCGCCTACAAGAACGGCAATCCGATCCGGCTGAAGGACGTGGCCCACGTCGTCAACGGCGCGGAGAACACCCAGCTCGGCGCCTGGATGAACACCACCCCGGCGATCATCTTGAACGTCCAACGCCAGCCCGGCGCCAACGTCATCACCACGGTCGACCAGATCGAAAAGGCCCTGCCCCAGATGGAGGCGGGACTGCCGGCGGGGGTCCAGGTCACCCTTCTGACCGACCGGACCACGGGCATCCGCGCCTCGGTCGAGGACGTCGAGTTCGAGCTGGTCCTGGCCGTTCTGCTGGTCGTGCTGGTGATCTATGTTTTCCTGCGGTCGGTCCCGGCGACCTTCATCGCCAGCGTCGCGGTGCCGTTGTCGCTCGTCGGCACGTTCGCGTCGATGTACCTGCTGAACTACAGCCTGAACAATCTGACCCTGATGGCCCTGACCATCGCGACCGGCTTCGTCGTCGACGACGCCATCGTCATGATCGAGAACATCTCGCGCTATATCGAAGAGGGCGAGAAGCCGTTCGACGCCGCGCTGAAGGGCGCCGAGCAGATCGGTTTCACCATCATCTCGCTCACCGTCTCGCTGATCGCGGTCCTGATCCCGCTCCTGTTCATGGGCGACGTGGTCGGACGCCTGTTCAACCAGTTCGCCATCACCCTGGCGGTCACTATCGTGATCTCCGCGGTGGTGTCCCTGACCCTGGTGCCCACCTTGTCGGCGCGTTGGCTGAGGCCCCACAATCCAGCCAAGGAAAGCCGGTTCCACCGACGGACCGAGACGCTGTTCGAGAGCGTGATCGAACACTACGACCGCGCCCTGCAATGGGTGCTGGACCGCCAGCTCGCCACCATGCTGGTCGCCACCGCGACCGTCCTGGTCACTGTCGTGCTGTTCTTCCTGATCCCCAAAGGCCTGTTCCCGACCCAGGACACCGGCCTGGTCCAGGGCGTCACGATCACGGGCCAGACGGTGTCCTACGGTCGCATGGGCCAATTGCAGGAGCAGTTGGCCGCGTCGCTGCTCAAGGATCCGGACGTCGTCAGCCTGTCGTCGTTCATCGGGGTCGACGGCACCAACGACACCCTCAACGCCGGCCGGATGCTGATCAACCTGACGCCGCACGGCCATCGCACGGGCTCCCAGGCGGCGATCCTGGAGCGGCTGCGCCAGCGGGCGCGGGAGATCGCCGGGATCAGCCTCTATCTGCAGCCGGTCCAGGACCTGACCATCGACGCCAATGTCAGCCCGGCCCAATACCAATTCGCCCTGGAAAGCGCGAACCAGGCCGACATCAATACCTGGACCGCCAAGCTGATCGAGCAACTGGGTAAGACGTCCCAGATCCGCAATATCTCCAGCGACGTGCAGGGCCAGGGCCTGGCCGCCTACATCAATATCGACCGCACGACCGCGGCGCGGCTGGGCGTGACCGTCGATACGGTGGATGAGGCGCTCTATGACGCCTTCGGCCAGCGGATCATCTCGACCATCTTCACCCAGTCGAACCAGTACCGGGTGATCCTGGAAGCCGATCCGGCTTTGCTGCAGTCGCCGGACGCGCTGAAGAACATCTATCTGCCCTCGACCGCCGGCGGGCCGACGCCGCTTTCAGCCTTCGCCAGCCTCCAGCTCCAGGCCGCCCCGCTGCAGGTCACCCATGTCGGCCAGTTTCCGGCTTCCAATATCTCGTTCGACACCGCCCCGGGCGTGTCGCTGGGCGATGCGGTGTCGTCGATCCGCAAGGCCGAGCAGGCCGTAGGCATGCCCCGAACCATCAACACCACCTTCCTGGGCGCGGCGGCGGCCTATCAGGCCTCCTTGGCCAACGAGCTTTGGCTGATCGTGGCGGCGATCGTCGCCGTCTATATCGTCCTCGGCGTCCTCTATGAGAGCTACATCCACCCGCTGACCATCCTGTCGACCCTGCCCTCGGCGGGGGTCGGCGCGCTGCTGTTCCTGTTGCTGGCGGGCCAGGATCTCGGCGTGATCGGCATCATCGGGATCATTCTGCTGATCGGCATCGTCAAGAAGAACGCGATCATGATGATCGACTTCGCCCTCGACGCCGAACGGACCGAAGGCAAGAGCCCGCGCGAGGCGATCCACCAGGCCGCGCTGCTGCGGTTCCGGCCGATCATGATGACCACCCTGGCCGCCATCTTCGGCGCCTTGCCGCTGATGCTGGGCTGGGGCGTCGGCTCCGAACTGCGCCACCCCCTCGGCATCTCGATCGTCGGCGGCCTGATCGTCAGTCAGGTCCTGACCCTGTTCACCACCCCGGTGATCTATCTGTGGTTCGACGGGTTGGCGCGGCGCATCAACGCGCGGTTCGCGCGCGATGATGAAGACCCGGCTCCCCGCGCCGGGCCTAGCCCCGGACCGGCGCCGGGAGGCGCGCCGGCGGAATGAACCTCTCCGAGCCCTTCGTCAGGCGGCCGATCGCCACCGCGCTTCTGACCATCGGCATGGCCTTCGCCGGCATATTGGCCTTCTTCAACCTGGCCGTGGCGCCGCTGCCGCAGATCGATCTGCCCACGATCGCGGTCCAGGCCAACCTGCCGGGCGCCAATCCGGTCAATATGGCCACCAGCGTCGCCACGCCGCTGGAGCGCCACCTGGGACTGATCGCCGACGTCACGCAAATGACCTCGACCAACCGGGTCAATTCCACCCAGGTGGTGCTGCAATTCGGGCTGGACCGCAATATCGATGGCGCCGCGCGCGACGTGCAGGCCGCGATGAACGCCGCGCGGGTCGATCTGCCGGTCAGCCTGCGCACCAATCCGACCTATCGGAAGATCAATCCCGCTTCATTTCCGATCGTCATCCTGGCCCTGACCTCGCCGACCCGGACGCCGGGCCAGATCTATGACGCGGCCTCGAACATCGTGCAGCAGAAGCTTTCCCAGCTCGCGGGCGTCGGCGACGTCACCCCGGCCGGCGCCTCCCTGCCGGCGGTGCGGGTCGAACTGATCCCCAACCAACTGGCCAATTACGGCATCGGGCTGGAGGATGTCCGCGCCGCCATCACCTCGGCCAACGCCAACCGCCCGCGCGGCATCATCTATGACCAGAACCAGCGGCTGCAAATCTACACCAACGACAGCGGGATCGTGGCCGACGACTACAAGCCCCTGGTGATCGCCTATCGCAACGGCGCGCCGGTACGGCTCCAGGACATCGCCAATGTGATCGATGGCCAGGAGGACGTGCACAATCTCGGCCTGTTCAACGGCCAGCCGGCGGTGATCGTACCGGTCACCGGCCAGCCGGGCGCCAATGTCATCGCCACGGTCGATGCGGTGAAGGCCGCGCTGCCGGAGCTGCAGGCGGCGCTGCCGGCCGACATCACCATGAACCTGGCGGTCGACCGCACCACCTCGATCCGCGCCGCCCTGACCGGGGTCGAGCAGACGCTGCTGATCTCGGTCCTGCTGGTGATCGTGGTGGTGGTCATATTCCTGCGCACCGGCACCTCGACCGTGGTGCCGGCGGTGGCCGTGGTCATCTCGCTGCTGGGCACGCTCGGGGTGATGTTCCTGCTGGGCTTCAGCCTGGACAACTTGTCCCTGATGGCGCTGACCGTCTCCACCGGCTTCGTGGTCGACGACGCCATCGTGGTGCTGGAGAACATCACCCGCCACGTCGAGCAGGGCATGGGCCGTTTCGAGGCCGCGCTCCTGGGCGCGCGCGAGGTCGGGTTCACCGTGCTGTCGATCAGCGTTTCGCTGATCGCCGTCTTCACCCCCATCCTGCTGATGGGCGGCATCCCCGGCAGGCTGTTCCGCGAGTTCGCGATCACCCTTTCGGTGGCCATCCTGATCTCGCTGGTGATCTCGCTGACCACCACGCCGATGCTGTGCGCCTATCTGGTGCGCCGGCCGGCTCAGGGCGACCAGCGCAGTTGGTTCGGCCGGGTGTTCCAGGACGGCTTCGACTGGCTGGCCCGGGTCTATGAGCGCGCGCTGCGCTGGTCGCTGGATTCCGGCCCGGTGATGATCACGATCTTCTTCCTGACCATCATCCTGAACGTCTACCTGATCCGGACCATTCCGTTCGGCTTCTTCCCGCAGCAGAGCAACGGCCTGCTGGCCGGCTTCATGCAGTCCGACCAGGACACCTCGTTCCGGCTCACCCAGGATCGGCTGACGCGGTTCGTCAAGATCATCAAGGCCGACCCGGCGGTCGAGACGGTCACCGGCTTCACCGGCGGCCGTTCGGCCGGCGGCCAGGTGTACGTGGCCTTGAAACCGCTGGCCCAGCGACGCGAGATCACCGACGACCAGGTGATCGCCCGCCTGCGCAACAAGCTCCTGCAAGTCAGCGGCGCGTCCTTGTTCCTGCAATCGGTCCAGGATGTCGGGGTGGGCGGCCGGCAGGGCTTCGCCCAGTTCCAGTACACGCTGAAAGCCGACGACCTGGACGTGCTCAAGACCTGGGCGACCAAGCTGGGCGACGAACTCAAGCGTCAGCCCCAACTGACGGATGTCAGTTCCGACCAGGAAAACCACGGCCTGGAGACCTACCTGACCATCGACCGCGACACCGCCGCGCGGCTGGGTCTCAGCGCCACCGACGTGGACAACAACCTCTATGACGCCTTCGGCCAGCGCCAGGTTTCGACCATCTATCGCGAGCTGAACCAGTACCATGTGATCATGGAGGCCGGGCCGGACTACAATCAGGAAACCGCCGCCCTCAGCGAGCTCTACATATCCACCAACGCCCCCGCCACGGCTTCGACCAGCGCCCGCCAGACGACCCCCAGCAGCGGCGCGACCAGCCCGACCACGACCGCGGCGACCAACAGCCTCGCCCAGGCCGCGACCACCTTCGCCACGACGCCCGGCGGCCCTTCCGTCGCGGGGGGCGCGGCCATCACCGTGGCCGGGCCGGCCCCGCCGCCAAGCCGCAACGCCGCCAACGGCGTCGCCATCAGCGTCACGGCCGAGCGCATGGCGCCGCTGTCGGCCATCGCCGCCTATGCGCCGGCGTCGGCTCCGGTGTCCGTCAGCCACACCGACGGATCGGCCTCGACCACCATCTCGTTCAACCTGCAGCCGGGCGTTTCGGTCAGCGACGCGGTGAAGATAATCGATCAGGCCCAGGCCAATATCCACATGCCGATCTCGGTCGAGGGATCGTTCCAGGGCACGGCCAAGGCCTTCCAGGATTCGTTTTCCAGCGAGCCGGTGCTGATCGTCGCCGCGCTCTTCGCCGTCTATATCGTGCTGGGCGTGCTCTATGAGAGCTATGTCCACCCGCTGACCGTGCTCTCGACGCTGCCGTCGGCCTTCCTGGGCGCTTCGCTGGCCCTGATCCTGTTCAACACCGAACTTAGCCTGATCGCCCTTCTGGGCTTCATCCTCCTGATCGGCATCGTGAAGAAGAACGCCATCATGATGATCGATTTCGCCCTGGAGGCCGAGCGCGCCCAGGGGCTTTCGACCCGCGACGCCATCTATCAGGCCGCGATGCTGCGGTTCCGGCCGATCATGATGACCACCTTCGCCGCCATCCTGGGCGCCCTGCCCTTGGTGATCGCCAGCGGGGAGGGGTCCGAGCTGCGCCGCCCGCTCGGCATCACCATCATCGGCGGCCTGATCGTCAGCCAGGCGCTGACGCTGCTGACCACGCCGGTGGTCTATCTCTATATGGACCGTTGGCGCCGTCGGCGCGGCGGTCAAAGCCATCTCAGCCGCCTCGCCACTGGCGGCGCGGCCCGGCCCGAACCGGGTCCCGCCTAGGAAATCCGCATGTTGTCCCGAACCGCTCTGCTCGCCTCCGCCCTGATCCCGGCCCTCGCGCTCGGCGCCTGCGCCGTCGGCCCGAATTATAAGCGCCCCGGCGTCGAGACCCCGCCCGCCTTCAAGGAGGCCGCCGGATGGACGCCGGCCAAGCCCGCCGACGGCATGAACCGCGGCGACTGGTGGTCGATGTTCAACGACCCGGTGCTCGATGGCCTGGAGCGCAAGGTCAATGTGTCGAACCAGACCCTCATCGCGGACGAGGCCGCCTATCGGGAGGCCAGGGCCCTGGTGGCGCAGCAGCGCGCGGCGCTGTTCCCGACCGTCAGCCTGACCGGGTCGGCGACCCGCAGCAAGCAGCCGGGCGGAGGCTCCCAGGTCACCGCGAGCGGCCAGGTGGTGAACAGCAGGGGCGCGTTCAATGACTTCCAGGCCGGCCTCGGCGCCACCTGGGCTGTCGACCTGTGGGGTCAGATCCGCCGGGAGATCGAAAACGCCAAGGCGCAGGCCCAGGTCTCCGAAGCCACCCTGATCAACGCCCGGCTGACCATGCAAAGCGAACTGGCGTCCGACTATGTGCTGCTGCGGATCCAGGACGCCCAGAAGGAGTTGCTGCGCAAGACCGCCGAGGGTTATGCGCTGTCGCTGAAGATCACGCAGAACCAGTACGCCGCCGGCACGGCCGCGCGCAGCGACGTCGCCGAGGCCGAGACGACGCTGACCAACGCCCAGGCCGCTCTGGTCGACCTGGAGACCCAGCGCGCCGCCGACGAGCACGCCATCGCCGTCCTGAGCGGTCAGGCGCCGGCCGACCTGACCATCACGCCGGATCCTAACTGGAAGCCGGTCGTGCCGCCGACGCCGGTCGACCTGCCGTCGACCCTGCTGCAGCGCCGCCCCGACGTCGCCATCGCGGAACGGAACGCGGCGGCCGCCAACGCGGAGATCGGCGTGGCCGTGTCCGGCTATTTCCCGGCCCTGACCCTGACCGGCAACGAGGGCTATGCCAGCACCGTGTTCGCGCAGGTGTTCAATAGCAGCAACAATCTGTGGTCGCTCGGCGCCAATGTGTCCGAGACGGTGTTCAACGCCGGCGCCACCGGCGCCAAGGTCCGGGGCGCCAAGGCGGCCTATGACGAGGCGGTGGCTCAGTACCGCCAGGCGGTTCTGACGGCGTTCCAGCAGGTCGAGGACAATCTGGCGGCCGATCACGTGCTGCAGGACGAGGAGCCGCTGCGCGCCCAGGCCTCGGCGTCCGCCGACACCGCCGAGCGGGTGACCCTGAACCAGTACAAGGCCGGCACGGTGGCCTATACCAGCGTGGTGGTGGCGGAGGCGACCGCGCTGAGCGCCCGCGAGACCCTCCTGACGCTGCAGGGCCAGCGCATGACCACGGCGATCAGCCTGGTGGAGGCGCTGGGCGGCGGCTGGTCGGGCAAGCTGTCCGACAAGCTGTAGCGAATCCGGG
>DATAYD010000098.1:0-2668 GCA_036272715.1 Caulobacteraceae bacterium | reverse complement strand
GGGGCCACCGCGCTGGTCCCGCCGATGACGGCGTCGGTCCCGTCGATGCGCACGTCGTAGCCGGTCTCGGGATCGGCGTCGCCGCACACGTCCGGCACCCCGCGCATGGCCAGGGGCGTTGCGCCGCCGGCGGCCAGCGTGGCCGATAGGCCCTCCTGCCAGGCGGGCAGGTCGAAGGCCACGCTGACTCCGCCGCCGCTCGCCCCGCCCTGGGCGCCGTCGTTCCAGACGGTCTCACTGCTGATGCTGCTTCCCGAAGCCTTGAGGCTGGTGCCGCCGCAGGCAAGAGCGTGCGGGCTGGAGGCAGGGAAGTCGACATGGTCGGCGCCGTCGTCCACGCCGTCGCTGGAGCCGCTGTCGCCGGACGCCACGCAGACGCTGACGCCCATCGCCGCGGCGGCCTGCAGCGCTTCGTCGAGGGCCGTCATCGCCTGGTCGGTCCAGCTCGACTCCGGGCCGCCCCAGCTGATCGAGATGATCGAGGGCTTGTTGGTCTGGTCGTGCGCGGCGGTGGTGATCGCATCGACGAAGCCGGCGTCGGTATTGGGCGCGAAATAGACCGCGATCCTCGCCTTGGGGGCGATCGAGCCGACGACCTCGATGTCCAGCATCACCTCGCCGTCCGGCCCGTTGGGATCGCCGGTCGGGGCGTTCCGGGCCTGGTCGACCGGGACGGCGACGACCGAGGGCGCCGGGCTGACGCCCAGGGCCGTGAAATAGGCGTTGAGGTCGTCCTGCTTGTAGCCGCCGCCCAGCTCGACGATGGCGATGCACTCGCCGGCGCCGTCCCCGTCGGGGAAGCCGTACAACGCGGCCAGCTGGATGGGTGTGAACGATGTGGCCGGCGCCGCGCGGGCCGATCGACGCAGGCGCATGTGCGGCCTGGCCTGGGGCCGGTTGTCCAGGCCCAGCACGGCGATTACGACGCCTTCCAGCTCCTCGGGAATGTGGATCGCTCCGACGCGCCCGCGATAGGCGCCGCCGGCGTGCTGGAACCGCCGAAGATCGACCGCAAAGGCCTGGTTGAACTGAGCCACCGTGCCCGAAAGCACGAGCGTCCGCCGGGCCGGATCCTGGGAGGCGACCGTCAGCCCATGGGCGGCGGCGAACCGGGCCACGGCGGCCATGTCCGCCGGATCGGCGCCATACTCCGCGGCGAAGCGGTCCCGGTTCATGTGCCCCACGGACTTGTCGCCCTGGCGAAGCCGGCCGACGCGCGCCGTCAGGTCCACGGCCTTACGCCGGCGGACCAGCACGCTCGCCTCGACCCGTTCATTGGGGTCGGCCGCGCCTGTGTCGCGGGCGCCCGAAAGCGGCGTCCGCTCGCTGCCCAAAAGTGGTCTAAGCGCCATCTTCGCCTCCTCAAACAACAAACTATGCAATAGGCACGAGCAAGCGAATCCCTCAACCCGTACAAATCACAGTTTAGAGGGAAATTAAGGCAAACCCTTGAACCATCGTGATCTCTGATCGAACATATGTCGGGCCAGTGGAACTGTCCGCTCGACTGTCGATTATAAAGCGGAGACGAAATCGGCGATCGGCCGACCCCGTGGGATGGAGCGTCAGATGAGCATCATTGCTTGGCTTGTTGTGGGACTGATTGCCGGTTGGATCGGCAGCATGATCGTCAACAGGAGCGGCGAAGGCCTGATCATGGACATCGTGCTCGGCGTCGTCGGCGCGGTGGTCGGCGGCTTCCTGTTCAACCTGATTGGTCACGCCGGCGTAACCGGCATCAACCTCTACAGCATCTTGGTCGCCGTAGTCGGGGCGATCATCGTCTTGCTGGTTTATCACGCCATCGTGCGTCGCAGAGCCGTCTGACGCGTCTAGTGTCCCGAGTCCGAAGTTCGCCATTGCTTGGGGCGAACGCGGAGCGAGCTCCGGACTCGATCAGGACACTAGCAAAATTTTGATTCTAGTGCGGTTTACGAATTTGAAGTTCGCCACCCGGGCTGCCCCTGCGCGCGGGCGAACTTCAAATTCACCACACTAGCGCGGCCTCGGTCCAGCCGGGGCCGCGTTCGTCAGGACTTTCGGCTTTTCGCCAAGCGCCGCAGCCACTTGGCCGCCGCCTCGCGGCCGAAGAAAACCAGCGCCGTCGATCCGATTGTGGCGCCAAGCACCGAAAAAGCGTCTGCGTGCACGAGAGACTCCCTACTGACCCATGGCCTATAGCCCATCGGGCCCTTGGGGCGCCTACCGGACCGAATGCCGCAAGGCGCATCAATTCCGGCTGATCCCACGCGGGGAGCGGTGCTTTTGTTGAACCTAATCGCGGCTCGCGCGTTGCGGGGTCGAAGGCGAAGCTGAGCCGCGGCTCCAGGCTGGGGGACACCGTCATGGGAAACACGCCCTCGTACATGCAGTTTCGAGGCGATTGGCGAGTCGGGGGCCGGCGGCGGCGCACGCCCCCGATCGCCGCCATCGTCCTCGCCCTGACCACCAGCGTGGCGGCGATCGCCACCGCGATGCACTGGCTGGCGGCGTCCTAGGGTCACCCGCCGGGCAGGCCGAGTCGGCTCCACTTCTCGGTCACGGCCTCGACAACCTTCAGGTCCATGGCCAGTTCGCGGCCCCATTCGCGATGGGTCTCCGGCGGCCATTTGTCGGTGGCGTCCAGCCCGATCTTCGAGCCCAGGCCCGACTCCGGCGAGGCGAAGTC
>DATAYD010000097.1:0-12359 GCA_036272715.1 Caulobacteraceae bacterium | reverse complement strand
CGGCTGGCGCATCCAAAATAAGGCAGGCTTTGGTTTCGCGTCCGCTGGATTAACTATCACCCACGCGGCGCTTTGGCGGACTACGCACCCCTATCGGGCGAGTGGCTCCGCTTTTCCCGCGGAGGGCATCTACCCGGTCGGTTCGGGGCAAGGGTTTGGGACGACCCAAGGCTTCGCCACCGGCGGGCCTGAACCGGCCGAGTGGGGAATGATGCTGGTCGGTTTTGGCGGCATGGGCGCGGCGATGCGTTCGCGCCGTCGCCGGCAAGCCGCCGCCTGATCGGCCCCAATCGATCCGCACGTCAGAACGCCGCTGGCCCGAGGCTGGCGGCGACTTTATCGCGGCTAATGGCGTCGGAGCTCGATCGCTTCGGCCAGAAACGTCATTTGGGCGTTCAGAGGCCTGGAATTATCAAAAAAGTTTCCGGCTTCGCGCGCGCAAACCGCTTGACAAGGAGAGAACAAAACAAGAAAAGAACAAAACGGGTACGATCATTGGAGGCTGAAAATCATGGTTCGTCTGGCTCGGGAATCGCTGGCCCTTGCGTCCATCGCGGGGTTCGTTTGGATGATGTGTTCGGTGGCGCATCTGGTGGCGTGAGTCGCGTCCGCGGGCGGGAAGGAGTCTTCCATGGGAAAGGACCTAAGCCAGGGCTTTGTCCATCTGCGCGTCCGCTCGGCCTATTCGCTGTTGGAGGGCGCGATCAAGGCCGAAGCGATCGGCAAGTTGGCCGCCGCCGCCGGCATGCCCGCGGCGGCCATAGCCGACCGGGCCAATCTGTGCGCCGCGCTGGAATATTCGGTCGCCACCAAGGAGGTGGGCGTGCAGCCGATCATCGGTTGCGCGCTGCCGGTCACCGGCATCGGGGAAAGGCCGCCTGAACGGTGGGCGAGGACGCCGACTGTCGTGCTCCTGGCGCAGAACGAAACCGGCTACCGCAACCTCTCGGTGCTGTCTTCCGCCGCCTATCTGGAACCCTCCGGACCCGAGCCCGGCGTGGCCTGGGGCCTGATCGCGGACCATGCCGAGGGACTGATCCTGCTGTCCGGCGGCGTCGACGGGCCGATCGATCCGTTGATGGCCGCGGGGCGGGATGTCGAAGCGGCGGCGGCGCTCGCCGAAATGCGCCGGGTGTTCGCTGATCGCTTCTATGTGGAGCTGCAGCGGCATGGACTGGCGGTCCAGGCGGCCGCGGAGCCTGGCCTGGTGGCCTGGGCCTATGAGAATGACGCGCCGCTGGTGGCGACCAATGACGTCTATTTCGCCGCCCGGTCCATGTACGAGGCGCATGACGCTCTGCTCTGCATCGCGGACGGCGCGTTTACCGGCCAGGAAGATCGTCGCCGGGTGACCGCGGAGCACTGGTTCAAGCCGCCGGACGAGATGCGGCGGCTGTTCGCCGACCTGCCCGAGGCGTGTGACAACAGCTTGGACATCGCGCGACGCTGCGCCTTCATGGTGGAGAAGCGCAATCCGATCCTGCCGCGTTTCCCCACGATCGGTGGCCGCACCGAGGAAGAGGAGATGGCCTGCCAGGCCCGGGAGGGCTTGCGCGCCCGGTTCGCGCAACTGGCCCTGGCGGGGACGTCGCTTGCCTTTCCCGAGGAAGCCTATTGGGAGCGCCTTGAGCTCGAGATCGGCGTCATCTCCAAGATGGGTTTTTCCGGCTATTTCCTGATCGTGTCGGATTTCATCAAGTGGGCCGTCGCCAACGGCATTCCGGTGGGTCCGGGGCGGGGGTCGGGCGCTGGCTCGCTGGCGGCCTGGGCGCTGACCATCACCGGCCTCGATCCCCTCCGCTACGGACTGATCTTCGAACGGTTCTTGAACATCGAACGGGTCTCGATGCCCGACTTCGATATCGACTTCTGCCAGGAACGCCGTGGCGAGGTGATCACCTATGTCCAGGACAAGTACGGTTCGGACCGGGTGGCCCAGATCATCACCTTCGGCACGTTGCAGGCCCGGGCGGTGCTGCGCGATGTCGGCCGGGTGCTGCAACTGCCGCTTGGGCTAGTCGACCGACTGGCCAAGATGGTGCCGAACAATCCCGCCGCGCCGACCACCCTGGCCAAGGCGGTGGAGATCGAGCCCAGGCTGCGGCAGGCCAAGGCCGACGACGAGTCGGTCGCCCACCTGCTCACGATCGCTCTTCAGCTCGAGGGGCTCTATCGCAACGCCTCGACCCACGCCGCCGGCGTGGTGATCGGCGATCGGCCGTTGACGGAACTCAGCCCGCTCTACCAGGACCCGCGCTCGGACCTGCCGGCCACCCAGTTCAACATGAAATGGGTCGAAAGCGCCGGGCTGGTGAAGTTCGACTTCCTGGGCTTGAAGACCCTGACCGTACTGGACCGGGCGGTCCGGCACATGAAGAAACGCGGCGCGGCGATCGACCTGGCTCTACTGCCGCTCGACGACGCGGCCACCTACGAGATGATGGGCCAGGGCCAGACCATCGGCATGTTCCAGTTGGAAGGCCAGGGCATGCGCGACACCCTGCGCAAGCTGCGGCCGGGCAATATCGAGGATATCATCGCCCTGATCTCGCTCTATCGGCCGGGCCCGATGGATTCGATCGACTCCTATGTGGACTGCAAGATGGGCCGCAAGCCCCTCGACGTGTTGCACCCGCTGCTCGAGCCGATCCTCAAGCCCACCCATGGCGTCATCGTCTATCAGGAACAGGTGATGCAGATCGCCCGCACCCTGGCCGGCTACAGCCTGGGCGAGGCCGACCTCCTGCGCCGCGCCATGGGCAAGAAGAAGAAGGAGGAGATGGACCAGCAACGGGCCCGTTTCCTCTCCGGCGCCAAGGAGCGGGACGTGAACGCCGCCCTGGCCGACCATATTTTCGAGCTGATGGCTAAGTTCTCGGGCTATGGCTTCAACAAGGGCCACGCCGCACCTTACGCCATGGTCACCTACCAGACCGGCTGGTTGAAAGCGAATGCGCCGGTCGAATTCTACGCCGCCTCGATGAGCCTCGACATCTCCAACACCGACAAGCTGGCGGTGTTCTATCAGGACGCCCGGCGGCTGGGCGTCTCGATCCGCCCGCCCGACGTCAACCGGTCCGGCGCCGATTTCGAGGTCGAGGATGGCGAGGTGCTGTACGCCCTCGGCGCTGTTCGTAATGTCGGCCTGCAGGCCATGGAGCATCTGGTCGCCGCGCGCGAGGCCGGCGGCCGGTTCCGCGACCTGCTTGATTTCGTCGAGCGGGTCGATCCGCGGCAGGTCAACAAGCGGGCGCTGGAGAACCTGGCGCGCGCCGGCGCCTTCGATTCCCTGGAGCCCGACCGGGGCAAGATCCTGGCCTCGGCGGATGTCTTGATCGCCTATGGCCAAGCCATGGCCGAGGAGCGGGCCTCGTCCCAGTCCAGCCTGTTCGGCGCGGAGAGCGTCGAGGCCGGGCGACCGCGTCTGGCCAAGGCGGAGGCGTGGAGTGGCGTGCGCAAGCTGGACGAGGAACTGGCGGCGGTCGGCTTCTATCTGACCGGCCATCCTCTGGAAGCGATGACCGAGACCCTGCGCCGTCGGCGTGTCACCCTGCACGCCGACGCCATCGCCCAGGCCGAGGCGGGCGCCGAGGCGTTCCGCATGGCCGGGGTGGTGCGGCGGCGCCAGGAACGCGCCTCGGCCCGCAGCGGCGAGAAGTTCGCGTTCGTGTCCCTGTCGGATCCGACTGGCGAATACGAGGTGATGTTCCCGCCGGAATCCCTGCGCCGTTGCCGAGACGCCCTGGAGCCGGGGCGCTCGATCGTGATCAAGGTCCGGGCCAAGGCGTCGGAGGGCGAGGTTCGGTTCTTCGGCGATGACGCCGAGGCGCTGGACGCGGTCTTCGCCTCGACGGCCGCCAACCTGCGCGTACACCTGTCTTCCGTGGGCGCCGACATGGACGCCCTGCGCGCGCGTCTTCGGCCCGCCAATACGGAGCGGGGCGGAGAGATCGTCCTGATCGCCGGCCTTAGCGGCGGCCGGGAGGTGGAGCTGAAACTTCCAGGCCGGTTCAATCTTGACGCCGCCCTGCGCGGCGCGCTGAAGACGGCGCCGGGGGTGGCCTATCTGGAAGAGGCGTAAGGCCGCGCCGTGGTCGCTGGCGAGAGGGCCCTTCCAAATCCTCCCCCATCGGGCTGTTCAGACCGGAGACATCGAGGACGCCTGTTCGGAGACATCGAGGACACTTCCGCTGAGCTGAAGTTGGCGGAGGGGTGTGCAACCGGGCTGATCGCCGGAAGGGACTGTGCGACTCGGAAGAGCCCCCGCCGTCGCTTCGCGACAGCTCCCGCCGGAGGGGGAGCAGCTAGACTCAAGCGAATTTCAAGGAGATGGGTGAACGTGATCGGCGACAAAAGTAACGGGTGAGACGTCTCCCGCGTCCTTCGCCCCAATCTCGGGCGTTCACCCCTCCCGGATGTTCAGTCACGCGATTGGCCAGGGCGCGACATTTTGGCCGCCCGCGGGTCCCCGCCGATTAACCTGTCGGAGGCGGGTCCTGGCGCAAACTGGCGTTATGCGAACCTTGTCCAGACCAAGCCGCGCCACGACCGGACCCGCGAGGGCGCCATCGGCGCTCTGGATGATCGGCCTCGGCGCGGCGGTGTTGCTGCTGGCGGTGGGATCGTTGGCCTTTGCCCGCGAGGTCGGCCAGATCGCGGCCGTCTGGCCCGTCAACGCCCTGGTCGTGGCGGTGCTGCTGCGCTCGCCCCGCTCGTCCTGGCCGCGATGGTTGGCCGCCGCCGTGATCGGGATCGCCGCCGCGAACGTCACGGCCACCGACAATGTCCTCTGGGCCATGGTGGTGATGGGCTGCAATGGGTTCGAGATCATACTGTGCGCCGGGTTGATGCGACGGTTCGCCGGCTCCGATATCGACCTCACGCGACAGAAACAGTTGCTGCTGTTCTGGCTCATCGCCTGCGTTTCCCCGATCGTTTCGGCGATCGTCGCGGCTCTGTTGGTGGCGCCCGACGATATCGGCGCGGCCTCGACCAATCTGACGGCGCGTTGGGCGCGCGACGCCCTTGGCCTCCTGATCGTCACGCCCGCCCTGCTAGCGCTCACGCCCGATAGCCTGAGAGCGCTGGCGCGGCGCTTGCGGAGCGGCCGCGGTTGGATGTCGATCTGCGTGCTGGCGCTTTCACTGGCCCTGGTGTTCGGCCAGTCCAACTATCCGTTCCTGTTCCTGATCCCCCCAGCCCTGATCCTGGTGGCGTTCGAGTTGGGCGTCGTCGGGTCCGCGATCGCGCTCCTGGTCACCGCCTTTGTCGCCGTGGTCGTGACCCTGAGCGGTTCGGGTCCCGCGATGCTGGTCCATTCGGGCCTGTCGGGCCGGCTCGCGGTGCTGCAGATCCTCCTGGTGACCTTGACGGTCAGCGTGTTGCCCGTGGCGGCGGCGCTGGCCAGGCGCGAGCGGCTGGAGGCGGATCTACGCGAGGCCAACCGCCTGTCCAGCCTGGCCCAGCAGATCGCCGGGATCGGTCATTGGCGCACCGAGGTCGTCACCGGCGAACGCATTTGGTCCGATCAGGTTTATGAAATGCATGGGATACGGCGGTTGGGCGACCCCACGCCGTGGCTGCGGGCGATCGCTCTGTATTCGTCCGAGGACCAGGCGCGGGTGCGGGCGGCGCTCGCCCTGACCGTGGCCAGCGGCGCGCCATTCGACCTGAAGGTGCGACTGCGCCGGGCCGATGACGGTCGCGAACGCGTGGTGGTGTTCAAGGGCGAGGTCGAGCGCGATCAGGCCGGGAAGGCCCGGGCCGTCTTCGGCGTGATGCGCGACATCACCGACGAGGACACGGCCCTTCACCGTATCGCCGAAAGCGAGGCGCGCTATCGCGCCATCGCCGAGAGCGCCACCGACATCATCAGCCGGACCGGCCTGGACGGGCGGCTGACCTATATCTCGCCCTCGATCACCCAGGTGACGGGATATGACGCCGCCGCGCTGGTTGGCCAAAGCATGCTGGCGTTCGTCCACCCCGATGACGTCGAGCCGCTGCGCGCCGCCTACCGGCGGAGCCTTGCCGATCCACACGGTGATAACAGCCCGGCCCGCTATCGGTGCCGCCGCGCCGACGGCTCCTGGGTCTCGCTCGAATGCAACCCGACCTTGCTGCGCGACGCCGACGGCGCGCCCCAGGAGTTCGTCGAGGTCACGCGCAATGTCGGGGCCCAGGTCGACCTGGAACGGGAACTCACGGCCGCGCGCGACGCCGCGGAAGCCGCCACGGCGGCCAAGTCGGATTTCCTGGCCAATATGAGCCATGAAATCCGCACGCCGCTCACCTCGATCCTGGGCTTCACCAGCCTGCTGGCCGACCGCTCCGACCTCGATTCCGCCGCCAGGACCCACGTCGAACGCATCGCGCGGGCGGGGAAATCCCTGCTCTCGATCGTCAATGACATCCTGGACTTTTCGAAGCTCGAGGCGGGGCATTTCGAGATTTCGCCGACGCCCGCGTCTCCCGCCGAGGTGCTGCGCGACGCGTTGCTGATGTTCACGCCCCAGGCCGAGGCCAAGGGGCTGAGCCTGGTGTTCGAGGGCGCGGACGAGCTGCCGCCCTATGTGATGATCGACGCGGATCGTCTGCGCCAGATCCTGCACAACCTGATCGGCAATGCGATCAAGTTCACCGACTCCGGGTCGGTCAGCCTGATAGGCCTTTATGAGCCGGACGGGGCGCGACTGGTGGTGCGGGTGCGCGACACCGGCGCCGGCCTGAGCCAGGACCAGCAGGAGAAACTGTTCCAGCGCTTCTCCCAGGTCGACGCGTCGACCACGCGCCGCCATGGCGGGACGGGCCTGGGCCTGGCCATCTGCAAGGGTTTGGCCGAGGCGATGGGCGGGGACATCGGCGTCACCAGCGAGGCCGGCCAGGGATCGGTGTTCCAGGTCAGCGTCTCCGCGCCGACCGCGTCGTTCCCGCGGCGGGCCGAGCCGTCCGAGGAAATGGCCTCGATCGATGGGCTGCGTCTGCTGGTCGTCGACGACAACCCGTTCAATCGTGAACTGGTCCGCGCCGTGCTCGCGCCCCTGGGCGTGGAGGTCACCGATGCGGCCGGCGGAGAAAGCGCCATCGAGGCGGCGAAGGCGGCGCCGTTCGACGTGATCCTGATGGACATCCGCATGCCCGACCTGGACGGGCCCGCGGCGGCGGCGCGCATCCGCGCCGAGGACGGTCCGAACCAGCGGATTCCGATCCTGGCCTTTTCCGCCGATGTCGACATGTCCGCCCATGAGGCGGACGCGTCGGATTTCGACGGCGTCGTGCGCAAGCCGATAACACCCCTGGACCTGATCGCGGCGCTGTCGCGGTGCTTCGACTGGCGGGACGGCCAGATCGCCGAGAGCGACGTCGCCGCGGCCTGAGCGGCGAGGAGTCTCGGCAAGACAAGAGGGCCGGTTCGGCATGTGGTCCGGATGGCCTTGGCGGTGATGGCCGTGCGAAGGACCCTCCTATCGCCCGTCCTCGGCGCCGGTGGACGGCGGGCGTCAATCCTATAGCTTGGCCGACTTCTCCATGTTGAAGGTTCGTCAATGCGCGTTTCCCATCTGCTAGGGGCCCTGTTGCTGGCCGCCGCGCCCGTCGCCGCGCATGCCGCCCTGCCGCGCTTTCCGCAGCCCTATGGCGAGCGGATCGTATTCGTCGCGGACGGCAATATATGGTCGGTTCCGAAGGCGGGCGGGGCGGCGGAGCGGCTGACCAGCGCGGCGGGCCAGGACATGATGCCCCGGGTGTCGCCGGACGGCCGATGGATCGCCTATACCGAGGCCAGCAAGGCCGGCACCGACGTCTGGGTGATCCCGGCCAGCGGCGGCGCGGCCCGGCGCCTGACCTATCACCCGGCCACCGAGGCCGGCACGGGCGGCCGGCACGGCCCGGACAACATGGTCGTCACCTGGACCCCGGACTCCCAGTCCGTGGTCTATCTGACCAAGCAGGACCAGTGGAACAGTTGGATCCAGTACATGTACAAGGTCCCGGTCACCGGCGGCCTGCCCACGGCGATGCCGATCGACAGCGCGGTCGGCCTGGCGACCTTCGGGCCCGACGGCCACACCATCGCCTATAACCGCATCTTCCGGAATTTCCGAACCTGGAAGCGCTATAACGGCGGCTTGGCCCAACAGGTTTTCACCTATGATTTCAACACCAGGGCGCTGACCCAGATCACCAACTGGTCCGGCTCCAACACCTCGCCGATGTGGTATGGGCGCAAGATCTACTACCTGTCCGACCAGGACGCCCACCGGCGGGCGAACATCTGGGTCTATGACCTGGACGCCAAGCAAACCCGCGAAGTCACCCACTTCACCGACTATGACATCGACTTCCCGGCCCTCGGCGGCGACGCCATCGCGTTTCAAGAGGGCGGCAAGCTGTATCGCCTCGATCTGCCCAGCGAGGAGGTCCACGAGGTCCCGATCAGCGTGCCGGACGACAATCCGCGCACCCGGGTGCGGGTCGTCGCGGTGCACGACCAGATCCGCGATTCCGATCCGGCCGGAGACGTGAACTACGCCCTGGCGCCGAACGGCAAGCGTACCCTGTTCTCAGCGCGCGGGGACATCTTCAGCGTGCCGACCGAGAACGGCGCCACGCGGGACCTGACCGGCACGCCAGGCGTCGACGAGGATCATCCGGCCTGGTCGCCGGACGGCCGCGCCGTGGCCTACACCACCGATGCCGGCGGTGGACAGCAGATCGCGGTCCGCCCGGCCGAAGGCGGCGCCGAACGGGTGCTGACCACGTTCGCGAAGGGCTATTTCTACGGTCCGGTGTTTTCGCCGGACGGCAAGACGCTCGCCTTCAGCGACGGGGAACACAAGCTGTGGATCACCCGCACCGACGGCGGCGCGCCCAGGGAAGTGGTCCAGGACAAGCTGACCGAGATCCATGACGCGGCCTTCTCGCCCGACGGCCGTTGGATCGCCATGAGCCTGTCGGCCTTCAACCGCCGGCGCGACCTCTGCCTCTATGAGATCGCCACCGGCAAGCTGACCCGGCTGGGCCACGGCGACGAGACGGACTATGGCCCGGCCTGGTCGCCCGACGGCAAATACCTCTATTTCGTGTCGAACCGTCATGAGAACACCGTGCCGTCGGACCACGAGTTCGACTTCGCGATCCTGAAATCGGGCGGCGTCTATGCGATCCCGCTGGCGCGGGACACGGCCTCGCCGATGGCGCCGCGATCCGACGAAGCTGACAGCGGGCCCGGGGAGGAGGGCGCCAAGGCCTCCAAGCCCGGCGGGGACGCCCACGCGCCGGCCAAGGACCAGAGCGGCAAGGGCGAGCCGGCGCCCGACGCGACCGCTCCCGTCGCGCCGATCCATATCGACCTCGACGGCATGATGGCGCGCGCCGTCGCCCTGCCGATCGACCCCGCCAACATCGTCCAGATGGATGCGCGCGGGCAGCGCGTCTATTACCTGACCCAGCCGATCGGCCTGATCGAAGGGTCACTGAAGGGCGAGACCTCGGCGCTGCATTTCTATGACTTCAAGACCCGCAAGGACGCCGTCGTCACCGAGGATGTCGATAGCTACTCGCTGTCGCGCGACGGCGACCGCGTGCTGGTCAGACACGGCAAGGACTATACCGTTGTCGATACCAAGGCCGACGCCGCCAAGGACAGCGACACCAAGAAGGCGCTGAACCTCGATCATATGCGCTTGCTGGTGGATCCGGCCCAGGAATGGGCGGAGATGTTCGAGAACGCCTGGCGGCTGGAGCGGGACCTGTTCTTCTCGCCGGTGATCAACGGCCAGGACTGGCAGGCCGTCCATGACAATTACCAGAAGCTCGTGCCGCTGCTGGGCTCGCGGGAGGACCTGAACTATCTGATCGGCCAGGTGAATGGCGAAATGGGCAATTCCCACACCTATGTCGGCGGGGGCGACGACGGCGAGACGGCGCCGGCGTCGCATGCGGCCCTGCTCGGCGTGGACTGGGCGCTGGACGAAGCTTCGGGCCGCTACCGTTTCGCCACCATCTATCCCGGCGACAACACCCGCGACGATTATCGCAGTCCCTTGGCTCAGCCGGGCCTGAACGTGAAGGCCGGCGACTATCTGCTGGCCGTGAACGGGGTGGAGCTGCGCGCGCCCACCGATCCGGACAGCCTGCTTCAACTCGCCGACGCCGACACGACGGTCGACCTGACCATCGCCGACAGCCCGAGCGGGGCGCCGCGCCATGTGGTGGTCAAGCCGGTGGACAAGGAGCTGGGCCTGCGCGAGGCGGCCTGGATCGCTCACAATCGCGCGGTGGTGGACAAGCTGTCCGGCGGCAAGGTGGGCTATGTCTATATGTCCGACATGGAGCAACTGGGCCTGCAGCAGTTCGTGCGCCAGTTCTATGCCCAGCTCGACAAGCAGGCCCTGATCATGGACGACCGCTGGAATGGCGGCGGCTTTGTCGCGCCCTATGCGCTGGAGCGCCTGCGCCGGGTGCTGGTCACGCTTGACGCCAATCGCGAAGGCGCGATCGGGACCGAGCCGGAGGAGTTGGTGAACGGGCCGAAGGTCGCGCTGTTGAATCACTGGTCGGCGTCGGACGGGGATATCTTCCCCTTCCTGTTCAAGCAGTACGGCATCGGCAAGCTGATCGGCACCCGCTCCTGGGGCGGAGTGCGCGGCATCCGCGGCAACTGGTCGATGATGGACGGCGGCTATATCACGATACCGGAGGAAGCGATGTATACGCCGGACAGCGAGTGGGCGGTGGAGAACCACGGCGTCGATCCCGACATCGAGATCGAGAACATGCCCGCCGATCTGCTGGCCGGCCACGACGCCCAGCTCGAGGCCGCAGTCGACCTGATGCTGAAAGCGATCGCGGGCAAGCCCGCCGGCCTGCCGCCGCCGCCGCCACTGTTGCCGCCTTATCCGCGGAGCGGGATGGTCGCGCCACAGCCCTGATCGGAGGCCGTATTCAACCTGGGCCGGCCTGGTTTGCGTTTGCCAGACCGGTTTGCTACGGCCTGACGCGGCGCGGTGAAGGGAACACGATGTCGAGCTTCTGGCTGACCGAGGAACAGGAAGCGATCCGCGAGGGGGTTTCACGGGTGTGCGCCAACTATGGCGACGACTACTGGCTGAAGACCGACGACACCGGCAAGTTCCCCGAGGATTTCGTGGCCGACATGGCGAGCGGCGGCTGGCTGGGCGTGGCCATGCCGGAAAGCGTCGGCGGGGCGGGGCTGGGCCTGACCGAGGCGGCGGTGGTGATGCAGACCGTGTCCCAGTCGGGGGCCGGGTTTTCAGGCGCGTCCTCGATCCACCTCAACATTTTCGGGCCGATGCCGCTGGTGAAGTTCGGCACGGACTCCCAGCGCGAGACGCTGTTGCCACGCCTGATCTCGGGCGAGGACAAGATGTGTTTCGCCGTCACCGAGCCCAATTCCGGCCTGGACACCTCAAGCCTCGAGACCAAGGCCGAGCGCACCAATGACGGCTATCTGATCAACGGCCGGAAGATCTGGACCACCGGCGCCCAGCGCGCCAACAAGATCCTGATCATCGCCCGCACCACGTCCAAGGACCAGGTCGCCAAGCCGACCCAGGGCCTCAGCCTGTTCTATACCGACCTGAACCGCGAGCACATCGACGCCAAGCCGATCCCGAAAATGGGTCGGCGGGCGGTGGAGTGCAACACGCTGTTCATCGATAACCTGCCCGTGCCTGGCGAGGATCTGGTGGGTGAGGAAGGCAAGGGATTCCAGTATCTTCTGCATGGCCTGAATCCGGAGCGGGTGCTGTTCGGGGCGGAGGCGGTCGGGCTCGGCCGCGCCGCCCTGGCGCGGGCGGCGACCTATGCCAATGAGCGCGTGGTGTTCGGCCGGCCGATCGGCCAGAACCAGGGGATCGCGCATCCGCTGGCCAAGTCATGGGCCGAGCTGGAGGCGGCCAATTTGATGGCCTTCAAGGCCGCCGCGCTCTATGACGCCGGCAAGGACTGTGGCGCGGAGGCCAATGCGGCGAAGTATCTGGGCGCCGAGGCCGGGTTCCGCGCCTGCGAGAACGCGGTCCTGGCCCATGGCGGCATGGGCTACGCGAAGGAATATTTCGTCGAACGCTATTTCCGCGAGGCAATGATCGCGCGGATCGCCCCGGTCAGCCGGGAAATGATCCTGAACTTCATCGCCGAGCGCGTGCTGCTGCTGCCCAAGAGCTATTGAGAACTCGTCCCCTCGATGGGCAGGGCCTTCACACATCTCGCTGGAACTCGCCTGGTTCTAACTGCTCCCCCTCTGGGGAGCAGTTAGAACCAGGTTGCTGGTCGTCCGCGAGGGCTTGCTTTTTCGGCGCTCTCCCCCTAGTTAGCGCCCCCATCACACACGCAGGCGT
>DATAYD010000096.1:0-12902 GCA_036272715.1 Caulobacteraceae bacterium | reverse complement strand
GTGGGACGACCTGGCCCGCGGCGGGCCGGCCAGCAACGAGCAGGCCTACGGCCTGTCCAAGCTGGCGAACATCCTGTTCACCGCCGAGCTGGCCCGGCGGCTCGACGGCACCGGGGTCACCGCCAACTGCCTGCACCCCGGCTTCGTCGCCACCCGTTTCGGCGACGGCTCCGGCGGCTTGCTCCAGGCCCTGATGCCGCTGGCCAAGCTGATCGCGATCAGCCCGGAAAAGGGCGCCGCGACCATCGTCCATCTGGCGTCCTCGCCGCAGGTCGAGGGGATCACCGGGAAATATTTCTTCCGCGCCAAGCCGGTCGAACCCAGCCTCGCGGCCCAGGACGACGCCGTCGCCGCCTGGCTCTGGACCCAGTCCGAAAAGCTGTCCGCGGCGGCCCATCGAAGCGGCGTTTTCGGATGAGAGCGCATGGGCATTGGCGGGCCTCCGATCGCCGCCGCCGCCCGTGGGCGAACACCGCGAAAATTAATGGCATTATCCGCGCCATTAACTCGATGGAGACCATGCACTGGTAGTGAGGCGCTACGACATCCACGCCCGGGAGGCCTCCTTTCTCATGAGCCGAGCCTCGGCACACGACGTGTTCCGCCGCACCATGACGCTGATTGCCGCCGGCGATGCGCTGGAGGTCGTGCTGCGGACGATCGTTCTGTCGGCGGAGGCGGAGGCCCCAGGCATCCTGTGCAGCATCCTGCTCCTCGAAGAGGATGGAAAGCGCCTGACGCTGGGCGCGGGACCCAGCCTGCCGCGGGACTATAGCCAAGCGATCGAGGGCGTGGCGATCGGCCCGTCGGTCGGTTCCTGCGGCACGGCGGCTTTCCTGAACCAGCGCGTCGTGGTCGAGGACATCCAGACCGATCCCTTGTGGGCCGATTTCAAGCACCTCGCCGCCGCGGCGGGGCTACGCGCCTGCTGGTCGGAACCGATCCGGGGCGTCGCCGGCAAGGTGCTCGGCGCCTTCGCCATCTATCACCGCACCGTCAGCGCCCCCAAACCCAGCGACATCGCCTTTATCGAGTCGGCGGCGGAATTCGCGGCCATCGCCATCGACCGCCAGCGCGCCCAGGAACAACTGGCCCTGAGCGAGGCTCGCGCCCGCCGCGCGCACCTGGTCCAGCGCGACACCGCCCGCGACCTGACGACCTTTTTCGAGGTCTCGCTGGACATGCTGTGCATCCGCGACATGGACCGCCGCTTCGTCAAGGTGAACCGGGCCTGGGAAAGCGTCCTGGGCTACAAGGTCCAGGAGTTGGAAGGCGCTTCGGTGATCGCGCTGGTCCATCCGGACGACCTCGCCGCCACCGACGGCCACATGACGCGGCTGCAAACCGAGGAAGAGGTGACCGGCTTCGTCAACCGCTACCGGCACAAGGATGGCGGCTACCGACACCTGGAATGGCGCGCGCGACGGGTCGGCGACCTGGTCTATGGCGTGGCGCGGGACGTCACCGAGCGCATGGCCATCGAGGCGGAGATGGGCGCGGCCCAGCACGCCGCGGAGGCCGCCAACCAGGCCAAGAGCGACTTCCTGGCCAATATGAGTCACGAGATCCGCACGCCGCTGAACGGGGTGATCGGGGTGGTCGCCGCCCTGGCGCGCACCGAACTGACCCCGCACCAGCGGGGCATGGTCAGCCTGATCCAGGCCTCCGGCGTCACCCTCGAACGGCTGGTCTCCGACATTCTGGATGTCTCCAAGATCGAAGCCGGGCAACTGGAGATCGAGCAGCGCGTCTTCGACCTGCGCGGCGAACTGGCCAGCCTGGTCGAACTGCACCAGCAGCGCGCCCATGAAAAAGGCCTGTCGTTCCGCGCCGACTATGGCGAACGCGCGCGGGGCGAGTTCCACGGCGACAGCACCCGTATCAAACAGGTGCTCGGCAACCTGCTCTCCAACGCCGCCAAGTTCACCAACCAAGGCGAGGTTGGGCTGTCGATCGATGTCGCGGATCCGGACCAGCCGGGCCAGCCCTCGATCCTGACCTTCGAGGTGCGCGACAGCGGGGTCGGCTTCGACGCCAAGGCGGCGGAGGGGCTGTTCAAGAGGTTCAGCCAGGCCGACTCCACCATCACCCGCCGTTTCGGCGGCACCGGCCTCGGGCTGTCGATCTGCAAGGCCCTGGTCGAGATCATGGGCGGGGAGATTTCCGCCGAATCCGAGGTCGGGCGCGGCAGCCGGTTTCGGGTGGCCTTGCCGCTCGACCGCGAACGCGGCCTGTCCGACTATGACGCGGCCCGGTCCGAGGCGGAGAGCGACGCCCCCCGGGACGGGCCGGCGGTGATCGACCAGCCTTTGCGGATCCTGCTGGCCGAGGACCACCCGACCAACCAGAAGGTGGTGCAACTGATCCTGGAGCCCACCGGCGCGGAGATCGTCATCGTCGAGAACGGCGTCGAGGCCATGGAGGCGATCCGCGGCGCCGAATTCGACGTGATCCTGATGGACATGCAGATGCCGATCATGGACGGCCTGGCCGCGACCCGGGCCATCCGGCGGTACGAGCAGAGCCGCCTGGATCGCCCACGCACCCCCATCGTGATGCTCAGCGCCAACGCCATGGCCCAGCACCGCCTGGACGCCCTGGCCGCCGGCGCGGACCTGCACGTCGCCAAGCCGGTCACCGCCGAGTCCCTGATCGCCGGCGTCGTCCAGGCGTTGGAGGCGCGCGCCCAACCGGAAATCGCCAGTCGGGCCAGATAACTCACCGAACACCGGTTCTTGAGATCGCCGATTGCCGAGAACCCGGCGGGCGCCTAAAGAGTGTCCCCTGTTTGCTTATAAGCCGGGGAAAATCGTCCATGAAGACGACCTTGCTGCTCGCCGCGTCCTTCAGTCTCCTGGCGAGCGCCGCCCTGGCGGCCGAACCGGCGTCCAAGTCCCAGACCCCCGACAACCAGAAACCCGACGCGGCGGCCTCGGCCTCGCCGGACAAGGGCGTGCTGTTCACCGCCGAAAGCGCCGCCAGCGATGGTTCGGTCAATGTCGAAGGCCAGCGGATCGACTACCGCGCCGTCGCCGGAACCATCGTGGTCCACCCCAAGGGCTGGGACGACGCCGCCGCGCGCGAGCACGCCGACAAGGACGACAAGGATCTGGGCGACCAGAACAATCCCCAGGCCGAGGCCTCGATCTTCTATGTCGCCTATTTCAAGAAGGGCGCGCCATCGGCGGGCCGGCCGATCACCTTCCTCTATAATGGCGGCCCCGGCTCGTCGTCGGTCTGGCTGCATATGGGCGCCTTCGGCCCGCGCCGCGTGGTCACCCTGGACGACAGCCATACCCCGGCCGCGCCCTACAGCCTGGTCGACAACGCCTACAGCCTGCTGGACGCCTCGGACCTGGTGTTCATCGACGCGCCCGGAACCGGCTTCAGCCGCATCGCCGGCAAGGACAAGGAAAAGGCCTTCTGGGGCGTGGACCAGGACGCCTATGCGTTTGGAGAGTTCATCAAGGGCTTCATGTCCAAGTACGGCCGCTGGAATTCGCCCAAATACCTGTTCGGCGAGAGCTATGGCACGCCGCGCTCGGCGGTGCTGGTCAACGCCCTGGAGACCGGCGACTCGATCGACTTCAACGGCGTGATCCTGCTCTCGCAAATCTTGAACTTCGACCTCAGCGCCGATGGGCCGATGCTCAATCCGGGTACGGAGGAGCCTTATATCGTCGCCCTGCCGACCTACGCCGCCTCGGCCTGGTACCACAACCGCTTGCCGGGCCAGAAACCGGCCGACCTCGAGGCCTTCCTGAAGGCGGTCGAGCAATTCGCGACCACCGACTACGCCATGGCCCTGCACGCGGGGTCCGAACTCGATCCGGCGCGCAAGCGGGCGATCGCGGAGAAGCTGGCGGCCTATACCGGCCTGCCCGCCGCCTACATCGTGAAGTCGGACCTGCGCATCGAGGGCGGCCAGTTCGAGAAGATGCTGCAGGACGGCGAGGGCCTGACCACCGGGCGCCTCGACACCCGTTTCTCCGGACCGGACATGGACCCGCTCAGCAAGGAGGCGGACTATGACCCGCAGTCCGCGGCGATCAGCTCGGCCTATGTCTCGGCCTTCAACGACTATGTGCGCAAGACGCTGAACTTCGGCTTCGGCATGACCTACAAGCCCGAAATCGACGTGGGCAAGGACTGGATCCAGACCCACCAGCCGCCAGGCCAGCCGGCTCCGGTCCCGGGCATCTTGAACGTCATGCCCGACCTGGCCTCGGCCATGAAGTACAATCCGGATCTGAAGGTCATGGTCAATGGCGGCTATTACGACCTGGCCACGCCCTTCTACGAAGGCTGGTACGAGATGCACCACCTGCAGGTCCCGGCGAACCTGTTGAACAATATCGAGTTCCGCTACTACCCCTCCGGCCACATGGTCTACGCCCACGAAGCTTCGCTGAAGACCCTGCACGACAACGTGGCGGACTTCATCCGCCGCACGGACAACGTCGGGCGGTAGGGGCGCAAGACACCCCGCGGTCCGGCTCCGTCACGATCGCGAAGGCGGCCGTGGCGACGCCGATCCCGATCAGGCCTTGCTGGGGTTGATCAAGAACTTCTCGCCCGTGGCCTTTTTGGCGTAGGCGGCGATGACGTCGGGCCTGAGCGCCTCGGCCAGTGAAATCTCCCGGGTGTAGTGGCTGGCGAAGGTGGTCTTCAGTTCATCCGCCACCCGCTGGCGCAGCTTCTGGCCCTCGACCGGGCCGATCTTGACCAGGAAATAGGTGAGCAGCCAACCGCCGACGCCCCAGGCCATGCCGAAGCCCCGGTTCAGCTCGGTCGGCCCGGTGTCCAGGCCGCCATAGATATAGACCTGCTTGTGCACGGTCGAACCGTAGCGGCTGTAGCCGCCCGCCTTGCGATTGGCCGCCGCCTCCATGGCGGTCAGGATCTGGCCCACCAGCTTGCCGCCGCCGATCGCGTCGAAGGCCAGCGTCGCGCCGGTCTCGGCCAGGGCGTCGGTCAGCGCGGCCATGAAGTCCGGCGTGGAGCTGTCGCACACGTATTTGGCGCCGATCTCCCGCAGGATCTGGGCCTGTTCGGGGCTGCGGACGATGTTCACCAGGGCGACGCCGTCCTTCAGGCAGATCTTGTTCAGCATCTGGCCCAGATTTGACGCGGCGGCCGTATGGACCAACGCGGCGTGTCCCTCGGCGCGCATGGTCGCCACCATGCCAAGCGCGGTCAGCGGATTGACGAAGCAGGAGGCGCCGTCGGCGGGGGTCGCACCCTTCGGCAGGACCAGGCAATCCGACACCTTCACGCGGCGATATTGCGCGTACATGGCCCCGCCCAGCATCGCCACGGCCTTGCCCAGCAGGGCCTGGGCCGCCTCGGAATCGCCCGCCGCGATCACCACGCCCGCGCCCTCGTTGCCCACCGGCATCGACTCGTCCAGGCGCGCGGCCATGGCGCGCATGAACGCCGCCGGGATCTTCGCGGTCACGACCGGCGCGTCCGCGGTTCCGGACGCCGCCAAGGCGCCAAGGTCCGCCGGGCCGAGGAGGAGGCCTAGGTCGGACGGGTTGATCGGAGAGGCTTCGATCCGCACCACCACCTCGTCGGGGCCAGGCTTCGGCCGCTCCACCCGCGCCAGTGACAGTTCCAACTCGCCGCTGGCCCTGACCAGCGAGCGCAGTTCCAGTCCGAAGTCGGCGGTCATGATGCTTCTCTCCCTGGGCGTTCCGTGATGGACGTCTGTCCGCGGCGCTTGCCGCCGCTCCATTAACGCCATTTAGTCACGGGCGAGCCCCCACGGGAAGGGCGCCCGCCGCTTCGCCGCCCCGACGGCGCCGCCGGAATCGGCCGAAGCGGTGCGATTGCGGACCGTTTTGACCGCTCCAAGCTGCACTCGCGCCCGCCGCGAAATCAGTCGCGCCTGAAACCATTCCCCGTGTCACGGCGTTGTGAGGGCAACCCTAAAAAGGAGCAGGAACAATGAACAGGACCCTCGCGACGGCGCTCGTCCTCACCCTCGTCTCGACCCTTCCGGCGGCGGCGGAGCCGGACAATCACTGGCAGGGCGGCGCGGGCAACCCCCATTGGGACGCCGCGCACAGCTATCATGAGGGCGGCGACCACCACGATCGCCGCCTGACCCGCGACGATTACGTCTATCGCGGCGGCGACGGCCGCTATTACTGCCGCCGCGACGACGGTACGACCGGCTTGGTGATCGGCGGCCTCGGCGGCGCTGCCCTTGGCGGCGCGATCGGCGGCAGCGCGCTCAGCGCCCTCCTGGGAGCGGCGGGCGGCGCGGCGATCGGCAGTTCGGTCGACCGCGGCGACGTTCACTGCCACTAAGGCGGATTCAACCTCTCAATTCGATTTCGGCCATGCGCCGCCTCCTTTTCGTGAAGGGGGCGGCGTTTCGCGTCCGGCTCCAAACCCCGCCGGGTAAGGGTTCAGAGGAAGGCAAGAGCGCGCACGGTGATGTGAACGCGGCTCCGGAACATGGCGTCCTCTGACGAATTGAGCTGTCAGGAAACGTTCACTGGAACCCCGAACATGCGAACCGCCAAATCCCGAGCCCTGTTCGCCTCGATCGTGCTGATCAGCTCCGCCCCGGCCGCCGGCGCCCTGGCCCAATCGGTCCAACTCGAGCAGGTCGCCTTTGTCGAGCGCGCCAGCCACGACGGCGTTGACCGCGCCGGACGACACGACGCGGCCGTGTTCGATATCCGTAAAGACGCCGCCCACCGCGCTGGCGGAGAAACGGTGAAGGGTCAAGCCCATCACCCGGCCGGGCCGCGATAGGGGACCTACGGGTAGAGCCCGCGCCGGCGGCGTTCGGCCTGGACCGCGAGGGCGATATCGAAGTCGGGGTGGATGAACTGACGCATCTCCGGGCGGCGCTGGCCGGCGGTGAAGGCGGCGATCTCGGAACGGATGAACTGGGACGTGCGCAGCACCGATGATCCCGCCGCGACCTGCTGGACCAGCAACGCGGCCGAGGCGGCCATTATGGCCGGCGCGGCATAGGCCTTCACGCTGGCCCAGCGCCGAGCGACGACCGGCGCCAACAGGCAGAGCACGCCCACCTGGAACGCCGACATGAAGATCGCGTAGCGGACCGGCACGATCACGGCCTCGTTCTCGTCCACCCGGCCGAGCGCGGCCATCACCGCGGTGATCAGGGCGAACAGGATCAGATCGAGGCCGATCCGCTCCAGCCGCCGAGCCGCCCCGCCCTCGGCGCGCGGGCCGCGCCAGATCAGGACGGCGCCGAGGCCGATCGTGACCAGGCCAATCAAGAGGCGCCCCCGGGACAGCCCATGGATCGCCGACCACGGCATGCCGGCATAGACCACGAAATAGTCCGCCATCTTCCACAGATGGCCGGCGCCGCCGATGGCCGGCCCCGAGGGCGCGCCGCCAGCCAAGGTCGCCACGACCACGGCCACCGCCGCCAGCCCGACCACCAAGGTCGGCGCGATCAGCCCCCGGGAGCCCGGATTGCGCGTGGCGCTGAAGATCAGCGCCGGAAACACCGCGACCCCCGCCGCGCTTCCGCCCATCGCGGCCAGGCCGCAGGCCAGGGCGCTCGCCGCCCCTATCGCCGCGCGGCGCCCCGCGCCCTGGCCCGCCTGTTCGAACAGCACGATGGCCAGCACCGCGAAGACGAAGGCGATCGCATAGACGCTGTTGATCGGCTGGGTGCAGTCCATGGCGTTGACGGTGCTGGCGATCAGCGGCGCGGCGAGCACCGCCGCCAGCGCGCCCACCATGCGAACAGGCGTCGAGCGGACCAGTTCGCCCGCGAGCACCCCGGCCGCGACGATGACCGACGCGCCGGCCGCGACCAGGAACACCACCGCCGAACCGTGGAATAATTGAACATCAAGCGCCGTCAGCACGCGGACCCAGACCAGGTGCTGATGGTTATGCGGCGAGGCCAGATAGGCCAGCAGGTCGCCAGTCCGCTCCCAATCGAACTCGGCCCGGAGGAAGTCGAACATGTCGCTATAGGGCTGGGGAACGAACCCCGCGACGACGACATAGAGGAAGATGGTCAGGTCCGCCGCGACCATGGCCGCGAGCCCGTAGAGCACGAGCCGATCGGATTTTTCCAGCGGCGCGGCGGCCGTTTCGACCGGACGCCAGTCGTCGGAGAGCGGGATCAGGGTTTCCATGGCGATGCGGCTAACCCGTTCGCCGGAAGAAAGGAAGGTCTACGCGGGGTTGAAAGTGTGGCGGTGGTCCAAAGCCGGAACAAAAAGGCCGCCCGGAGGCGGCCTTTCGAGGTTTCGGACAGCCGATGGGTCAGGCGGCCAGGGCGACCTGTCTGCGACGCGAGCGCATCGCCGCGCCGACGGCGCCGAAGCCGGTCAGCATCATCGCCCAGGTCGCGGGCTCGGGAACCGCGCCCGCCACGTTCACGCTGAACGCACCGGCGTTGTTGCTCCATTGATACCCATCGACCGTGCCCAGATAGAGCCGGGTCGCGCCCGTGGGCGCGGTGATCCCGCCCAGCGACCCATCCCCGATGAAGAAGATCTGCTGCAGCAGCGGCGTGGTGGTGGGCGCCGTGAAATCGAGGTCGGCAGGCGCGGTCGCGCTGACCGAGGAGCCCAGGAACACGCCGACCAGGGCGTTGATGGGCGCATTGATATAACCCGCGATCCCGCCGACATCGCCGGGGGTCTGCGCATCGGCCGGGTCGCCGTTGGGGCCGTCGCCGGAGCTCGCCGGGAAATTGTTCACCCAGCCCGTCACATCGGAGAAGGTGAGGATCGAACCGCCGATGACCGATCCGGCGAACACCGGCGATTCATCCGGCGCGATGTCCGGGGTCGGCGTGCCGTTTTGGCAGCAGGTCGTTCCGGCCGGCGCGCCGGCCAGGAACGGGTTCGACGTCCCAGGGACGACGACGGTTCCCGCGTTCGCCTGTTGCGCACCGGCGAAAGCGAGCGCGACGGTGGCGCTCCAAGCCACGAGCTTGATGTTCATTTGGCACCTGACCCAGTATTCTCGATTGCGCTTTCGCAAGCCGCCGGACTTGGACATCCAAGAACCCGATCCCGCACAAGCAAGAACCATGACAGTCCCGCAATGGGATTCTGCGAGCAGGGGAATTCGCTGCGTTCGGCGCGACACGCCAGCCGTTTCGGCTGCGGCGTACTGGGTAAGGCCGCGGCGGAGGGCGGGTCCCCCCTTGGGCTTACACGGCGGACGGCCTCTAATCCATCAGATGTGCATCCATACCTTGCGAAGCTTCATGCCAAGGCATTCTTCCAGCAACCGCTCCACTTCAGGCGAAGTGTCGGCCTCGGGATTCATGGACTCAAGCACGAACTTTCCGAAACCCGCTGGCCAGTCATAGTGCAAATCGTGGAGTGAAGTCCGCGCACCGCAGCAAGGCGTTATGATCGACAGATCTCGGAACTGGTTTTCAGCGGCCGCGTTCGAGACGTCCGCCCACCATGGCCAAAGGTCGGCGCGGCACGCCGGACAGGTCACACTCTCCCAATTCACGCCGGGGGAGACGAACTCGATCTCGTCCGTAAACCTGGCGCAGGCATCGTCGTTCAGCGGCCTCGTGAACTCCGACAGGATCGCGACCGCGCGCTCCGCCGCTTCTTGGGTCGGTTGCCTGCCAAGCTCAACCGGGACGAACTGCAACCAATTGTCCGACATTTGTTCTCCTTCCGATCAGCGCCAGTCGATCCAGAGCGCGCCCTGAATCCGTCTCTCCCAACCTATCAAACGAATTACCTGTCGACAAGAACAAATCATGAACTATAATGCACTCCTAATCGCAGGAGACCGATATGAACTCATTTCCCCAGGTGGCGGTTAGGGCAGCAGCGACCTTGGGCTTAGCTTTACATTGGCGCCCGCCTACCGGGGGAAACGAGATGCCAGAGGCCGCGGAGTTTTTTCATCGGGATTGTCAGGTTTCGGACGCGACGGGCGCCATCGCGCCGCTGAAGAATCCCAGCGGGGATGATTATCTGGCGAGAACCAACATCTCATGTCGATTCTTTGACAAGGACTCCGTGGCGCTGGAGAAGACGCCGCCCAGGCATTTTTTGGCCTCCCCATCGTCGTGGTCAGCTACTTAATCGGCCAACGTCGTTACGGCTTTGAGGCTTACTGGTTTGAAAAGGCGATCTCGATTACAAGAATTTCTGGACCTATTCGGAGTGAGGTTTTCGAACCTCGCGCGGAGCCGCCCCGAACCCGTCGGCGTTCGGGGACCCAGATGGATCGTGTTGTTGACGGTCTCGTCGATCACGAGGGACTCACAGCCGCTTCCCCGCGACTGATCAGCCAGGAATCCAACAAGTCTTTGAAAAACTGGAGCGGGCGGCGAGAATCGAACTCGCGACATTCAGCTTGGGAAGCTGAGCGTTTAGCTGTTTCACTGGGTTTCAGTCGGTTTCGATTTCCGGCCATTTCCTTGTAGAATAAGGGAATATGTGTTTCATGCGGTTCGGGTCTGTTCATACAGTTTCGGCGTTTCGGGACCCCAGCGGGACCCCAAATGGCTTGGGGTCCCGAGATTGAGGCTAAGGCGTGGCTCTCACGGATAAACAAATCGAAGCGCTTAAAGGCGGGGCGACCCGCATCGCGCTGCCCGATGACGGGCGCGGCGGCGTCAGTGGCCTGGAACTCCGTGTGTCCAAGAGCGGCGCCAAGACCTGGTGTGTGCGCTACACCCTCGCCGATGGCACGCGCCGACGCCTGACGCTTGGCCGATATCCGGCGCTGGGCCTTGCTGACGCGCGCGAGGCTGCGCTGGATGCAATGATCAAGGTCGCCAAGGCGGCCGACCCGGCGGGGATAAAAAGAAGGCGCTCCACATCGCGAGAACGCGTGAAGTCCGCGATCTCAACGACCTCGCGGAGGCGCTATTCGAAGCCGGCGGGGTGCGCGCCTCGACCATGGCGTATCGCAAATGGCTGTGGGCGAAGCATCTCAAGCCCCGGCTCGGCGATACCCGACTGGAAGACGTGGCGCCCGGCGTCGTCAGGCGCGTGGTGCGCGAAATCGGGGCGTCGGCCGGCCCGACCACCGCAAACCGGGCGCTCGGCTTGCTGCAACGGATATTCAATTTCAGCGTGGATGAAGAGCACGTCCCGGCGAACCCGCTCGTCAAGATCAAGCCGATGTTTGATGAGGCCAGCCGCGCGCGTGTTCTCAACGACGCCGAATTGAAAGCCCTCTGGCAGGCCGCCAAACAGACGCTGGAGACCCCGCGTCAGGGGGCGAAGGATCGTGACGAACTCGCGGTATCCCGTCCAATGGCGATCGCCGTGCTGCTATGCCTCCTGACCGCCCAACGGGGCGGCGAGGTGAGCGGGATGCTCCGCGGCGAGTTGGATTTCGAGGCCCGGACTTGGTTGCTGCCGGCGGAGCGGTCGAAGTCGAAGCGAGAGCATCTGATCCCGCTGTCCCAGACCGCCATCGACCTGATCAAGGAGGCGTTCGAACTTGGGCGCCGTCGGCTGGCGCGATTTCCTACTGACCCGGAACGTCCCGCAGATGAACGGAAGCCGCAGCCCTCTGATCCTGTGTTCCCGAGTCCACGGGGCGAGCTGAGCGCCGTGGAAAGGCTTAGCCTGTCTCGGGCCATGGCTCGCCTCGCCATGGTTGCCAAGATACCTGACGCCTCGCCGCATGATCTCAGACGGACGGCCACCACAATCATGGCCAGCGAACGCATCGGCATTTTGACCGAGGTCGTCTCGCGCGTTCTCAACCACGTGCCACCCGGCTTGGGGGTGACGGGCGTCTACAATCGACACGCCTACGTCGCTGAGAAGCGCCGCGCGCTGGACCTATGGGAAGGGCTGCTGTTGGAAATCGTGGGCGAGCGGGTGCGGCCATCGAACGTCTCAAACATGCCGCGCGCGGGCAACACCCCGTGAAGGTGCCCGCGGGAAAGTGCTGATGTCCCAGGGACATTGAGAGTCCGCGCGTTGAAGACCGAAGGTCGTGACGGCAGTGTCCCGACTGGTCCTGGCGATTCATTTGCCCGGCGGGGAGCGAACGCAGCGGAATGTTGGTCTTTATCGATGAGAGCGGAGATGCCGGCTTCCGTGTTGGCCAGGGAATAAGACCCCTCCCCAAAATTGGGGAGGGCGCCTCGCCGTGCGTTACGATATCCTTACGCACCAAGCCATGCGAGATCGATGAAAACCTAGTCCGTGCAGAGCTGACCGATAGCCAGCGCGCCCGCGCTCACGCCCGACGTGAACAGATCATGGTGTCGCTGGGACTCGTTCGGGAGCGAGGCGGCGATCGGCGTTCAAACGAACAAAATGTTCATTTGAAATCCTACTCTGCCGATGCGTCGCAGAGCTTAGGAGTCCACGAGAAGACGGTTCGATTAGACCTTGCGCGCGGCAAGAAGATAGACCCTGAAGTCCTGGCGGAGGTTTCCGGCACGCCGCAGGACAAGGGCGTCGTTCTGGACGCCCTGGCCGCGACGCGCTCCGCAAACGAGCGCGTGAAGACGCCGTCAAATCGGTGAAATTTTCCGACTCCAAGAACGACGCCTTGGTGCAGCTTGCTGATATGTGCGTCGGCGCTATCGCCAGATCGTTTCGGGAAGACCGCGCGGATCGGTGGCGCTGGCGCCAAATGCTGAGCCCCCAGGTCGAAGACGTTTGGACGTTTCGGTAGGAGGCGCCCCCTCGGCTCCTACTCCTGGCGGGACCAGGCACGCACACCATACGGTGACAGTTCGGAGACCGAAGGGGACTTTCCGAGTGGAATATGCATCCAATCGTTGGAAATTTCAAGGATTGGTTGGCTCTGGCGACATCAACGGGCCTTTTGACCACGCGCCGGAGCATGGCGGCGTTGTAGAGACTCCGGCCATCAGCTTGGGGATCAGGCGCTCAAGGTACGGCAACGATCTCGTTGTACATCGCATATAGGCC
>DATAYD010000095.1:0-30626 GCA_036272715.1 Caulobacteraceae bacterium | reverse complement strand
AGGAGCCCCCCATGGCTGAACTCAGGCTCGCCAAGCTTCCCGACCGCACGCCGGTCAAGATCACCATCGCCGTCTCGCCCGCGCTGAACGACGCCCTGCGCGACTACGCCGCGGTCTATCGCGCCGCCTACGGCCAGGCGGAATCCGTCCCCGAACTGATCCCATTCATGCTGGACAGCTTCCTCGCCGGGGACCGGGAATTCGCCAAGGCGCGCAAAGACGCGCCACGCGAGGAGACTGCCGATCCGCCAGCGCGCCGCCCGCGCGGCGCTGGATCGACCTCGCCGCCGGCCGAAGGAGGGGGGTAGCCATGTCGACGATCGGCATGTTCAAACTAGCCAAGGACGGCGGCTGGGCGGGCGAGATACGCACGGTCGCGATCGACGCTAAGGTCCGCCTCGTTCCAAACGACGACCGCACCAGCCCCAATGCGCCGGCGTTCCGCGTCATGCTTGGCTGGTCGCGTGTGGGCGAGGCCTGGGAGGCCCGCTCGGGCGGCGACAACGCCCGCGACTATCTGCGCGTGCGCCTCGACGACCCGACCTGGGCGGCGCCGATCGCCGCGGCGCTCTTCCCCGACGTGGACGGCGAGACCGCGCAGCTTGTGTGGAGCCGGCCTCAGTCCAGACGAACGGACCAGTGACCATCGTCCGCGCAAGGGTAGCGTTCCCGCAGCAACGCCAGAAACACCAAAAGGGCCGGCCGTTGCTCGCCGGAACCCCGGTGTGGGGAGAATCCGAAGCGGACCGGGCCAGACTCGTCTCGCATCGGTGCTGTTCCTTGGCGCAACGGGCGTCGCCTAGTCGCCCCCTTCGGCGCGGGCCGAGACCCTAATTTCCGCGGAGGATCGAAACCGCACGATCGCCCGTTTGGCACTGTCTTGGAGCGAATTGCGGAAAAGACGGTTTTGCCCTTCTCGCGTAGGCGGCGTCGGGCCGGCCTGAGCCCGGCGGCCGGGCGGCGGCGGTATGCCGGAGAGAGACATGGCTCAAAAAGACAATCGTTGGTTCGGTCCTCACCGGCGAGGATTTGGGTGGGGACCTGTCGCATGGCAGGGGTGGGCTATCATGGCGGTCCTTGTTGTTGGTCTCATAGTGGTCGCCAAGTTTCTGCTGCACCATTGAATCCATGAGCGGCCTGACCGCTCAGGGTCCACGAGAGCGTATCATAAAGATTTGGTGGCGATGTCACGCGGGCGGGCGCCGCCTCGTCATGGTGTCACAAGCAACAGAAGGAGACTGACCATGAACGCCAATGACCTCTTCGCCGCGGCCCCCGAGCTGATGATGACCTGGCAGGGCGCGTCGACCGCCATCGCCGTGAGCCTCGACCCGACCCTCGCCGAGTTGGTGAAGATCCGCGCCTCTCAGATCAACGGCTGCGCCAACTGCCTCAATATGCATACGCAGGAAGCGCGCGAGAACGGCGAGACCGAGCAGCGCATCTATCTGCTCTCGGCCTGGCGCGAGGCTCCTTGCTACTCCGACCGTGAACGCGCCGCGCTTGGCTGGACCGATGCGCTGACCC
Organism: Caulobacteraceae bacterium; assembly: GCA_036272715.1. GTDB lineage: Bacteria > Pseudomonadota > Alphaproteobacteria > Caulobacterales > Caulobacteraceae > Poindextera. The sequence goes on along the minus strand of DATAYD010000095.1, from coordinate 29,099 downwards.
GGCTCTCCGAAGGCCATGAGCATCACAGCGCTTACGAGGCCTTGAAGGCCCACTTCACCGAGGCGGAGCAGGTCAAACTCACCTTGCTGATCAATGTCATCAATGGCTGGAACCGCATCTCGGTCGGCTTGGGCGTCTTTCTCGATCCGGCGGCCTCGACGGCCGCTCGGGCGGCCGAAAAATCCGCCCGGGCCAAGGCCGCCGCCTGATGACCGACGGGGGCCGCGAGGATGCAGCGGCCAGTTTCGAGCCGCTGCGTCCGAAGCTCAAGCGCGTTGCGTACCGCATGCTCGGCTCGGTGGCCGACGCCGAGGACGTTTTGCAGGAGAGCTTCATTCGCTGGATGAAGGCCGATCGGGACGAGGTGCGCGAGCCCGAGGCGTTCTTGCGCCGCACCGTCACTCGGCTCTGCCTCGACCAGCTGAAGTCGGCCCGGCGCCGGCGCGAGACCTATGTCGGCCCATGGCTCCCCGATCCCGTCGTGGAGGAGGAGGACGTGGAAGACGTCACCCTGCCTTTGATGCTGGCGCTGGAACGGCTTTCGCCGCTCGAGCGGGCGGCCTTCCTGCTGCACGATGTTTTCGGGCTCGGCTTCGAGGAGGTCGCGACGACCCTCCAGCGCGAGCCGACCGCCTGCCGCCAACTCGCGACCCGCGCACGCGCCCATATCCGTCAGGCGAGGCCGCGCTTTCAGGTGGACAAGCGCCAAGGCCTCGCTCTTGCCGAGGCGTTCTTCGCCGCCTCGCGCAGCGGCGATATGAGCGCCCTTGGCGCCATGCTGGCGACCGATGTCAGCGTCCATGCCGACGGCGGCGGCAAACGGTCGGCGGCGCTGGCGCCGGTCCTGGGGGTCGACGCCGTCATGACGCTGCACACGCAACTGGCGGCCCGGTTCGGCGGGAATTATTCGAAACTTGTTCAGGTCGGCTTCGTCAACGGATTGCCCGGTTTCCTCACGATGGAAGCCGATGGCGAACTCCAGACGACCGCGCTCGAAATCCAGGGCGGAAAGATCGCGGCCATCTATGTGATGCGTAACCCGGACAAGCTGAAGCATCTGCATTAGCCTGCGGGGTCGCCGAAATAGCGCGTGATCGCGTCCACAACACGGTCGATTATTCCACACCGGCCGCCAACGGCTATGATTTCAGACGAACGCCAGGCCCGCCCTCTTTATCGGCAGCTAAAAATATTACACCGGCATCCTCGAGAGTCCGCCTCACAGCCTCGACGTTCCCGGCGACGCGAGAGTTCGGTCCAGCCGGCCCTTCCATCCTGCGAATGGTCATCATCGAAAGCCCGGAAGCCTCGGCCAATTGGGGTTGGCTCCAACTCAGCATCGCCCGCGCGGCGCGAATCTGGGTCGCTGTTAGCAACATGAATTGAACATTTTGTGATCTGGTAAGATCATATTATGCTCGAGGACCGTTGAACGATATGCTGCCGACAATGTTCATATAAGAACACAATGGTCCAGACCATGAATTTCCGTCCACTGCCCAGCCGCGGCGCCTCCCGACCGGAGCGCCGGCATGTCAATTGCGCCACGATCTACGCTGGCAGGCCGCGTCGCTCCTAGTTTGCGGCGAGAGGACTGCCAGCGTGAAGTTGGAGGAAGCTAGCCATCATAAGAGATTCCGCAGAGTTCGGCGAAGCTATCCGGGCCAGCGCCCCATCACGCGGCGCACAGAGTCAATCGGCCAAATGGAGTTGCGTCGGATGGGCGCCGGAAATGGAACAGAGGACGCGACGGCTCGGGAATTCGGCTCTCACGATCCTATCCGCCTGCGCACTGCAGCTCGGATAGCATTTCCGGACGGCTCAGTGAGCGAGCCATCTCTTCGGGCGGCAATCAGAGGGGGCCGGCTAAGTGGCTTCAAGATGAACGGTAAGTACCTGACGACACTCCACGATTTAGAAAGGTTCATCGAGCAATGCCGGGTCCACCCAAAGGCGTCAGGTTATGGTATCGAAAACCAAGACCAGCCCAACCAGGACGTTCCCCGGAGAAGGGAGTCTATGTCATCCTCAGCAACGGACGACAAATTAGCACAGGATACGGCCTTGATGACCGCGCGGCGGCTGAAGAAAGGCTTGCCCAGTTCATAATCGAGAGCCATGAGGTTCCGCGCCGGACTCGGTCGATCGAACAAATTCCTATAGGCGACATTCTGACGCTCTACTTGTGTGAGGTCGTTCCAAAGCTTTCCACCGCGAAGAAAGCAGCGGGTCGGTTTGAGCGACTTGCCGCGTGGTGGGGCGATAAGCGACTGTCCGAGGTGACCCGGGGGCGGTGCGCAGAATATACGGCAACGAAGACACCCGGCGCAGCCCGGCGCGAGCTGCAAGACCTGCAGGCCGCCATTACCTATCATCACAAAGAGGGGCTTCATCACGCCTCCGTGCGCGTGACCCTGCCAAAGCCTGGGGACCCCCGCGACCGCTGGCTCACGCGGCGCGAAGTTGCCCATCTGATCCGAGTCTGCCGCAATACCCGCGAGATTCAGGAGGGGCGGCCGACGGAGAAGCGCCCACTCCGCCACCTCGTCCGCTTCATATTGTTTGGGCTCTATACAGGATCACGTCCCGGTGACGTTCTCGCAGCGTCGTTCTCGGCCGGGCCGGGCCGCAGCGTGATTGATCTCGACCACGGGCTTTTTTATCGGAAACCTGCTGGCAAGGCGGCGACGAAAAAGCGGCAACCCACCACCCCGCTTCCGCGGCGGCTCATGGGCCACCTTCGACGCTGGCGGAACCTGGGGGCTGAGTATGTGGTCGAATTTGACGGTCAGGCCGTCGGATCCATCAAGACGGCGTTTGGCCGACTTGTCGAACTGGCGAATCTTCCTGAAGGGATCGTGCCCTACACATTGCGCCACACATGCGCGACGTGGAAGATGCAGGCGGGCGAGCCAGCGTGGAAAGTCGGGGGTTTCATCGGTACGAGCGAGGCTATGATCTTGCGCCACTACGGGCACCACAGCCCGACATTGCTGAGGGATACGGCAGAGGTTGCCACCCAAAATTCACCCAACCACAAGGCGGGAATTCACCCCGGAATGTTGGGAGCTGAACGGGGTGATTCGTTCGCAAAATCAATGCGTTAGATAGAATAAAGCGCGCTCATAACGGTCTGGTTGCTGGTTCGAGTCCAGCCGGGCCTACCGATCCTTCCGCAGGTTCTTGTGCATCAAGAAGTAGCGGCAAAACAAGGTGTTACTACGCTGGGGCTGCTATACAAGCCCGCTACAAGGGCATGGAAGCTGTGCCGGGTTACGGCTTCCTCTTCCGCCGCGAAGGGGGCGACTACTTTCGCCGCCGCATCCCCGGGGATGTTCGAAAGACGCTCAAGCGGACCGAGCGGGTCGAGAGCCTGAAGACACGCGACTTCGCCGCCGCGAAGCGCCTGCGCAACCATAACGCCGTTCAGACCGACTTCGAAATTGACGCGGAACCGCCAGTTGGGCGCTCAGTCTTCTCGCCGTTCGAGCAGGTGACCCCTAAACTGACCAGATCGGGTACCGGGAAGGCGAAGCGATGGATAGGGTTACCCCTGAACTGCGGTCACGGACGATGAGCCGCATCAGGTCGTCACACACGAAGCCGGAGCTTGCGGTTCGGCGAGTGCTGCACGGGCTGGGCTATCGGTTTCGGCTGCACGCCAAGGACTTAAGAGGAACGCCGGACATCGTCTTCCGAGGGCGGCAGGCAGCGATCTTCGTTCATGGCTGCTTCTGGCATGGCCACGGCTGCCGTGTCGCAGGCAAGCCGCCCCAGTCCAACATAAGCTACTGGGTGCCGAAGATCGACCGCAACCGCGCGCGGGACGGGGCGGCGCAGGCTGAGTTGGAGGCGGATGGTTGGCGGGTCCTGGTCCTCTGGGAGTGCGAGGTGGACGATGTAGGAAGCGTTTCCCGCCGTCTGCGGGAGTTCCTAGGCCCGCCCCGGTTATCGTCAACGCAGCCTTAGGCTTTCGAAGGAAACATGTGCGCCGCCGTTGAGTTCTCCATCTGTTCTGGTAGTGCTTCAGTCGGGTGGCGTGTCCACTCGGAAACGAAGGCGCGAGTCGCCTAACCGGAGGGCCAGCCTGGCTGATGCTGACTGCTGTTGATCTCTTCTGCGGTGCAGGTGGATTGAGCCTCGGCTTTGAGGCTGCAGGGATAGAGAGCGTGTTCGCGGTCGAGATCGTGGACGACGCGGTCGCCACCTATCGGGCCACGTTCCCGAAGGCCACGGTCCATCTTGGCGACATCCGTCAGGTTGACTTCACGCGCTGGCGTGGGGTGGACGTCGTGGCCGGGGGACCCCCCTGTCAGCCGTTCTCTACGGGCGGGCTGCAGCGGGGCCGTGAGGACCTGCGCGACTTCCTGCCGGAGTTCGTTCGGGCAGTGCTAGAGGTTCGCCCTCGTGCGTTCATCATGGAGAATGTGCCGGGCCTCATTGGCTTCGGTGACTATCTCAACGACGTCCTCGCGCCGCTGTTCGAGCACTACTCCATTGCGGCGCCTGCGGTTCTGAACGCGGCTGACTATGGCGTGCCGCAGTCGCGGCGGCGGCTTATCGTCGTCGGCAGCCGCGACAGTGGCAGCTTCAGGCTCCCGGAAAGAACTGCGGGAGGGCGCGTGCCTGCCGGCATGGTTCTCTCTGGCGCGTCGCTGGGTGAACCGAACACCTCGAAGGTTGTCTATGCGAAGCGGCCGGACTTGCGGCCGAACCCCTATCATGGTCAGCTTTTCAACGGCGGCGGCAGGCCTATCGACCTTGAGCGTCCTGCGCCGACGATCCTGGCGTCCGCAGGCGGCAACAAGACCCACTTCCTTGACCTGAAGGGGCGAGTACCAGTGTACCACAGGCACCTGTCGAGGGGGGGCGCGCCTTACGTGGGCGAGTTGCCGGGCGCTCGCCGTCTGACGGTGCTCGAAAGCGCCGCCCTGCAGTCCTTCCCCGAACGCGTGCGGTTCAGCGGGTCCCGTAGTTCGCAGTACACACAGGTTGGAAACGCGGTTCCGCCACTCCTTGCGCGGTTTGTCGGCGAGGCGGTGGTAGAGCAGTTGCTGGGGCGTTCACGCCGTAAGCGAGTGGCAGCCTAGCAACTCGACCAGCGCGTTGACGCGCTCGACCTCGGGCTGGTTTCGCTCTGTCAGCTCATAGAGACGACGTAACGCGGTCTCGCGCCCCGGTTTCCTCAGCACGCCCAAAAGTGTGCGCAGGAGGGACTTCACATCGAATACGCTCACGTCGGTGGTGGACTTCGCGAGCAGGTCGCCCAGGCCAGCGAGGTCGGCTACCGAAGCCACGATGTTGACCCGGCTGAGGTCCGCGTTCTTCGCCGCATCCAAGGCTTGCGCGACCTTCTCGCGCCAGTCGTTGGCTGAGACTTCGAACGCCTCCTCAATGCGGTTGGCCCGCATGACCTGAACGTCTGCGGTCGCTCCCGAGCTGGCGTCTGAGGCGTTGATGTTCTTCGTTTTAACCCATAGTCCACCGGTGCCGCCACGGTCGAACTCTTCGATCACGGCTTCGAGGAACGCGGCAACGGTGAATTGTTCGTACGCGCCGCCCGATGGCATCGCGAGGAGGTCATCGAGGAAGGCAGCCACCTTGACAAACGTAAGCTCAGGGCGGGCCAGTGGCGGCATGGGCCTCACGGGCCGGGCCGTCATCGCGGTTCGAGCGAGCGACAGGTTCAGGAGGCTCAGGCGTTCCTCGCGGCTCGCGCTGTTCATCCACCTCAGCAGATCGTCGAATGCAGGGACGTTGCCTCGCGTGAGATTGGGGCTGTTCTTCCCGATATTCTGGTAGGCGTCTCGCACGGCCGGTATGTGCTGAGCGGCGTTGAAGGAGCCCAGCGCGCCGGCGACGGCCCGGCCGCCATCACCCTTGTGCGTGTGGTCGAACCCGGCACCGACCTCCACCCCATAGGCGAGCTGAATTAGGATGCCGTCGCGGTACGAAACGGGGGCAGCTTGAACGCCGTCCAGCAGTGCAAGGGCATCTGCGGGTACTTGGGCGCGAAGTTCCTCTGCCCGCCTTCGGGTTGCGTTGGGGTCGCCAATAAGCGCCGTGAGCTCGCCTGTAAGGCGCTTGATGACGAGCGCCGACACGCGCTCGGCTTTATTCGACTCGGTCATAGCCATGCGGTGCAGGTTGGCGCCTCACGCGGTGGAGTCCACCCGTCACGACGCAGAGTTGTTTGTTACACCGAAGGTGCTATGCGAGTCATTACAGGTGAGCTGAAATCCCTTGTGTTTCAACGGCTACTGCTTCGACCGAGGGCATCCAGCCGGGCCTACCGATCCTTCCCTGACGATTCAGGCCGTCCATGGCCTGCAAAGCGTTCTCTGGCCGGCTTAGCTCTAGGCTCTGCGCGGCGGAGCGCTGCCCCCAACCACCCCGCCGTCCACCAAAAAGTCAGTTCCGGTCACGAAGCTGGCGGTCGTGGAGCAGAGGAAGACCGCCACCGCGGCCACCTCTTCCGGCCGCGCCAGCCGCGGCAGCGCCGAATTGTCGATCATGACTTTCATAATGGGCTGCGTCTCCATCTCGGCCCGCCCCATCGGCGTATCTATGCAGCCGGGAGAAAGCGAAACGATCCGTGCGCCCCGGCGACCGAAGCCCAGGGCCTCCCGCCGGACCAGCAGCACGACGCCGCGTTTGGAGACGGAATAGGCCGCCCCGGTGTCGGGCGTGTATGCGGACAGGGACGCTACGGCCTCCGGCGTCGTAACCTTGGAGATAGGCTCGTCGAGCGCCGTTCCCAGCATGTGCCCGGCGAGGGAGGAGAACAGCACGGCGGCGGCGCCTTCCGCCATTCGCGGGCGGGCGGTGTCCACCAGCCTCATGGTGGCGGCGAGGTTGACGTCCAGGATCCGGTCCAGCTCGGCCATGCTGGGGGAGAGGCCCGCACAGTGGATGAGCGAGCCCACCTCGCGATCATCGAGCGCCGCCGCCAAACCGAGCCGTTCGCCGTTGAGGTCACAGATGAATAGCGGCCAGCCGGCCTCGCCCATGAGCCGCGTGCGCCACGCGGCCGCCTCGACGCCGGTAATCACCTCCCGCGCGTGCCGCAACTCAACCTTGAAGTGATGAACGTCGTCTTCCATCTCGGCGGTCGCCGAGCCGAGATCGGCCGTGATCCGGATCGCCCGCCGGTAGGCCCCTAGAGGGGCCGCGCGCGCCGGAGGCGTGGTTTGGGTTCGTCTTGCATGGGTTCAGCTCGGCGCGCGGGTGGAACAAGAAAGCGCTTGCTCAAGCGTGGCGCCGGCTCTTGGCTGGGTCAACGGCGCATCTCGTGGGGCCTTGCCGCCGCGCCCGAGCGGCCTAGTCGCTTCGCGCCTGCTCCCCGATAGGGAGCAGCTAGCGTCCAGCAGGACGCGTCAGCATCCGTTGAGCCTAAGCATAGGCGAGTTCCTCGCATTTGGCGCGCGGAATGGGCGCGCCAACCCGAGCCGGATCACGAAGCGCGCTCAATATGAAGTCGAGGTTGAAGTCGACAACCTCATGAAAATTATGGCGATGCATTTCGTTTGAAACGCCGTCGCCGTGCCGAAACCAGTCAACGCAGGTATTCAACATCCGAAGGACGGTTGAAATCGTGAGAAAGACGTCTGTGTCGGGCTTGAACAGGCCGGCTTCAACGCCCTCGCGCAGCACCCGTGCCCAGATACTAAACATATCCGACTTGGCTTCCGCGACATAATCGAATTCGGGGCGGCGCCTGAAAAGCTTCCGCTCATTATAAAGGATCGCATGGGCATGCTGGTCACTGATCATCTCCTGCAGCGACAGGAGGATGAAAGCGATCATCTTGTGTTCCGCGTTGGAGTTCGAACCGGCGATCCTGGCGGTATTGTCGCGCATCCTGAATAAGGCGTCTCGAATGACCTCGTGAAGCATCTCTTCCTTGGTCAAGAAGTGATAATAAATGCTGCCAGAGAGTGTCAACATCCCTTTGGACACCAGGTCGATCTTCGAGAAGGCCGGCGGCCCGCTCCACGATAGATGGCGAACCTGCCGGCCGCTTAGCCGCGACTTGAGCTTCAAGGAATATGACGGTTCTTGCGATCGGGGAACTGGTCTTCGAGGTGGCGCAGGTCGGCGGCCACGCCGGGGTTGGCGGCGACGCCCAGCCCCAGCCAAGCATGCATCCGCGGGCTCAGCGTGGCCTTCGTTTCGTTCGAGAGCAGGGCGCTCCAGTTCACCTGGGGCCGCAGGAAGGGGGCGGTGTAATAGCCGAACATCATCGCCCGATCCTGATCGGCGGTGATGTTGGCCCCTGAAGTATGCCACATGCGCCCCTCCATCACGACGACCGAGCCGGCCTTGGCCTCGAAAGGCTTGAGCCGCTTGTCGGCGTCGGCGGGCATCTCGGCGCGGGTCCGCCAGAGATGACTGCCGGGCACATAGAGGGTGGCGCCGTTCTCTAAATAGACATCGGTCAGGCACCAGATGATGTTGACCGCCCAAGGCTGCAGCCACGGCTCCGGCACGACCAGCGACTGGTCGGAGTGCAGCCCCATCGACTTCGACCCCGGTCGGGCGATGTTGGCGGTGAAATTGGAGATCAGGAACTCCGTTCCCACCACCTCGCGCACCATCTCGACGGCGAGCGGATGCTGGATCAACTCGCGGAAGATGACGTCCAGCTCAAGCAGGTGGAACACCCGGACGTTGCTGGCGTTCGGATCCAGCGTGGGTATGTAGGTGGGGCCGCCGGCGCGTTCGAACGCCCGGGCCGACGCCCAGAGACGGTCCAGGACTTCCTGGTTGCGCACCGGGTCCAACACGCCGGGCAGGACACACCATCCCTCTTGCTTCAGCCGCGCCTTGGCCGCGGCCAGTTCCGCCGCGGGCCAGATCGATTCGTCATCCGCCATCCGGCACATCTCCCTGGCGCCTAGTCTCCTCTGTCGTGAGGTTCCCGATCAGATTGGAATGGATTCTGGTTTTGTCAACTCACCTTCTGGAATGTATTCCAATATGGACAGGGTTGCCGATGCGCCATAAGAGCCGAAGCGCCATCGTAGCCACCCCGGCGCGCGCGAAGGCGCGCGCCTTCCTCGAGAAGCGGCGGCCGCGACCCGGCCCGATGCGGAGGCGCTGGCGGGCCGCCATGGCCGCTACACCTTCGGCGAGTTCGATCAAGCCGTGAACGCGGCGGCGGCCTTCCTTTGGCGGTTGGGCCTTCGGCCCGGCGATCGGGTGGCGGCGAGCGCCGGCAATCACCCGGAGATCGTATTGGCGTTCTCCGCCGCCATGCGGATGGGCGCGATCTGGGTGGGGATCAACCGGCGGCTGGCGCCCGCGGAGAAGCGGTATCTCCTGCGCCGGGCCGCGGTCAGATGATCGCGCGGGCCCTGAGATCCCTGATCTCATCGGCGTCATAGCCCAGTTCCATCATCACCGCGTCGGTGTCCTCGCCCAGCGTCGGGGCGCGACGCACAATCGATCCGGGGGTTTCGGACAGGCCCACCGCGACGCGGGCGATGGGGGCCGGCTTGGTCAGGCCCGGATACTCGACACCCTGGAAAAAGCCCATCGCCTGGATATGCGGATCGTCCAGGGCCTGCTGGGGCGTCATCACCGGCGCCGCCGGGATCATCGCCTGCCTGAGAATCTCCAAGGCTTCGCCCGAGGTGCGTTCGGCGCACCAACGCGCCATCCGCTCACACAGATCAGCCGCGTTCTCGCCACGCGAGATGTCGTCTTTATAGCGCGGGTCGTCCAACCAGTGGCTCTCGCCCATCAGCTTGGCCCAGCGCGCGAACAGCGGTTGCCCTACGACCTGAACCAGGACCCACCCGTCGCTGGCCTGAAAAATATCGGCGGGCGCGGCGGTTTGAGCGCGGTTGCCGCTCGGCTTGCGATCGAGGCCGAGCATGGCCTGCTCGATCAGCGTGGCGTTGGTGGCCGATATCGCCGTGCCCAGCAGCGAGCCTTCGACCACCTGGCCGACGCCGGTCTGCTGCTTCGCCATCAAGGCGAGCGCCGTGCCGAAGGCGCAATGCAACGCGGTGCCAAAGTCAACCCACTGCGCTTTAAACACAAATGGCCGCTCGCCCTCGGCTTCCGACGTCATGTACGCCGCCCCGGACATGGCCTGGCCAATACCGTCGAAGCCGACGCGGTCGCTGTAGGGGCCGCCGCGGCCATAGGCTGTCGCCAGGGTCAGGATGATGTCGGGCTTGATCGCCTTGAGGCTATCATAGTCGAGTTTCATGGCCGCGAGGGTCTGCGGCGGAAGATTGGCCACGACGACGTCGGCGGTCTTGACCAGCCGGCGCATGACGTCCTCGGCGCCAGGCTTCATCGGGTCCAAGGTGATTCCGCGCTTGTTGCGGTTCATCTGCATAAGCAGGCCGCCGGCGCCGGACGGCGTGATCGGCGCCTGAAAGCGATCTTCGCCGCCGGAGCGCCGCTCGATGCGGATGACGTCCGCGCCGAACTCGGCAAGCAATGCCGCGCAGTAGGGCCCGGCGATGTACCGGCCGAAATCGAGGACGCGAACGCCCGATAGAACCGGCGTCATTCGCGCATCCATCCCGGTTGGATCGACAATGCTCTCATCCTCGCTCTCAAGCCATTTCCAATGAGGCCCCGCCCGTCGAGCGGCGTTCGGCCACCGCGTCGAAGACCTCGAGGTTGGTCGAATAGCGGCTTGGGAATTAGACGCAAGCACCTTGACCTGGGCGCCGCCGTGGAGACGCCTCCGGGACGAGGTTCATCCGCTCGACATAGTCAAAGAATCATTAATGGCGGCCGCGGCCCGCGCCGGATCGTCGATCTTGAAAAATTCTGGAAGCGAATCCAAAGTCACCATAAAATATTGGAATTAATTCTAATATTTGTCCAGCCGGGAAAGGGCCCGACGGGAATTCCTCGGCCTAGCAGGGGAGGCGCGGGCCAAGGCGGGCCAAGGCGGGGTAGGGCGGTCTCGGAAGCACGCCCCCACCCAAGATGGGTTTTGCTCATCCCGTTCCGTGGCCCATTCCCCCACCATGGGCTCGCGAAGCGCCGCCGCCGCCTTCTTGCCGCGGCGTTCAGCCGCTATGCGCGCGGCGGGCGGCTCGATCAGGGAGCGCGCCTCGTAGATGTCGCGGATCGTCGCCCCCTTGGTCTGGAGCGCCAGGCCCGCCGTCCGCATGAGCAGGTCGCCCGAAGGCGCGTTCACCCGGGCGCCGCCGCCGGCGCCCCGCGAGACGCTGATCAGGCCTTCCGACTCGAGGATTCGTAGCGAGGCCGCGGGGCCGGACGCCATCCTGGAGGACGATGATGGCGACGACCTGAGCGCCGGCCCACATCACGTCTATCTGAATTCCTTCTCGCTGACGATCGGCGGCGGGACCAACGAGATCATGCGCAACATCATCGCCGAGCGCGGGCTCGGCATGCCGAAGGGCTAGCGGGGCCGTCGGCTTAGTCCGTGGCCAGCCGGTCCACCTGGGCCTGCAGCGCCTGCATGAAGCGTCCGGCGTCCGCGCCATTTACGGCGCGGTGATCGTAGCTGAGGCAGACGGGAAGGAGGCTTCGCCATTCCAGCCCGCCATCCTCGGCCCGCCGCGGCGCTTCGTTCATCCTGCTCACGCCGAGAATGGCGACTTCCGGAGCGTTGATGATCGGCGTGAAGCCGTCCCCGCCGAGATTGCCGAGCGAGCTCACCGTGAAGCCCGCCCCGGACATCTCCGTCAGGCTGAGGCCCTTCGAGCGCGCCTTCTCGCCAAGGGCCTTGGTTTGAGCCGACAGCTCGCCGATCGAGAGTTTGTCGCAGCCGCGCACCACGCCCACCACCAGTCCGGCCGGCGTATCGATCGCCACGCCGAGGTTGACGTACTTGCGGAGCAGGAGCGTGTTCGCCGCCGGGTCAAGAGCCGCGTTGAACCGGGGTATTTCCTCGAGCACGCCGGCCACCGCCTTGAGCAGATAGGCCAGGGGAGAAAGACGATCCTCCGGCGCCCGGTCGGCGTTCGCGCGCCGCCGGGCCGCCTCCAGCGCGGTCATGTCCATGCTGTCGAAGTGGGTGACGTGTGGAATGGTCGACCAATTGCGGCTCATCGCCTTGGCTGTGAACGCCTGGATGCGTGACAGCGGCTTGGACTCGATATCGCCGTAGCTTGAAACGACCTCAGCGAGTGTCGGTCCTTCGACTGGCCCAGTCATAGCGTCCTCCTCCCATGATCGCGCCGGACGACGCGAGCCAGGGCTTGCTGAACCGGTTGCCGTTGTCCTGTCACGCGGGCGACCGCCGCCGTTGGCCAACGCGCCCGCTGAACCGCTTGAGGTTCCACCTTCGCGGGTTTGTATTTTAGCTCGTCGGACAACGCCAGACTCTTTGCATCGATCGCGGAAATCCGTCCGCCGCTATGGATGGGGCAGTGACAAGGCATCCGTACGGCAAGCGCTGTCCAACGACCGGGCGCAGCGACACGACAACCGGGACAGTGAGCGGCGCGGAAGACGGAAAGGGCAGGGGTGCGATGTCCTTAGCGGCGGCGCCTATAGGTCGCGCCAGCGACGCGGAGCCGCTTCCGCCGTCGATAGCGGGAGGGCGGGGCGGCGGCGGCCCCGAGGGGTGGTCCATAGAGAGCCTTGGTGACGAACTCCGTCACCGACTCCACGACCTGCTCCCTGTCCCCCGCGTCGTCGAACAGCCAGTCGTTGAGCAGGACCGCGGAGACCACGGAGGAAAAGGCCAGCCTGGCGGCGAAGGCCGGCTTCACCCCCGTCTGAATCCCCTCTTCCTCGTAAAAGCGCGCGATGCTCTCCTCGGCCCGCTGAAAATAGCGGCGCAGCCCCCTCGGCTTATCGTCACCCTCATCCGGCGCGGCCTCATAGGCGCGCGTGGTGATAAGCGCGAGGATCAGGCGCCGGTCCTGGTCCAGGGTGTCGAACAGCCGGGGAACAAACGTCCGGCTGTACTCAACGCCATCCACCCGTTCTCCATGTCCCATCAGCCGCCATGCCTCGTCCATCAGCGCGTCGAACGGCGCGGAGATGGCTTGTTCGAACAGTTCGGCTTTCGAATGGAAATACCTGAAGATCAGGACCTCGCTGGCGTCCGCCGCCTGTGCGATCGCGCGGGTCGTCGCGTTCGCATACCCGCGTTCGGCGAATAGGGCCGTCGCCGCGCTGAGTATCGCTGCCTTGACCTCGGCCTGGCTGCGGCGGGAGACGCGTAGTTGATTCGACATTGCTCTATTGAGGGCGTTTTTGCTGCGTCGACAAGGCTATGCCTGGTCTGTTCCGCCCCCTCTCAGACGCCGCTTCCCCCGTCGACGTGGATTTCGGCGCCATTGACAACGCCGGAGAGCGGGCTCGCCAGCATCGTCACCATGGAGGCGATGTCCCTTGGGTCGCCCAGTCTGCCTACAGACGCCTGCGGCGCCCGACTACGAAGACGACCGCGTGATGCAGGCGGTCCGAACCATAGGCGAGCGGCCCATCGGCCCCCTCGGCTAACCAAAGCGGCCGCCGATAAAATTGGAATAGATTCTTATTTTTTCCGCTTACGTTCTGGAATGTGCTCCAATATGGACAGGGCCGCCGATGCGCCTTAAGAGGCGAAACTGGAGGCATGATGCTGCAAACGGGGCCGATTCTAGGGGGACCCGCGCCGGAAACGACGCGGCGGGAGCAGGCCAAGAGTGGCCGGCGGCTCCGCGTTGTCGAGGCGGCCTACGCCCTGCTGCGCGAGGTTGGCATCGAAGATCTGTCGATGAAGATGCTCGCCGCGCGGGCCGGCGTCAGCCTGTCGACGGTCTACAATCTGTTCGGGTCGAAACAGGCCGTGCTGGCCCTGGTGTTCGACCTCGACCTCCTGAAATACCAACGCATGGTGGCCGATGCGCCCTCGCGGGACGAATTGGAGCGCGTCTTCGATTCCATCGACATTGCCGTCGAGCTTTACCGCGCCGACCCGGATTTCTATCGGGCGACGATGTTGCGCTCGCAGGGCAACGCTGTCGATCCGGTCCTCCGCGTCGTCCTCAGAGAGCCGCGTCTTCGCTTCTGGCGCTCGATGATCGTCGCCGCGCAGGCCGCGGGCCTGCTGAAGCCGGACGTGGACCCCGCCGTCCTGGGCGCCCTGGTTATCCAGATTTTCGGCGGCGTGCTGGCCAATTGGATCTCCGGCGACATCACGGTCGACGAGCTTGGCACGGAGGCCAAGTTCGGCATCGCCGTCGCTTTCTCGCCGTTCGCCGCCCGCCCCGCCGCGGCGCGGCTGCGCGAGCGGATCAACAGCCTGCACAAGATCCTGTCCCGGGAGCGGACGTTGTCGGACAGGATAACGGAGACGCTGGGGTTGTGACCCATTGAGGCGGGCGGCCGCCCTGGCTTGGCGCGCCAAAGCCTCGCCAAGGCGAACACGACGGCCAGCGGCGCTCATTGCGTACGGCGTCGCGTTCTCGCCCTCAGGACGCCTCGCCTATCACGGGAGGCGTCTCCGGCGCGTCGGCCACGACCTCCTGCAACACGGCGAAGCCCTCGAATTCCGGATGGGTCAAGGTCAGGGAGCGGCCCGAACCCGCGCCGGCGTGGGCGGCGCGGAATTGTTCGGAGCGGGTCCAGCCTTCGAAATCGGCATGGGAGCGCCAGACGGTATGCGAGGCGTAAAGCACGTGGTCGTCACGTTCGGGGCCCTTGAGCAGGTGGAAGGCGACGAATCCCGGCACGGTCTTCAGATAAACATCCCGCTCCAGCCAACGGTTGGCGAACGCCTCCTGCTCCTCGGGCCGGACCTTGAAGCGGTTCATGGCGATGTACATACAAGTCTCCCGTAGGCGATGAGGTGACATTCTGGGTCTTGGCCACGCGCGGCCTCGACGGCCGACACCATCATGAAGGGCGCCGTTCGGCATAGCGAAATCGCGCCGTGGAGCCGCGTTGGATCGCGGGCGGCGGCGCCTGTTTCGCAAAATGTCACCATAATTCCGAGCTTCTCAGCGACCGAGACCACCAGCCGCCGCTGCTCCGCTCGCTTGAATTAACTGTTTGACAATCAACAAGTATGGATTTCCCCTGTCATAAAGGCCCGCGCGATCGATGGGCCCCTTGGAGGAGACCTGTCGACATGATCGAGCTTGAAATCGATGTCCCAACACCTGCCGGAACGATGAACACTGTGGTGATGCACCCGGAAGATGGTGGTCCGTTTCCAGTCGCGATTTGCTTCATGGATTCCTGCGGCGTGCGGCCAGACTTCCTTGACATGCCCCGCCGGTTGGCGGCCGCCGGCTACTGTGTCGCCACCCCCAATATGTACTATCGCAAGTTCCGCAGCGTTGATCTCAACCCTGATCGGATCGACTCCGACAAGAAGGAGTATGACGACGAGCGCAAGCTGATGTGGGAGCTCAATAAGAGCTTCACCCTGATGGAGTGCGCGAGCGACACGCGCGCATTGCTGGATTGGCTTGGAGACTACGCACCCGCGCTGCGCGGCCCGGCGGGGGCGTACGGCTATTGTCTCGGCGGTCGGCTCGCCCTGGGCATGGCCGCCCATGTTCCGGAGCGGATCGCCGCGGCGGCGTCCTTCCACGGGGGCGGCTTTGTGGTCGATACCCCGGAGTCAATTCACCGACACGCCGATAAGATACGGGCTGAAGTCTATGTGGCTCACGCTGGGACCGATAAGTATGTGCCCGCCCAGCAACTGACCGACCTCGATGAGGCGCTCGCCCAGGCCGGTGTCCGGCGTCGTCTCGAAATCTACAGTGAAGCGCACCACGGCTTCACCATCGCAGGCCGGGACGCTTACCACGAACGCTCGGCGTTCCGGGCCTGGGAGCGCCTGTTCGCGCTCTTTCGACGCAACCTCCCGCAAGCGCCGACCAATGGAGACGCGCCAGCCGCCAATGCCCCGGTCGCGTCGATCTAAAGCATTTTCCGACGAAGTGGACACCGGTTCGTCGTCGGAAGATGCTCTGATGCATTGGGTCTAGGGTCTGGACTCATTTGATCCAGAAGGCGAGGACGGCGGCGAGGCAGAGTCCGATTATGGTGACACTGTATGAATTATCGCTGATAGCCGCGCGAGCGAAGGCCGATGACGACCAACAGGCGAATGACTCATTTCATACAGTGTCACCGTAATGCCACCTACCCAGAGGGGCGAACTACAGACGGCCGCCCTGCTTGGTCCGAATGTTGAGTTGGCCGGCCAGGCCCGCGGTCCGATGGTGTGAGATCGCCGCATATTCGGGCGAAGTGACCATCGCCCGAAACGCGGCCAACGAAGGATACTCGACAAGGCCGATACTATCCCAGAGTTCGCCAACTTCACCTAGCATCAGGCTAGTCACCTGACCGCCGTAGACAACGCGGCCTCCTAGGGCTTGGATCATCTGGGTTACCGCGGCCCCATACCGCGCGTAGGCATCCGCACCGGAAATCGTTGCATCCTTACCGTCGACATATTCAGCCCTCGGCTTGAATTTCAGCAGGTTGACCATAACGAACGGGCCATCGTCGGGCGCCTCGAAGAAGGCCTCGAACTGCTCGGCGTTGGCGGTCACAGCATTGGTCACGTCCACGGTCGTTCTCCCTATTTCAATGGCGCTCTCTGGGATTACGGTAACACCGCACGAAATAGCGGTCGACTTGAACGACGCCGACGTCTGGCCGCTTAGCGTTCGATCAGGCGCGTGTACAGATGCCAGGTCGCATAGCCCAGCACCGGCAGGACGACGGCCAGGCCGACGAACATCGGCAGCGATCCCAGGACCAGCAGGCCCGCGACGCGCAGGCCCCACATCGCGGAAGCACGAGGGTTTTCGAGGGCGGCGTGGATCGAGGTCAGGATCGCCGCGCCCGCGTCAACCGGCTTGTCCACCACCATCGGGAAGGAGACGAGCGAAAGAACGAGCGTCAGGACCGCGAAGGTCAAGCCGGCGAGGTTGCCGGCCACGATCAAGGTCCAGCCTTCCGGCGTGGTGAACAGGCGGCCGAAGAAATCAGCCGCGCCCGCCGGATGATCGGCGCCGAGCGTCGCGGCGTAGATCAGCGAGGCGACCGCCAGCCAGGCGAGGAACAGGATGGCCAGGCCGGCCGTCAGCACGGCCAGCGGCGTCCGGCTACGGCCGCTCAAGGGATCCAGAAAATGGATCCACCCTGATTCCAGCCCAGCCTCGCGCCTGCGGGCCAGCTCATAGAAGCCCGACGCGACCGCGGGGCCGAGGATCGAGAGGCCCGCCACGAGCGGGAAGAACATCGGCAGCAGCCGGCCGTTGAACGCGACCGCCGCCGCGATGAACCCGACGATGGGATAGATGAGCGCCAGAAAGACCAGCTCGCCGCGCTTCGCCTTGAAGTCCTTCCATCCCTCGGCCAAGGCCCAGTTCAGATCGCCTTCATTGATCCGCCGGACATGGGCCGCGTGCCCGGCGGTGGGCGTCAAGCTGAATTGAAGCGTGGTCATGGCTACTCTCCCTTGCCGTGGCTTTCACGGCTAATTTTTCGTTCTCACCCCCGAAGCCCAACAATCCACATGAATACTACGCCTGGTGAAAGCATTGCGCAAAGACCGCCGGGAATTCACACGGCGACGTTATCGGGGCTTCGCCGGAAAGCTAATGGATACGGTGACGCCGCCACCGCCACGACGGGTGGCGATGGCGGAACAGATCCCGTGCCGAGCCGCGGCTAGAAAGCGAACTGCGAGCGCATCGAGAACACATCGTAGCTCTGGCCGATCTGGGCGCCGATCGGGGCGAACCAGATCGTGCTGGCGGCCGTGGCCGAGGTCGCCGGGTTCAGACGGTCGATGCGGACGTGGGCGTAGTCGAACATGAAGCGCACAACACTGTTCGGGTACCAGTTCAGGCCCACGGTGAAATTGGTCTCGTCGCCGCCGCGGATCGAGGAGCCGGTCTGCAGGGTTCCAAGCGCGCCCGGCTGATAGTTCAGGTTCAGTTCCGAATAGCGCACGCCCAGCTCGAAGGCGCCCCAGCCCGGGCCGTGCAAGCTGAAGGGGTGGGGGATGGGCGGCGCGTCGAAGGCGCCGGTGGAGGCGTTATAGGTGCGGCTCTCGCCCGTGATGTTCCAGACGCCCTCCACATAGTAACCATAGAAGTCCGGGCTCGCGATGTGGTCGGAGCGGTCGACGCCGAAGTTCTCGTATTCGGCCTGGAGCAGCAGGTTGCGCCTCTGGAGGCCGAATTCGGCGCCGACGGAGTCGGCGTGCCGGGCGTCGATATTGCCTGTATTGATCAGCTTGGTGGCGTCGACCCGCAGTTCAGGCGTGCCGTTCAGGGCGATGACCTCGCCAGTGATCGGGGTGGCGCCATTGGCCGCCGGGCCGGTCGTGTCGGCGGGGCGGAACACGTAGCTGCCGTGGACGCCGGCATGCACCCGCCAGCCCGATCCAAAGGTGGTCGTGGTCGCCAGTCGGCCGACAAAGCCGAGCTGATCGCTATAGGTCTGCGGCGTGGCCGTGCCCGTGGCGGTGCTGATGACCCCGATGGTTCGGCCGGTCAGGGCCGCGGACGCCAGCCAGTGCTCGCCGTTACCGAAGACCTCGGCGGCGGTGCGCGTCTCGCCGGCGGCGAGGCTGCGCGACAGATCGGATGAGGCCGTGCGCTCCAGGAACGGGAGCGCGGTGGGCGAGCTCTGGTCCTCCATGCCGATCTGGGGCGGGAAGGCGCCGACGCGGAAGTGGAACGGCTTCAGGCCCGAATACTGGATCCAGGTTTCATAGAGCTGGCCGGTGTTTTCCACGCCGGTGCCGCCGAAATCCAGAACCAGGCGATAATCCCAATCGCCGAAGGTGACGCCGTCGACGCCGATCCTGGCGCGGCGGAAATCGTCGCCGTCCTTCAGTTGGCGCGCGTGGGCCAGATCGACATTGGTGGCCGTGGCGCCCAGCGCCGGGCCGTCGCGGCGGAAGTCGCTGGTGATCGGACCCGCCGACGGCTGGTCATATTGAGCCGCGTCGAGCTGCATGATGACGTGGAAGTTCGCCGAAAACCTGCCGTCCGCCGAGACGATCGCCGGCTTGCCGAGGTCGATGGTCGCGCGGGCGGCGGGCAGGGCGTGGCTCGGCTCGTTGGCGATGGTCTGGATTTGGGTCTGCTTCAGTTCGTGGACCTCGTCGGCCAAGGCGTGGACCTCGGCCTCGAGCTGTTCGATGCGGGCGTCGCGCGCATCGCTGGCGGGGCTCGGCGCCGCGCCGTTGGTCTGGGCCATGGCGACGCTGGATACGCCGGCCAGCAACAACGCCAGGCCGGAGATCCGCGCGCGCCTCGAGACGGATTGAATCATATTACCCCCAATAACTATAGAATTTATAGACTAATGGAGCACAAGCTTGCCGCCTTCAATAAAAAAGCGTTGCGCGGCTTGTTAGGTTTTCTGACGGCGCCGCTGGCCGGACGCGCGGCCCGACGACGTCGGCGGGCCTGGCCCATGGTCTCCGTTGGCGTTCAAGCGTTCCAGGCCTGGGACCAGAACCCGGGCCGTGGCGGTCTGACGAACGCGCCGGAATTGGATAAAGCTGCTCAAAATCGCGTGCTTCGCGATTCGGGGAGCCAGGATCCTGCAGTCACGGCGGCATTATCGGACCATCGAAGGGCTACGCGGGGTCGGCGCGGCGCTGATCGTTATGCGCCACGCGCCGGAACTGTTCGGCGGGGTTCGGGTCCCGGAAAGCTTCCTGGCGGTGGACCTGTTCTATCTGGTCAGCGGGTTTGTCGTCGCCCACGCCTACGGGGAGCGGCTGGCGCGCGGCGGCTTCGCCGGCCGCTTCATGCTCACCCGTCTGATCCGGCTCTATCCGCTTTATCTGCTGGGGCTCGCGATCGGCCTGGCGCCGGCGATCATCGCCTCGGTCACCGATCCCGAGGGGTGGTGGAGCTTGCCCCGGGTCGCCGAGGCCGCCGCGACGGGACTGTTCATGATCCCGCTGTTCCCGGGCCTGGCCGCCAATGGATCGTCGCTGGACGGGCCGACCTGGACCTTGCTGTGGGAACTGGTCGCCAATCTGGCCTATGCCCTGGCGATCCGGTTCATGAACCTCTGGGCGCTGATCGCGACGATCGTGGTCTGCGGCGCGGGCGTGGTGTTCGCGGAATGGCGCTATGGGACCTTGGATGTCGGCTTCAATCCGACCGACCAATGGGCGGCGCTGGCGCGGGTCGGGTTTTCGTTCTTCGCCGGCGTGCTGCTGTTCCGGGTCGCGGGGGAGGGTGAGCGACGTTCGGAATGGATCGCCTGGGCGCTGATGGCGCTGCTGGCGGTCGCCCTTGGATTCCAGCCGGCGGCGTGGGCGGCGGGCGGCTATCAACTGGCCCTGGTGCTGGTCGGTTTCCCCGCCCTGGTCCTGGTCGCCGGACGGTTCGAACCCTCGGCGATCAGTGGCCGGGTGTTCAGCTTCATCGGGCTGATGTCCTATGCGGTCTATCTTCTGCACCAGCCCCTGGCCGTGCTGGCGCGGGAGGGATTGGACCGGATCGACTGGGACGCCGACGACCTGATTCCGTGGCTGACCGGACCGGCGTTCCTGGCGTTCCTGCTGATCCTGGCCTGGAGGCTGGACAAGCAATACGACGCGCCGGCGCGGAACTGGCTTCGGGCCAGGCTCATGCCGAGCGCGGGCAAGGCCGCCGAAGGATAACCGGGGCGCGGTGTCAGGCGCCTCACGGCTTGCCGCCGGTGGGTCAGGCGCGGTTCGCGAACACCTGGGCCAGTTCGGCCTCGGACAGCGGCCGAAAACCGCCCGCAGCGAGGTCCGGCGGCAGGTCCAGATCGCCGATCCGGTCGCGGTGCAGGGCGACGACATGATTGTCGGCCGCGGCGAACATCCGGCGGACCTGGTGATAGCGGCCCTCGGTGATGGTCAGCCAGCCGGTGGTCGCGCCCTGAACCTCCAGCACGGCCGGCGCCAGCGGCTTGGCCTCGCCCTCCAGCATCAGGGTTCCGCTGGCGAACAACTCGGCCTCGTCGCCGCGCGGGGGGCGGGCGAGGGTGAAATGATAGCGCTTCGGCAGGTGGGTCTTCGGCGAGATGATCCGGTGCAACAGGCCGCCGTCGTCGGTCAGCAGCAGGAGGCCGGAGGTGTCCAGGTCCAGCCGGCCGATGCTTGAGAGGGCCGGATCACGGCGGCGCCATCGCGCGGGCAGGAGCTCATAGACGCCGCGCCCCGGTTCGGTGTGCGAACAGACCAGGCCCAGGGGCTTGTTCATGATCAGGGTGAACGGGGAGGGCGGATCGAGCGGCTCGCCCTCGACCCGCATCCGCTGGGCCAGGTCCGGCGTGACCGCGATCCGTTGGTCGGCCTTGCCGAGCACGGCGCCGTCGAGCGTGACCTCGCCGTCGGCGACCAGGCCCTGGACGGTGCGGCGGGAGCCATAGCCCAGATTGGCGAGCAGGCGGTCCAGCCGGGCGGTCGGCGGCTTGCTCACCGGCGGGCCTCATAGACTTTGTAGCCCTCGGCCTGGACCACCTGGCGGGCGCGGGGGAACAGCGGGGTCAGCAGCGCCTCGTAGGGCAGATGCCGGTTGGCGACCAGCCAGCAGACGCCCTTCGGTTTCAGCGCTTCGGCGGCGCGCTTGATGAAGGCGGCGCCCAGGCCATGATCCTCGACGCCCCGGTCGTGGAACGGCGGATTCATCACCACGAAATCCAGGCTCGCCAGATCGTCCAGGCCCGCGCGCAGGTCGCGCCAGGCGAAGTGGGCGCGGGGATCGTCGATATTGCGGCGGGCCGCGTCGATGGCCCGGCGGTCGTTGTCGATCAGGGCCAGGCGCTCCACGGCGGGATCTTGCAGCACGGCGCGGGCCAGGAGGCCGACGCCGCAGCCGAAGTCCGCGCCGACGCCGGCCAGCGGCGGCAGGTGTTTCAGCAGCAGCCGGCTGCCCGGGTCCGGACGATCCCAGCTAAAGACGCCGGGTTGGCTCCAGAGGTCGAGTTGCGGCGCCCTTTGTGGTCCGCCCGCGGCGATGGCGGCGTCCAGGCCTTCCGGCGCCGCCGGCCTCGCGACGTCGCAGAATCGATGATGCCGGCGCGCGCTTTCGATGACCGCGCAGCCGAAGCCGGCGAGTTCGGCGGCCAGGCGCGCGCCGCCCTTGTCCTTGGCCGCCAGAGCGGTCAGCCGACCGCCGGGCTTCAGGACGCGCAGCGCTTGGGCGAGCACATAGCGCCGCTCCAGCACGCCGCCCGGCGCCAGGATGGTGATCCGGTCGAAGGTCGAATCGGCCTGCTCCTCCAAGGCTGCGGCGCCCGGCGTCAGGGGCGAGAGCTCAACGGCGTCGGCGGGGGTGTCGATCAGGTCGGGGAGCGGCCGGGCGTAGACGGCGTCGGGAATGGCGGAACTCCGAAAAAGCTAAGAAATAGAGGTCCTTATAGACACGCTTTGGGGCGGCATCACCCCGTGATGCGCGGTAAGGGCGCAACAGTGCCAACGGGAAAACAAGCGACCCTATCGGCTCTATTTCCAAAGTTTGGCCCTGGCGCCAATCTCCGGAAGCAAGGGATCGATCATGAGTCCCCTGAGAGGATGTCTCCCATGAAACTGGCTATGCTCACCTTCACCGCCGCCGCGGCGGTTCTGCTGTCCGCCGGCGTCGCCGCCGCCGACATGCAACCGATCCCCAATCCCCCGGAAAGCCATCACATGATGATGCATCATCACCACATGATGATGCACCACCACATGATGAAGCATCACCATATGATGATGCATCACCACATGGCCAAATAGGCCCGGAATTCTCCACGCGCGGCCGGTCGCCGGATACGGCGCGCCGGCCGTTTCGTTTAGAGCTTGCCGTCAGAGCAGCGCATCGAGCTGGGAGGCTGGACGGCACAGCGCCGCCCCCTTTGATGTCGCCACGATCGGCCGTTCGACCAGGATCGGCTCGGCGATCATCGCCTCGATAATCGCCGCTTCGGTGGTGGTCAGCAGGGTCAGGCCGCGCGCCTTGGCCGATGTGCCGCGCACGCGCAGGATGTCCCGCGCGCTCTTGCCCATGGCTTTCAAGAGCCCGGTCAACTGGGGCTTGGTCCAGCCGGCCTTCAGGTATTCGACGACCTTCGGCTCGCGCCCGCTCGCGCGGATGGCCGCCAGCACGTTGCGCGACGCGCCGCAGCTCGGATTGTGATAGATCATGACGTCCGCGCCGGATGGATTATCGATGCTGTCCGTCATGTCGCTCTCCCGCACGCCTGGACCGGCGCCTTCCTTCCGTCATCGCCGCGCTTGTCGCGGCGACCCATGCCGTGAACGTTCGGGCGTCAATTCTGCTAGAAATACAGGTTATCAAACATCACGGCATGGGTGACCGGCACAAGAGCCTGCCCTTGGGCGGGCCGCGTCAGCGGCGCGTCCCGGGGGCCGATCATGACGGAATTAGTGGACGTCCGCACCTGTCCGGGGAATTTGTCCCGGCGATCCATCCGATCACCGGAGTCTTTATCTGGCCGACTTCTCATGCACAGTCGCCAGCGCGGCGAGGAGGTGGGCCTTGGTTCTGATCAGCAGGCTTGTCGCCGGCGTTCTGGCCGCGTTCGCCGTCGGGGTTCCGGTGTCGGCTCAAACGCCGTCGCCCGCGGCGCCCGCTCCCAGCCCGCCGCCCTCCCAGATGGAGGGCGACAGCGTCGTGGTCGCGGAGCTGGTGGTCAACGCGCCGCTGCTCGGGCCCGCGATCTGGAAGGCGTCGCGCGGCGATTCCGAGGTGTTCATCCTGGGCGGGTTGACGCCCCTGCCGCATGTCCAGACCTGGAACAGCGACCGGCTCGAACGGGCCCTGGCCCAGTCGGACGCGCTGCTGGTCCCGCCGTCCGGGCGGATCCCGGTCCTGGAGGCGGCGGGCTTCGCGATCCGGGCGCTGGCGGTGCGCCAGCCGCTGGGCCGCGATCTGGAGGGCGGGCTGCCGCCGGCGCTGCGGGCGCGGTTCGTGGCCGAGCGCGAGTCGCTGGGGCTCGGGCCGAAAGCCTATGCGCACTGGAAACCGGCGGCGGCGGGGTTCCTGCTGATCGGGGATTTCCGCCGCAAGACCGGCTTGTCCAACGAGAAGCCGGCCAGCACGGTGGTGCACATGGCCGACGCCCATCACGTCCGGGTCAAGCGGGTGACCAGTTATCACCTGGGCGAACTGTTCACCTCGCTGACGCGGCTGACCAAGGACCAGCAGAACGCCTGCCTGTCGGACGAGCTCGACGCGATCGATTTCGAGCGCGCTCATGCCAAGTCGGCGGCGGAGGCCTGGGCCAGGGGCGACGCGGAAGGCGCGCGCGCGGGCGGGTCCGGGCCGATCCTGGATCGCTGCGCCGCGCTGCTGTCCAGCTATAGCACGGTGCTGGAGCGCGGGACGGCGGATTTCACCGCCGCGATCGATGACGAACTCAAACACCCCGGCAAGGCGGTGGCGGTGATCGATCTGCGCTACCTGCTGCGCGCCAACGGCGTGCTCGACCGATTGAAGGCCGGCGGCGCCGCCATTAGTGTTCCGCGGGAATAAAGCGCTCGCGGCGGCGGCCGCCTGTAGGCGCGCGCTGGAATCTTTGTTATCGGCGCTGAAACCGGGGAAGCGATACCATTGGAATTAGTCCTGATTTCAGCCTGCGTGGCCGCGCTCGCCGAGATCGGCGACCGGACCCAGCTTTTGGCCATCATGCTGGCGATGCGGTTCCATAATATTGTCCTGGTCGCGACCGGCGCCATCAGCGGCATGATGCTTGCCAATGTGCCGGTGGTGTTCCTGGGACGCGCCGCCACAAGGATCGTGCCGCTGAACGTGTTCCGGATCGGCGCGGCGGCGGTGTTCGCCGGGCTGGGCTCATGGGCGCCGGTGGAAGCGATCCGCGATTAGGGCGGCCCGCGCGAGATTTGCCGAAGGGCGTGAGGGTAGGGGAGGAGCATGACGGGCGTCGGCGTTTCGATCGTCATACCCACCCAACGCCGGCCGGAGCCCCTGGCGCGCGCGGTCCGCTCCTGTTTCCAGCAGGGCGGCGTCGCGCCGGAGAACCTGGAATTGATCGTGGTCGACAATGACGAACAGGGCTCCGCGGCCGCGCTGGCCGAGACCCTGGCCGCCGAGGCGCCGTTCGCGCTGCGCTATGTCCACGAGCCGCGGCCGGGGGTCGCCAATGCGCGCAACGCCGGCGTCGCGGCGACGCGCGGGACCTTCATCGCCTTTCTGGACGACGACGAAGAGGCGCCGCCCGGCTGGCTCGCCGGCCTGCTCGACGCGCAGGCCCGGTTCGAGGCGGACCTGGTGTTCGGCCCGGTCCGCGCGCGGGTGCCGGACAGCGCCGGCGCCCATCGCGGCTATCTGGAGCATTTCTTCTCGCGGCTGGACCCGGCCGCCGCCGGGCCGATCAACTATTATTACGGCTGCGGCGACAGCCTGGTCCGGCGCGCGGCGCTGCCTGGCTTGCCGCATCCGTTCGCCGAGGCGCGCAACCATATCGGCGGCGAGGACGACCTGCTGTTTTCCCAGATGCGGGCCCTGGGCGCGAGGATCGCCTGGGCGCCGGAGGCGTGGGTCTGGGAAGATCCGGCGCCCGATCGCCTCACCCTCAGATATGCGATCCGCCGCGCCTTTGTGTACGGTCAGGGCGCGCCCACCCATTGCGCCAACGCGGTTCCGCCCGATCGGCTCGGCGTCGCCGGATGGATGATCCAGGGCATCGCGCAGGCGGCGATCTTCGGACTGCTGGCGCTGGCGCAATGGGCCATTCGCGCGCCGCGCCGAGCCTTCACCCTCGATCGCGCGGCGCGGGGGCTGGGCAAGACCTTCTGGTGGAGTCCGTTCAAGGTTCGCCTCTATGGCCGCCCCGGGTCTGCCTGACGCCGCGCGAATGGGCGCCGCGGATTCCGCCTCTCAGTTGAAACGCGGCGACGGGGCCGCTCAAGCGTCTTACCCTACGCGATCCTTGCAGCCGGACGCCCAGTCAGGCATTTGTTGGGGGAGGCGTCCTTCGGGGCGCAAACGACGCAGCCGGCCAGGGAGATCCCGTGACCACCGCCGACAGTAAAGCTAGTATAGCCGGCCTGGAACCGGCGCCGACCAAGCATCGAAAGCTTGTCGCGTGGGTTCGTCAGATCGCTGAACTCACGCAACCCGACCGAGTCTGCTGGTGCGACGGGTCGGATGAGGAATGGGAGCGACTCACTTCCGAACTGGTCGCCGGGGGCACGCTTCGTCCGCTCAACCCCGAAAAGCGTCCCAATTCCTTCCTGGCCCTGTCCGATCCGAAGGACGTCGCGCGCGTCGAAAGCCGCACCTTCATCTGTTCGAAGGATCCCGAGGACGCCGGGCCGACCAATAACTGGCTCGATCCCGTCGAGATGCGCGGCGACCTGATGGGCCTGTTCGCCGGCTGCATGCGCGGGCGGACCCTGTATGTGGTGCCGTTCTGCATGGGCCCGCTCGGCTCGTCGATCAGCGCCCTGGGCGTGGAGATCACCGACAGCGCCTATGTAGCGGTATCCATGCGCGTCATGACCCGGATGGGCAAAGCCGCCCTCGACCAGCTTGGCGAGGACGGCTTTTTTGTTCCCGCCGTGCACTCGGTGGGCGCGCCGCTGGCCGCGGGCGAGAAGGACGTCGCCTGGCCCTGCAACGACATCAAGTACATCGTCCATTTCCCCGAGAGCCGGGAGATCTGGTCCTATGGCTCCGGCTATGGCGGCAACGCGCTCCTGGGCAAGAAATGCTACGCCCTGCGCATCGCCTCGGTGATGGCCCGCGACGAGGGTTGGCTGGCCGAGCACATGCTGATCCTGAAGCTGACCTCGCCCGAGAACGCGGTCCATTATGTGGCCGCGGCCTTCCCCAGCGCCTGCGGCAAGACCAATCTGGCCATGCTGCGCCCGACCCTGCCGGGCTGGAAGGCCGAGACGGTCGGCGACGACATCTGCTGGATGCGTTTCGGCGATGACGGCCAGCTCTATGCGATCAATCCGGAGGCCGGGTTCTTCGGCGTCGCGCCCGGCACCGGCCACGCGACCAACGCCAATGCGATCGCCAGCCTGCACGCCAATTGCGTGTTCACCAATGTGGCCTTGACCGACGACGGCGACGTCTGGTGGGAGGGCCTGACGGACGCGGCGCCCGATCATCTGGTCGACTGGCGTGGCCGCGACTGGACCCCGGCCTCGAGCGATCCGGCGGCCCATCCGAATTCCCGCTTCACCGTTCCGGTCAGCCAATGCCCGATCGTCGCGCCGGAGTGGGAGGACCCCAAGGGCGTGCCGATCTCCGCGATCCTGTTCGGCGGCCGCCGGGCCAGCGCGACGCCGCTGGTGACCGAGGCGTTCGACTGGCGCCACGGCGTCTTCCTGGCCTCGAACGTGGCCTCCGAAGGCACGGCCGCGGCGGAGAACAAGGTCGGCGAGCTGCGCCGCGATCCGTTCGCCATGCTGCCGTTCTGCGGATACAACATGGGCGACTATTTCGGCCACTGGCTGAAGATGGGCGAGCACGCCGGCGCCAAGCTGCCGAAGATCTATTTCGTCAACTGGTTCCGCAAGGACCAGAACGGCAAGTTCATCTGGCCGGGCTTCGGCGAGAACAGCCGGGTGCTGAAATGGATCGCCGAACGTCTGGAAGGCAAGGCCGACGCCAAGGCGACGCCGATCGGCTACCTGCCGGCCAAGGGCGCGCTGGATGTCGAAGGCCTCGGCCTGAGCGAGGCCCACCTCGACCTCCTGACCACGGTGGACCGCGAGGTCTGGCGCGACGAAGCCGCCCAGATCCCGCCGTTCTACCAGCGTTTCGGCGCCCGCTTGCCCAAGGGCCTTTGGGAGGAGCACGCCGCCCTGGTCGAACGCCTGGGCGAAGCGGCTTCCGCCATCGCGAGCGCGGCGGAATAGGCCGGCTTCGCCAAGGCGCGTGACTTACGGAGCGTGAGGTCTTCTAAGGAGCAACCGGGGCCGCGCGCCCCTCGCGCGGATGGACAGAGGCCGGATGTTTTCAAAGATTTTGATCGCCAACCGCGGCGAGATCGCGGTCCGCATCATCAAGACCGCCCGGCGGATGGGGATCGCCACGGTGGTGGTCTATTCCGAGGCCGACGCCGATAGCCTGGCGGTCGAGATGGCGGACGAAACCGTGTTCATCGGTCCCGCCCCGGCGTCCGAGTCCTATCTCGTCGCCGACAAGATCATCGACGCCTGCCTGAAGACCGGCGCGCAGGCGGTGCATCCGGGCTTTGGCTTCCTGTCCGAAAAGGCCTCGTTCGCCCAGCGCTGCGCCGATGAAGGGATCGTCTTCATCGGTCCCAATCCCCACGCCATCGAGGCGATGGGCGACAAGATCGAATCGAAGAAGTTCGCCGCCGCCGCCGGGGTCACCTGCGTGCCCGGCCATATCGGCGAGATCGACGACACCGCCCATGCCGTGCGTATCGCCGAGGAGATCGGCTATCCGGTCATGCTGAAGGCTTCGGCCGGGGGCGGCGGCAAGGGCATCCGCGTGGCCTGGAACCGCCGCGACGTGGAGGAGGGCTTCCCGGCCGTTCGCGCCGAGGCCAAGGGCTCGTTCGGCGACGACCGCATCTTCATCGAGAAGTTCATCG
This sequence comes from Caulobacteraceae bacterium, assembly GCA_036272715.1. GTDB lineage: Bacteria > Pseudomonadota > Alphaproteobacteria > Caulobacterales > Caulobacteraceae > Poindextera. The sequence goes on along the minus strand of DATAYD010000095.1, from coordinate 587 downwards.
AAAGCCCGCGCCACATCGAAATCCAGGTGATGGGCGATAAGCATGGCCATGTCGTCTATCTGTTCGAGCGCGAATGCTCGATCCAGAGGCGCAACCAGAAGGTCATCGAAGAGGCGCCGTCGCCGCTGCTGGACGAGGCGACGCGCGCGGCCATGGGCGCCCAGGCCGTCGCCCTGGCCAAGGCCGTGAACTATGACAGCGCCGGCACGGTCGAGTTCGTCGCCGGCCAGGACAAGAGCTTCTATTTCCTCGAGATGAATACCCGGCTGCAGGTCGAGCACCCGGTGACCGAGCTGATCACGGGCCTCGACCTGGTCGAACAGATGCTGCGTTCGGCGGCGGGAGAGCCGCTGGCGTTCGAGCAGGAAGACCTGTCGATCAAGGGCTGGGCGGTCGAGAGCCGGATCTATGCCGAAGACCCCTACCGGAAATTCCTGCCCTCGATCGGCCGGCTGGTCCGCTATGAGCCGCCGGTCGAGGGTGAATATGCCGCCTATCGCGTGCGCAACGACGCCGGCGTGCGCGAGGGCGACGAGATTTCGATGTTCTACGATCCGATGATCTCCAAGCTGTGCAGCTGGGCGCCG
>DATAYD010000094.1:0-30491 GCA_036272715.1 Caulobacteraceae bacterium | reverse complement strand
CGTAGACCACTGGAACGGACCGGCGCCCTTCGAGATAAGCTGAAGCTCCTCACTGACCTGCTTGTCAATAGACTGACCGAAACTACCTATATAAGCTGCCGGACCAAGGTCAGGGTCCACGGCCGAGTAGTAGCTGCTCTGCCTATAGGCGGTTATGTCGACGAGCGTCAGGGAGCCTAAGCTTTGGTCGACGCGAACCGACACTCCCCCCGCTTGTAACCGCATTTCCGGCTGCACATTCTCATCGACGTTATAGCCGGTCTGGGTTGGCGCGGTCCCATAGAGCGCTCTGACGAATCCTGGGGCGGCGCCGATGACGCCATCAGAGTTATTGTCTTGCTCATAGTCAAAATTCAGGCGGACGGTGGTCCCTTCGAAAGGTTTCCAGAGCAGTTTGGAGCGGGCGGTAAGATCGAAGTCGTCCTTGTAAACATCTTCGCCGGTCTCGACGTTACGGCCCCAGCCTTCACCCTGGTGACTCACGTGGAGGGAAAGCGCGCCCGCCAAGTCATCGGTTATTTTGGTCGTACCGTAAGCGTCAAGGGTCGACGTGTCGTAGTTGGCGTATGTCGCGGACAGCGTTGCGAAAGGACTGAAAGACGGGTCCTTTGTGAGCACCTGGATGAGCCCTCCCGTTGCATTCCGACCGAAGAGGGTGCCCTGAGGCCCTTTCAGCACTTCCGTCTGGGAGATGTCATTCAAATTGAGATTCGAGGCCGACGAGGTGGCGTAATAAACGCCGTCGACATAAAGCGCGACGGAGTTCTCAAGGCCCGGGCCGATAGCGGGCGTACCAATCCCCCGAAGGTGTGGCAGCAGAAACCCGGCGTCCTGCTGAAAGACCAAGCCCGGGGTCACCAAGCCAAGCCCTTGGATGTTTGACACGCCGGCCGACGCCAGTTGCTGGGCGCTCATCGCGGAGATCGTCACGGGAACGGCTTGCAGGTTTTCGGATCGCCGCTGCGCGGTGACGACGACCTCCGCCAGCGACGGGGCCGCGGTTTGGTCCGTCCCCGCGGTCGGCGCGGATGTGGTCTCCGCAAAGGCGTTGCTCGTAAGGCCCGCCACCAGAGCGAACGTTGAAATGCCCAATAGGCTAGGACGCATGATCCCCTCCGACCGCGTGTTTGTGAGCCGGCCTCGATTTCTCCCCCCGGCTGTCTAGCGCTAGGGTTCACCGCCTAAGCTCACAATCCGCAGGCCGCAGGAGGCGCTCCCCGGCTATCCAATTCGCGCAGCAAGTTGGCTCTCGCCGTTTATCCGAACCCGTCTCAGATGAATGTTGCGGCGCAACGGGCCGAATGGGTCCCTTTTCGCGCAGGTCCCCTGAAAAATGAGGCGACAAAAGCCCTTTCGCGACTTGATCGTCCGACACGCCTTTGATTTTGAGGACCGCGCGTGAGTGACACAGGGCGTGTCTCCGCGCCTATCCTAATCGCGCGGCGCGTTGGTCATCGGCGTAGATTCGAAGCTATTTTGAATGAACGACGCGGGTCAGTGATATGGGCGGCTCCGACCTGGGCCTCGGCGCTAGGAATTAAGGCGCCTGAATCTTCCCGCGCGCCGGTTGAGTATTTTTTGACTTGACTTATGTGGTGGGGCGCCTGTCGCATGTTTACGAGGGTGGCCGCAATACCGCGAGGAGGCCAAATGCAAGATTTCGCGGCGGCCAATCCGTTCCGGACAGATGGCTTTCGGCCGACGGCCTTGAGATCCAACCGTGCGTTTCAATCGCGGGACGTCGAGTTCACTCGGGATCGAATTTCGCAGATCCTTCAGCCCCATCAACTCACCCCGGTCGCCCATGGCCAGGGCGGCGACTTCTACACAGATCATATCGCGGTGGGCGATCTGGGCATCGGAGCCATTCACTTCGGCGCCATGAATGTCGAGGTGACCGAGTTCGCGGACTACCACCTTGTGCTCGCATGTCTCGCCGGCAACGCCAGAATCGTCACCGACGTCTGGGAGCGCGATATTGGCGCGAACAGAGCGGCGATCGTCGCGCCGGGTAGCTACATGCGCGCGGAGTTTTCGTCTGACTGCGAACAATTGTTCGTGCGAATCCCGACACGGGCGATCCGATCTCACTCGCCCTATCGCCAGCTCGAATTTCTCAATGAGGTAGACCTAACAGCACCGAGCATCGCGCCCTTCATAACGCAGGTCGCGCAGATATGCAGCCTGGAGGCGACCGCGAGCCTGCTGCATAAGAACGCCGTCGTGCGCCGGGAATTTGAACGGCTGCTGGTGTGCCTCCTCCTGGCCGGGCAGGCGCACCGTGATGAGGCCAACCGTTCAGGGACGCAGATCGCCCCCAAGGCGGTCCGCCGCGCGGAGACCTTTATCCGCTCCAATTCATCCCTGCCGATCTCTCTTTCGGAAATCGCCAGAGCGGCCCAGGTGCCGACCAGAACGCTGCTTGACAGCTTCAAACGGTTCCGGGGCACGAGCCCGATGCAATACTTGCGCAATGTGCGCTTGGAGAGTGCGCGCCTTCTTTTGCAGTCCGGGCGGGCGCTGCAAATCTCCGACGTCGCTTTCGACGCTGGATTTACCCACCTAGGCCGCTTCGCCAGCGCCTACGCCGAACGGTTCGGTGAGCTTCCGTCGGAGACGCTGCGTCGAAGGTGAGTTGGGGGGCGGCGCGATGGCCGCTCGCCTCAATTAGCGACCATCCGCGGTTATCGGCTGAAGGCGTCGCAATGCTGCGATAGTTGGATTGTCACCGCATCGCCAGGCGTGAAACTCATGGCGCCATGAAAACATCTTCGCATTCGCGCCAGCCCAGGCGATGGCCCATAGACGTTTCGGGGACCTCACGATGAGCGGGGGACACCTTCACTGGTCGCGACGCCGCCTTCTTCGCACGGCGGGCGTCGCGGTCCCGCTTGCCGTCGCCCTCCGAACATCGACCCTGGCCGCCGAGGCTGACACCGTGAAAATCTTCCGGGGCATCCGTTATGCGCGCGCCGAACGCTTCGGCCAGCCAGAACTCGCGGCCTTCGCCGAGGCTGAGATTTCGAAAGACCGCGGCCCGATCTCGCCGCAGCGCCCCTCGCGGCTGGAGCTAGCCATGGGGCCACTGCCGCCGAACCGCCAGGACGAGCATTGTCAGGTGCTTTCGGTCTTCACGCCGTCGCGCACCGGCCGCCGGCCGGTGATGGTCTTTCTGCATGGCGGCGCCTTCGTCAGCGGCGGCGGCGAACTCGCCTGGTATGACGGCGACAAGCTCGCCGCGGAGCAGGACGTGGTCGTCGTGCCGGTGACCTATCGCCTCGGCGCGCTTGGCTATCTGCTGACGCCAGGCGGGACGGGCCTGAGCCCAGGCATGAGCGATCAGCTAATAGCTCTGCGATGGGTAAAGGCCAATATCGCCGCATTCGGCGGAGATCCGGACAACGTCACCGTGTTCGGGCAATCGGCCGGCGGCATGTCCATCCTGGCCCTGCTCGCCTGGGGTCACGGCGGGGTGCTGTTCAAGCGGGCCATCGTGCAGAGCGGGCCTTTTCCGCTGGGTGCGCGCGCGAACTGCGAAGCGGCGTCCAAGGCCTATCTGGATCTCCTGAAGGGTGACCCGCACGCCGTCCCGGTCGAGGATCTGATCGCGGCCCAGGTCCAACTGACGGTCGCCCGCGGGGGTGATCCGGGCTGGGTTCCCGTGGCCCCGGATAAGATCGCGGCGGCGAATGTTCCGGTCATGGTCGGCTGGACGCGCGAGGACGGCTCCCCGTTCGCTCTGATCGCGGAACATCGGCTGCCCACGCCCGACGTCGACCTGGCGCTGTATCAGCCGGCGACCGCGCGATTCAAGGACGGAACCCTCAAGGTCGCCAGCGCCGCCGCCGCGGCGGGCCAGAAGGCCTACCTCTATCGCTTCGCCTGGGATGGGCCGAAGACCGGCCTTGGCGATTGTCACACCATAGAGCTTCCCTTCCTGCTGGGGAGCGAGGCGGCCTGGAAAGATGCGCCCATGCTGGCCGGCGCGGCCTGGGGTGAGATCGAAGCGAATGGTCGGAAAATGCGGGCCGTCTGGGCAAGCTTCGCGCGTAGCGGCGATCCCGGCCTCATCGGCGGGGCGCAATGGCCGGCCGTGACCACCACCGAACAACCCGTGGTCGACCTGCCGCCAATCTAGACCGAGGCGTCTCGCGAAGGCCCGCCAATGAAATCCAAGATCTATCCTTCCGCCGAAGCGGCCCTGGAAGACGTCGTCTTCGATGGCATGACCTTGATGTCCGGCGGCTTCGGGCTTTCAGGCAATCCGGAGACCTTGATCCCAGCGCTAAAAGCGACGCGCGTTAAAGCGCTAACGGTGATCAGCAATAACTGCGGCGCGGACGGGTTTGGCCTGTGGCTCTTGCTCGACAATGGGCAGATCAAGAAGATGATCAGTTCCTATGTCGGAGAGAACAAGCTGTTCGAGCAGCTCTATCTTTCCGGCGAACTGGAGCTTGAACTCAATCCGCAAGGCACTCTGGCGGAGCGCATTCGCGCGGGCGGCGCGGGCGTTCCGGCGTTCTACACCAAGACCGGGGTCGGAACGGTGGTGGCCGAAGGCAAGCCGACCGAGGAATTCGATGGCGAGACCTATGTGCGCGAGCGTTGGCTGCGCGCGGACCTGTCGATCATCAAGGCGTGGAAGGCGGATCCGGAGGGCAATCTGATGTTCCGCATGACCGCGCGAAACTTCAATCCAGTGATGGCCACGGCGGCCAAGGTCACGGTGGCGGAGGTGGAGGAGATCGTCGAGGCCGGCGCGCTCGATCCCAACGCCATCCATACGCCGGGCATCTATGTGGACCGCATCATCCTCAGCACCATCAATGAGAAGCGCATCGAGAAGCTGACCACCCGGCCTGGTCCGCCAAGGCCAGGGAGGCAGGCCTAATGGCTTGGACCCGCGACGAAATGGCCGCCCGTGCGGCATGTGAGCTTGAAGACGGCTTCTACGTGAACCTCGGGATCGGCATTCCAACCCTGGTGGCCAACCATATCCCAAAAGGGGTCCACGTCACGCTGCAAAGCGAGAACGGCATGCTGGGCATGGGTCCGTTTCCCCATGAGGGCGAGGCCGATCCGGACCTGATCAACGCCGGCAAGCAGACCATCACGGTCTTACCGACCTCCAGCTTCTTCGACAGCGCCCAAAGCTTTGCGATGATCCGCGGCGGTCATATCGACCTGACGGTGCTCGGCGCCATGGAGGTCGCTGAGAACGGCGACATCGCCAATTGGACCATCCCGGGAAAAATGGTGAAGGGCATGGGCGGCGCCATGGATTTGGTGGCCGGAGTCAAGCGGGTGATCGTGGTGATGGATCACACCAACAAGGCCGGAGAGAGCAAGGTCCTTGCCCGCTGCACCCTGCCGCTCACCGGAGCGGCATGCGTCGACATGGTGATCACCGACCTCTGTGTGTTCGAGTTGGATCGCCACGGCGGCGGCCTGACGCTGGTTGAACTCGCTCCGGGCGTGACCCTCGAGGCCGTGCGCGGCAAGACCGCGGCGACCTACATCGAAGGCGTTCGGGCGTGACCGACGCCTTGGTCCGTGATGCGGCGGGCGCCGCGATCGAGACGCGCGCACTTTGGCCTAGGTTCGCTCGGACGATCCAACGGCCGTCCCGCTCAAGGCCGGTCAAGACCTGGAGAAGTAGGACTTGAAGGTTCAGCTCGCCAAGATCGACGCCTTCATCGTCGATATTCCGACAGTCCGACCGCATATCCTGGCGATGGCGACCATGCGCCGCCAATCGGTGGTCCTGGTGCGATTGCTCGGAGCCGACGGCGTCGAGGGCATTGGCGAAGGGACGACCATTGGGGGTTTGAGTTACGGCGACGAGAGTCCCGAAGGCATCAAGCTGGCGATCGACACCTATATCGCGCCGCTCTTGACCACCTGTGACCTGTCCAGCGTGGCGCGGACAATGGCGGAGATTCGCCGATATGTGGCGGGCAACCACATCGCCAAGTGCGCTATCGAAACCGCCTTGCTCGACGCCGCTGGAAAACGCCTGGGCGTCCCGATCTCCGACCTGATCGGCGGCGGGCGCGTGCGCGAGCGACTGCCGGTCGCCTGGACGCTCGCCAGCGGCGACACAGGCGCCGACATCGAAGAAGCCGAAATGATGCTGGCGGGCCGCCGGCACGCCATCTTCAAGCTGAAGATCGGCAAACGCGCCGTCCGTGATGACGTGGCCCACGTGGCGACGATCAAAAGGGCGCTGGGCGACCGCGCCAGCGTCAGGGTCGATGTCAATCAGGGGTGGGATGAGGCCCAGTGCGACATCGGCATGGCGTTATTGGTCGACGCGGGCATCGATCTCGTCGAGCAGCCCGTCTCCCGCCACGCCGTCGCGGCCATGGCGCGATTGTCGGCGCGCCACCGCCTTCCCATCATGGCCGATGAGGCGCTGCATGGGCCCCACGACGCATTCGCTATCGCGTCCGCCGCGGCGGCGCGGGTTTTCGCGGTGAAGATCGCTCAGTCGGGCGGACTGCATGGCGCCCACGACGTGGCGCGGATCGCGGACGCCGCGGGTATCGGCCTCTATGGCGGCGCCATGCTCGAAGCGGGCGTCGGCACGGTCGCCTCCGCTCATCTGTTTGCGACCTTTCCGACCCTGGCCTGGGGCACAGAGCTCTTCGGCCCGCTTTTGCTGACCGAAGAGATCCTCTCAGAACCCCTCGACTACACCGAATTTTCGCTCGGCGTGCCCACGGGACCTGGCCTTGGCGTCGCCCTGGACGAGGACAAAGTCGCCTTCTTGCGCCGCGATCGCACCGCGCCGGCGTTGCACGCCGCGCCGGCTGTGTGGGTCTGACCATGTTGTTTCAAGTCAAAATGGACGTTCGTATTCCAGTCGGATTCGACGCCGATGAAGCCACGCGGCTGAAGGCCGCCGAGAAGGCGCGTTTCCAGGATCTGCAGCGTTCCGGCAAATGGCGGCACATCTGGAGGGTGGTCGGTCGCTACGCCAACGTCAGCATCTTCGACGTTGAGAGCAGCGCTGAACTGCACGACCTGCTCACAGGCCTGCCGCTCTTTCCGTTCATGGAGATCAGGGTGACCGCGCTCTGTCGCCACCCGTCTTCGAGCCACGACGACGATCGCTAACGCTCGCCGTACCCAAAACGACTACGACCGCCGGGAGAGACCGCCTATGACCGCGCTGACCCAGTCACCTGAAATCGAGACATTCCTCGATAAGATCTCGGGCATCAAGGATTCGGTGGAGGAGGGCGATCCGCGCACCAAGGCCATCATCCGTAAGATCCTGTCAGACCTGTTTGATACGATCGATCGCTTCGACGTGAGCGAGGACGAGTTCTGGGCCGCGCTGAATTTCATCGCCGCCGGCGCGCCGGAACTGGGCCTTTGGGCGGCGGGGCTCGGCTTCGAGCACTTTCTTGACATTCGGATGGACGCCAAGGACCGGGCCTCGGGCGTTCCTGGCGCCACCCCGCGCACGATCGAGGGCCCGCTTTACGTCGCGGGCGCGCCGCTGGTCGAAAGCGGCGTTCGGATAGACGATGGCAGCGATCCGGGCGAGACCCTGATCATGCATGGCGTCGTGCGCGACACCAATGGCAACGCGATCGCCCACGCCATTGTCGATGTCTGGCACGCCAACACCAAGGGCAACTACTCTCACTTCGACCCTTCCCAGAGCCCGTTCAACATGCGCCGACGGGTGAAGGCGGATGAGAACGGCCGGTATGAGTTTCGCAGCGTCGTTCCGTCCGGTTACGCCGTCCCGGGGGGCGGCAGCACGGATCTCCTGCTCAAGGCGGTGGGCCGCCACGGCAATCGGCCAGCGCACATTCATTTCTTTGTGGCCGCGCCAGGCTATCGACACCTGACAACACAGGTCAATATCGACGGCGATCCTTATCTTTACGATGACTTCGCCTACGCTACCCATCACGATCTGATCCCGCCGGTGGTCCGGCACGATGACCCGGCCGACATTCATGCGGCTGGCTTGAACACGCCCTTCAGCGAGATCGCTTTCGACTTCACCTTGCCGCCAGCGCAGACGCCCGCGGATGAATTGCTCTCGACCCGCGCGCGGGCATTGGCCGACTAAGCTGGGCCGGTCACGGAACGGGCCGCTCCCGCCAACGGTCGAATCTGCACAGCAACGACCGGAGCGAATGCGCGGACCCGGTGAGCGTTAGCGCCGGGTCGATCCAGCGGGCGATGGGCCCAGTCCCCGCGACCGATCCTCTCTGACCATATCGAGCTTTCTGGAGCGAGCATGACAGATCGAGCGACTATCATGACGAGCGACGGCTGCCGGCTAGCCTACCGGTGGGACGGGCCCGTGGCCGCCCCGGTCCTGGTGTTATCGAACTCCCTTGGCGCCGCGATGGCCATGTGGAACCTGCAGATGGAGCGGTTCACGGCGTCCCGGAGGGTGCTGCGCTATGATAGCCGAGGACATGGCCGATCCGACGCGCCCGCCGGCGACTATACGATAGGTCGTCTTGGGCTCGATGTCCTTGAACTGGCAGACGCGTTGGATGTTGGGGCTTTTGAGTTCTGCGGCCTTTCGATGGGCGGCATGGTCGGGCAGTGGCTCGGCGTCAATGCGTCCAGCCGTCTGTCGCGCGTGGCGCTTGCAAATACAGCCGCCCATATGGGGCCACGTGATGCGTGGGAGGCGCGCATCTCTGTCGTAAAGGCCGAGGGCATGGCAGCGATCGCGCCCGCGGTCGCCGAACGTTGGTTTACGCCAGAGTTCCGCGGCGATCCGCAGCGCGCTGATTGGTTAATCGCGATGCTTCTCGCGACATCGCCACATGGTTACAGGGGTTGTTGCGCCGCCATCAGGGACATGGATCAACGGAGCGAGGTCTACCGGATCACGGCGCCGACGCTGGTCATTGGTGGGCGCGACGACATGGCGACACCGACCGCCGACGCAGAGTTTCTTGCACGGGAAATCCCTGGCGCGGCGCTGGTCATGCTGAACGCCGCGCACCTGTCCAACATTGAGCAGCCGGATGCGTTCGCCGAGGCTGTCTTAGCGCATATGGATGCCCGCTGATGGACCGCGAGGACTTCCAGCGCGACGAGGGAGAGATTGCCCCGACCATCGCGATCCGCCGCCCTTCATCCGCATCGAGGTCGCCCGAGAGCGCGCGCTCGATGTCTCGTGGTCGAGTGATGTGTCCCTCTATCAAGTTGCTGTAATAGGAGTTCATGACCCGCACGAGCGACGCAAGTTGCTGCGCGGTGCGGGGATGCAGCGTGGCGCCCAAGGTGGAGGCGCGCACCGTCAAGTCAGCAAGCACGTCGGCGATCTGGGCCGTGGCGCCGTCGAGCAAAGTAGGCTCGATCCGTCCAACCGTCTCAAGAGAGGTCATTTCTGCCGATCTTCCATGCGTCCAGATGAGCCATAAACCGTTGTATCACCTTGAATTAAACCGCACCTTACCGGTATCTGCCGATGTGTTTGCCGATCTTTTTGCCGATCCCGTTGATAGCGCAAGCGACATTGAGGGCATCTGATTCCTTGACTGACTCGGGACTCGCGCCACCGTCCATCAATGGCAGAGGTATATCGAAGAGGTCGGGTCTGGTGGGTTCGCTTTAGGGCGGACGGTCAGCATATCCGTCGCTCGGCCCACACCGAGAAGAAGTCAGAAGCTCAAGCGTTCCTGCTCCGACTGATGGACGAGCACGCGGCCGAGGCCCGCGATGAGCGACCACGCCACACTTACGCCGAAGCCGTCGAACGGTTCTTCGCCGAGACTTCAATCAAGCCACGAACGAAACCGATCCTCACTTTGGCGGTCGAAACGGAGATGCGACGCGAGGAGCTACTCGGGATCACCGTCCGGTCCATCGACCTCGAACGGCGGGAGATTCACCTCGACAAGACGAAGACCAACGCCCGCGCCGCGTGCCCTTAGTGGACACAGCAGTGGTCACAGTGGAGAGCCTCCTGAACGCTCCGAACCGACCGTCCTCACCCTACCTGTTCTGTAAGCCTGACGGCATCCGTTTTCCCGATCCTAAGCGTGCTTTCGCGGCGACATTGAAAGCAAGCGGAATCAAAGGCTTCCGTTGGCACGACCTACGCCAGACCTTCGCATCATGGTGGGTTCAAGGGGGTGGCGACCTCTACCGTTTGAGCAGGGTGTTGGGTCATTCGACACTCCAAATGAGCGCACGATACGGCCACCTTCGCACCGACGATTTGCACGACGAGATGCGGAGCTTGGCATAAAAGTGGTCACAGCGGCGTCAGATTGAGGCTGGAAAACTGTCGCCGGAACCGTCTTCGGACCATACCGAGCAGCAGTTCAAACCGTTGAAGGATAACGGTTTAAGACGGTCTGGCAGGATGGGAAGAACTGGCGCGCCCGGAACGATTCGAACGTCCGACCCTCAGATTCGTAGTCTGATGCTCTATCCAGCTGAGCTACGGGCGCGCATCGCCTTGTGGCGAGGGCGCGGAACCTAACGGCAGGCGGGCGGGAGTGCAAGGGCGCCTGGGCCGCAATTTCGCGGAGCGTCGCCCGCCCGGTTCAGTCGGTCAGGTCGCGCCAGCAGAGGGGGCCGGCCTCGGTCCAGGGCGCGGCTTCGAAGACGCCTCGGGCGATGGCGCGGGCCAGGCAGTCGGCGGCCAGGGCGCCGATGCGGGCGATGGTGCGCGGCGCGGGATCGGCCAGGGGCGCGCGGCCGGTGGAGAGCGCGAACACCACGTCGCCGTCAAACGGCGCGTGGGCGGGGCGGATGGCGCGGGCCAGGCCGTCCTGGGCCATGATCGCCACCCGCTTGGCCTGGGCCGGGGTCAGGACGGCGTCGGTGGCGACACAGGCGATGGTGGTGTTCTGGCGCGCGCCCAGCGCCGGGTCGGGATTGGTCTTGGCGCGGCCCCAGTCGTCGGGCGCGGCGGCCAGGCCCGCGGCGCCGAGGCCGCCGAATTCAGCGCCGATCTCATAGGGCGCGGCCCAGAAGGCGCGCGAGCCCGGCGAAACCACCGATCCGAAGCTGTTGACGCAGGCCAGCGCGCCGACGGTGATCCCGTCCGACGTGACGATCGAGGCCGAGCCGGTCCCGCCCTTCAGCATCCCGGCCATGGCGCCGTACCCCGCGCCGGCCGTGCCGAGGGCGAATCCGGCGCTCGCCGCCTCGGCCGCCGCGATACCGAGGCGCCGGTAGGGCGGCTCCAGGCCCCAGGCCTTGTCCCCGCCATTGGCCAGGTCATAGAGGATCGCGGCCGGGATCACCGGCGAGGGCGGCACGCCAGGGACCGCCGCGAGGGTGTAGCCGCGGCCCTGGGCGCCCAGCCAGGCGACCACCCCGTCGGCGGCGGCCAGGCCGTAGACCGAGCCGCCCGACAGCACGACCGCATCGACCGCGTCGACCAGGTTCTCGGGGGCGAGAGCATCGGTCTCCCGCGTGCCGGGGCCGCCGCCGCGCACGTCGCAGGCGCAGACCGCGCGCCGGTCGGGCAGGATCACGCTGACGCCGGTGCGGGCGCGCGGATCCTCGGCGTGGCCGACGGCGAGGCCGGGCACGTCGGTGATCAGATTTCGGGCGCCGGGGCGAGCTGGCATCGCGCCTGGGTGGCACGGCGGGGCGAAGCTGTCCACCGGCGCGTTCACGGGCGCTTTTCCTGGCGCGGCGCCCCGCTATGGTGCCGCTCTGGTTCCCGTAAGGCGAGTTCCCCCCATGCGTCCATTCGTGTCCGCCCTCACCGTCCTGGCTTTCGTGTGCGGGGGCGCGGGACCGGCGTCGGCGGCGGCCCCCGCGCCCGCCGCGTCGCCGGCCGAGGCGGACGGTTACGTCTCCAACTTCGCCCCGCATGCGATGGTCGCCGCCGCCAACCCCCTGGCGGTGGACGCGGGGCTGAAGGTGTTGCGCGCCGGGGGTTCGGCCATCGACGCGGCGGTGGCCGTGCAGGCCGTGTTGGGCCTGGTCGAGCCGCAGAGCTCCGGCCTCGGGGGCGGCGCCTATATGGTCTATTACGACGCCAAGATCCGCAAGACGACCGCCTATGACGGCCGCGAGATCGCCCCGGCGGGGGCGACGCCCGACATGTTCCTGGGCCCCGACGGCAAGCCGCTCAGCCACATGACCGGCATATTGACCGGCCGCTCCACCGGCGTGCCGGGGGCGGTGGCCATGCTGGCCCTGGCCCAGAAGGAACACGGGACCCGCCCCTGGCCCAGCCTGTTCGCCGACGCCGAACACCTGGCCGATGACGGCTTCATCGTCAGTCCCCGCCTGGCCGGCATGATCCAATCCAAGGCGCCCCAGGCCCGCGAGCCGGACGTGAAGGCCTATTTCACCAAGCCGGACGGAACGCCCTACATCGCCGGCGACCGGCTCAAGGACCCGGCCTATGCCGCCGTGCTGCGCCGCCTGGCCGACGAGGGGCCGAGCGCGCTTTATGCCGGCAAGCTGCCGGCAGAAATCTCCGCCCGGGTCCAGGCCCCGCCCACGCCTGGCACGCTGACGCCCGCCGACTTCGCCGCCTATAGGCCGCGCGAGGCCACGGGCCTCTGCGGCCCCTATCGCGCCTATATCGTCTGCGCGCCCCGTGACCCTTCGGGCGGATCGGCGCTTTTGGAAGGCCTCGGCATCCTCGCGCGCACCGATATCGACAAGCGCGGGCCGACCGACCCCGAGGCCTGGTACGAATTCAGCCAGGCCAGCCGGCTGATGTACGTCGACCGCGACTTCTATGTCGGCGATCCGGCCTTCGTTCAGGTCCCGACCGAGGGGCTGCTGGAGCCGGCCTATCTGGACGACCGCGCCAAGCTGATCGGCCCGATGGCCGGCCCGGCGCCCAAACCCGGCCATCCGCGCGGCGCCCCGCGCCGGGGTCCCGACGCCACGGCCGAGCCGGGCGGCACCTCCAGCTTCGCCATCGTCGACGTCCACGGCAATGTCGTCTCGATGACCACCACGGTCGAGAGCATCTTCGGTTCGGGCCGGATGGTCGAGGGCTTCATACTCAACAACCAGCTCACCGATTTCTCGTTCAGCCCGAAGGATGCGGCCGGCTATCCCGTCGCCAACGCCGTGGCGCCGGGCAAACGGCCACGCTCGTCCATGGCCCCGGTCATCGTACTGGACCGGGACGGCCGCTTCGTCGCCGCCGTGGGCTCGCCCGGCGGCCCGGCCATCCTGGCCTATAACCTGAAGGCGCTGGTGGGTTTCCTGGACTGGAAGCTGCCCATGGCCCAGGCGCTGGCCCTGCCCAACCTGATCGCGCTGGGGGACTACTATATCGGCGAGGCGTCCAAGTTTCCGCCGGGCGTGGTCGAGGGCCTGAAGGCCAAGGGCGTCGTCGTCGTGGGGTCCAGTTTCGCCGAAGACAGCGGCCTGCACGGCATCGCCGCCAAGGCCGGCGGCTACGAGGGCGGCGCGGACCCCCGGCGCGAAGGCGTGGCGCGGGGGTTTTAGGGGCCGGCGCCGGCTTCGACACGGGCGCTTCGCGTCCTACTCAGGATGACATAAGCTATTGTAATTCCACTAAAATTCGTCATGCTGAGTAGCGCCTGAAAGGCGCGTGTCGAAGCCCGCGACGCCGCCTCAGGCCGCCTTCGGCTTCGGTTTCGGCGCGAACCGCAGCGCCAGCCGCAGCATCCTCGGCACGAACATCGGGCGGATCAGGCGCTGGTCATAAACCGAGAGGCGCCGGTCGTTCTCGGCCAGGCAGATGCGGGCCAGTTCGGCGAAGGTGATCTCCACCCCCAGATCCTTGGAGCCGGTCAGGGTGAAATTATTGTCCTGGGCCTTGTCGCTGTTCTCCATGCCCTGGGCGATGCCGATCCGCTCCCAGATCAGGAACAGCCAGACCCCCATCACCTTCAGCTCGAACCCGGGCCGCCGCCACCAGGGCATGTTGCGCCGCCACCAGGCCACCCAATTGACGAAGAACAGGATATGCCGCCCCTCCTCGCGCATCACCGGCTCGAAGGTGTCGACCAGCGGGAGCGGAAAGAAGCCCGAGCCGCGGGCGATCTCGAACAGGCCGAAGCCGAAGAAACTGTCGATGCATTCGGAAAAGCCGGTAACCATGAAGGCCCATTCCGGATCCTTGGGCCGACGGTATTCCGGCTCGGGCTCAAGCTTGATGCCATAGGCTTCGACCATGTGGGCCAGCACGGTCTTGTGGCGGCTCTCTTCATAGGCGTTCATGTCCACCGCTTCCTTCAGCAGCGGATCGGTGACGCCCTCGCCATAGGTGCGCACGTTCATGCCGGCGCGGCCCTCGGTCTGGACCGCGATGTCCCAGATCGGCAGGGAGACGATCTTGGCGCGCGTGGCCTCGTCCAGTTCGGGCCAGTCGATGATCGCCGGGCGGTAAGGATCGTGCGTGTCGAGCAGGGTGCGGCAGAACAAGGCCTTGTGCGCCTCGCCGCCGAGACGGATGCGAGGCAAGCGGGCCGGATCGGCGACGGCGTTCATATATTGGGTTTCGCTGCTCACGGCACGTCCTCGCTGATAGGGCCACGCTGACAGATAGGGGCGACGGAGCGCCAATCTACCACCCGCCTCGGCGCGATGCTCAAGGGTTGCTTTGCCGTGCGCCGTGATTGGACCTGGTTTGCACGCCGAGGTTCAAGCCGGCGGCGTTTCGCGCTTCGGCGTCCGCCGCGCGATTCTGGCCGCTTCGGGCGTTCCGGGCAGGCGGATCTCGAACACCGAACCGTCCGACCCGGTGCGGGCCAGGGTCAGTTCGCCGCCGTGAGCCTGGGCCAGTTCATGCGCGATCGCGAGGCCAAGCCCGGCGCCGCCCGGCCGGCTCGAGCCGGCGAACGGTTGGAACAACCGCGCCTGGGCGCGCTCGGTCAGGCCGGGGCCGCTGTCGGCCAGGCGGATCACGCTGTTCTCGCCGTCGCGCTCCAGGGTGACGGTGATCGCCCCCCGCCCGCCCGAGGCCTCCTGGCTGGCCACCGCCTCGCGGGCGTTGCGCAGCAGGTTGACCAGGATGCGATGCAACTGGTCCGGATCGGCGCGGACCTGTTCGCGCGGGTCGATGGCCGTTTGCAGCGCCACGCCGTCGGGCGACAGGCCGGCGTCCTCCGCCGCCGCCTCCAGGGCCGGGCGGAACGGCAGGATGGCGGGCGACGGCGGCGCCTCCTCGCTCTTGCCATAGGCCAGGACGTCGGTGGCCAGGCGGACGGCGCGGTCCAGGGCGCGCTCCAGCCGCGGCAGGGCCTGGGCGACCTTGGGATCGCCGGACTGGGCCATGCGCTCGGAGGCGATCTGGGCGCTGGTCAGCATGTTGCGGAGGTCGTGATTGATCTTGGCCACCGCCTCGCCCAGGGCCGCCAGCCGGGCGCGGGAATTGAGAGCAGCGCGCAGGTCGCTCTGCATCCGGTCGAGCTCGGCCTCGGCCCGGCCCAGCTCGTCGCGGCGCCCCGAGGGGTGGACGCTGGCCGCCGGGTCCTCCGGATCGGCCCGGAACCGCTCCATCGACCGGGTGATCCGCTGCATGGGCCGAACGAAGAAGGCGTTCAGCGACAGATAGACCAGGCCGCCGGCCACGACCGAGATCACCGCGAAGATGGCCGAGAGCCTGAACAGGTCTTCCAGCAACGCTTTGCGAAGGGGAGCGTCGGGAGTGACGATCTCGACGAAATCGCCGTCGCGGAAACGCGGCTTGGCCACCACCCGCACCATCCGCTCGCCGCCGCCGAACAGGGTCTCGAACGGCGCGACCAGCGAGGTCGACGCCTCGCCCCGCAGGTCGACCAGATACGGGGTGCGTTTCATCCGGGGGGCGGCCAACAGCAGCCGGCGGACCCCGTCGCTCTGGACCGCCACGGAGACCACCCCGGCGCCGTTCAGAAGTTCCTGGGACAGCTTGTTGCTGACCACCTGGTTCGGGGCCGCGTCGACCGCCAGCGAGGCCAGTTCGGCGGCCTGGACCCGTTCCACCAGCCAACTGTCCTCGAACTGGGCCAGGGAGGACGGCAGGATCAGAAGACCGGCCAGGGCCACGAACAGGATCGTCAGTATCAAAAGACGCAGGGACAGGCCGCCCGGCCAGAACAGCCGGCGCGCCGTCCGCCGGACATCCCGACCGGCCTCGGCCTCGGGACGCCCCGAGGGCCCCGGCTCCTGGGGCGCGGAGTCTGAAGCGTCCGCCATTCACCTATCCGTTACTTCACCGCGCGGCGTTCAGCAACGCGACGCTGGAGCGGGATGAGGAAAAGTGCGAAGCGGTTTTCCGCTCGCATCCCGCTCTAAACTTTTAGAATCGATCACGTTTTATGATTTTGAATTGTTTCAAGATCACCGCGGTCAAAGCGACCGGCGCCCGGGACCCTTGCGCAGGCGGCGCAGAACCATCGGCGCCAGGGCCAGCAGCGCCAGGCCGGCCAGCGGCAGCAAGACCTGGGGCTGGAGCACCAGGTGCAGGTCCGGGCGCTGGCGCCGGGCGAACAGCAGGTTCAGATTGGCGCCCAGGCCCGCATAGACAAGGGAAACCGGCAGGATGCCGATGAATGACGCGGCGATGAACACCCCGGCGGGAATGTCGACGAAACCGAGGGCCAGGTTGGCCAGCCACAGCGGCGTGACCGGGATCAGCCTCAGGATGACGACATAGGAAAAAGCGTCGCGGCGCACGCCCTGCTCGATCCGCGCCACGGTCGGGCCGGCGCGGCGGCGCAGCACATCGCCCAGGGCGGTGCGGCAGACCCAGAAGATGATGGTCGAGCCGACGGTGCAACTGACGGCCGCGGCCAATCCGCCGACCCAGGCCCCGAACAGCAGCCCGCCGGTCAGGGTCATGACCAGGGCCGCCGGCAGGGACAGGGCCACGGCCAGGACATAGACCCCGACATAGGCGCCCACCGAGACCAGCGGATGGGCGTGCACCACTGCCTCCAGCGCCTCCCGCCGGGTGCGCAGGGCGTGCAGCGAAAGATCATGGGTGAGGCCGGAGGCCCAGGCGACGATCAGCGCGGCGGCGAGCAGCGCCAGCGGGCCAAACCGGCGGACAAGGCCCCAGGCGCCGACGGGCGCGGCGGACGGCGGCGAGGGATCGGTTTCGGTCACCCGGCTTGCGAATGCTGCGGCATGGAGGATTTGGTGAGTTGAGATCGACCGGTGTTGGTTGGCGAAAGAGCCCTTCCCCTTCGATGGGGGAAGGGTGGGGATGGGGGTGAACGCACAAGGTCGGGGCGAAGAATGCGGGTGGACTCGAACGCAACCTCCTCCCCGCTGGCGGTGACCGCACCCCCACCCAACCCTCCCCCATCGAGGGGGAGGGCTTCCAAACCGCGCTCGTTCCAAATCACCAAAGTCATTGTGACGCGGTACTAGCAGACTCGGGGCCGCGAAGGCAGGCGTTCGCCTAGCCCGCGCCGACCGCCTGGGCGACCGACGCGAAGCCGTCCGCCTTCAGCCGGGCCGCGAGGTCGCTGGTGATGCTCGCGATCAGGCCCGCGCCGTGGAGGGCCAGGGCCGAATAGAGTTGCACCGCGGACGCGCCGGCGCGGATCTTGGCGTAGGCGTCGGCGCCGCTGGCGATCCCGCCAGCGCCGATCAGGGCGATCCGGCCGGCGGCGGCCTGATGGAAGCGACCGAGCACCGCGGTCGAAAGCGCGGTCAGCGGCGCGCCGGACAGGCCGCCGGCCTCCTTACGATGTTTCGAGATCAGATCGGGCCGCGAAAGGGTGGTGTTGCCGACGATGATCGCGTCGAGCCCCTGGGCGATGCTGGTCTGGGCGATGGTTTCGATCTCGTCGTCGGCCAGGTCCGGAGCGACCTTCAGGAACACCGGATCGTCGCGGCCCTGGGTCTTGAGGCCCGCGCGCGTCTCGCCCAGCCGGCCCAGCAACGCCTGGAGCGCCTCGCCGGTCTGCAGGGCGCGCAGGCCCGGCGTGTTGGGCGAGGAGATATTGATCGTGAAATAGTCGGCGTGGCCCCACAGCCGCGTCAGGCCTCGCGCATAGTCGCCGATGCGGTCGTCGGAGTCCTTGTTGGCCCCGATATTGGCGCCGACCACGCCGCGCCGGGACCGGGCCTCCAGGCGATGGGCGAAGGCCTCAAGGCCCTGATTGTTGAAGCCCATCCGGTTGATCACCGCGCCGTCCTCGGTCAGGCGGAACAGGCGCGGTCGCGGATTGCCGGCCTGGGGCAACGGCGTCACGGTGCCGCATTCGACGAAGCCCAGGCCGGCGCGCAGCATGGCGTCCGGAACCTCGGCGTTCTTGTCGAACCCGGCGGCCAGGCCAACGCAACTGGGCAGGCGAAGGCCGCGCAGTTCGGTCGCCAGGACCGGCTCGCGGTCATTGGCCAGGCGCGGCCCCAGCCCGGCCTTCAGCAGGGCGACGGTCAGGCGGTGGGCGTCTTCCGGATCGAGGGTTCGAAGAACGCGGGCGCCGAGATCGTGGACCAGGCTCAATCGAGCGGCCCAAGCTCGGGAACGCCATCCGCGTCCAGCGGCGCGGGCCGCGCCTCGATCACCGCCGCCACCGGCAGGGAGCCATAGAGGTGCGGGAAGAGCGCGCCGCGGCGCGAGGCCTCCCAGCGCAATTCCGCATCGAGCCGGTCCGTCTCCACGGCCAGGAGCCACAGGTCGTCCTGGCCGTGGAAATAGAGCCCGGCGGTCTCGCGCGCCTGGCTGGCGTCGGAAAAGTGGATGAAACCGTCCCGCGCGTCGACCGCCGAGCCGGTGAACACGCCGGCGGCCTGGGCCGCGCGCCAGGACGCGCCGTCCAGCAGCTTATAGATCCGGCTCAAGCGGGCCTCCGCCGTGGTCGCGCGGGGTGAACATGCGTTCGAACCGCGCTCCGCCGCCCGCGCCGAGGCTGAACACCGCCGCGGCCGAGGTCGGAAACCCGGCGGCCAGGGGATTGGATCCACCCGCCGCCTGGCCCCAAAGCGACTGGTCCCAGAGCGACAGGGCGAAATCATGCAGGCCCGGATTATGGCCGACGATGATCAGGCTGTTGACCGGCTCGGCGGCTTCGAGCACGGCCTGGGCCAGATATCCGGCGGAGGCCAGATAGAGCAGCCGGGCGCTCTCGCACCGCGCATAGGGGAAGGTCGGCGCCACCTCGGCCCAGGTCTCGCGCGCGCGGCGGGCGGAGGAAACCAGGGCCAGGTCCGGCGCGAAACCCGCATCGGCCAGCACCCTTCCGATCAGGGCCGCGTCCCGCCGGCCGCGCTCGGTCAGGCGGCGTTCGAAGTCGCCTCCCGACGCCGCAACCGATTCGGCCTTGCCGTGGCGCAGCAGAATCAGCCGTTGCATCGCGTCTCCCCAGGACAAGGCGCCCTCAAGGTTCCATAAACCGCTCGGAGCTTTGGCGGAAGCGATCGGTTGACAGTCCGCCCCCTTGGCGGTCCAACGTCGCCATGACGAGCACGACTGACCTATTGCCAGCGGTGGGCACGGAGGGCGGACGGATCCGCTTCGGGCCCGAGCGGGTCCTGAAACTGGATTCCGGCGCCCAACTGCCCGGGCTGGAGATCGCCTACCGGACCTATGGCCAGTTGAACGCCGCGAAATCCAACGCCGTCCTGGTCTGCCACGCCCTGACCCTGGACCAGCACATCGCCTCGGAGCATCCCCTGACCGGCAAGCCGGGCTGGTGGTCCCAGTTCGTCGGCCAGGGCCGGCCGCTGGACCCCGCCCGGCATTTCATCATCTGCTCCAATGTGGTCGGCGGCTGCATGGGCACTACCGGGCCGTCGTCGATCGATCCTCGAACCGGAAAGCCGTTCGGCCTCAGCTTCCCGATGATCACCATCGCCGACATGGTCCGCGCCCAGGCCCTGCTGATCGACGCCCTGGGGATCGACACCCTGTTCGCCGTGGTCGGCGGTTCGATGGGCGGCATGCAGGTGCTGCAATGGGCCGCGGACTATCCCGACCGGCTCTATTCGGCGGTCTGCATCGCCGCCGCCGCGCGCCACTCGGCGCAGAACATCGGATTCCACGAGGTCGGCCGCCAGGCGATCATGGCCGACCCGGACTGGCGCGGCGGCGATTACGCCAGCCTGGGGGTCCGGCCGGAAAAGGGCCTGGCCGTGGCGCGGATGGCCGCCCACATCACCTATCTGTCGGAAGCGGCCCTGCAACGGAAGTTCGGCCGCGAGATGCAGCGCGACGGCCTCTCCTGGGGCTTCGACGCCGATTTCCAGATCGAAAGCTATCTGCGCCACCAAGGCGCCAGCTTCGTCGATCGGTTCGACGCCAATTCCTACCTCTACATCACCCGGGCCATGGACTATTTCGACTTGGCGGCGGGTCATGGCGGGGTGCTGGCCGAGGCCTTCCGCCGGGCGCGGGACGTGCGGTTCTGCGTGCTTTCCTTCACCTCCGATTGGCTCTATCCGACCGCCGAGAGCCGTTCGATCGTGCGGGCGCTGAACGCGGCGGGCGCCAGGGCCAGTTTCGTCGAGATTGAGACCGACAAGGGCCACGACGCCTTCCTGCTGGACGAACCGGTGATGAAGGCGGCGGTGAGCGGGTTCCTGGAATCGGCCGGTCAGTCGCGAGGCATTCCGTGAGCGAGATCCGCGAGGACTTCCGCGAGATCCTGCGGCTGGTGCGCCCCGGCTCGCGGGTGCTCGACATAGGCTGCGGCGAAGGCGCGCTGCTGGAGATGCTGGCGCGGGAAAAGGGCGTCGACGGACGGGGCCTGGAGATCAGCCCGGACGGGGTCTCGGCCTGCCTGGCGCGGGGCCTGGCGGTGGTCCAGGGCGACGCCGACCGGGACCTCGCCGACTATCCCAGCCGCGCCTTCGACTATGCGATCCTGTCCCAGACCCTGCAGACCGTGCGCGAGCCCAAGCGGGTGCTGGCTGAACTGCTGCGCATCGCTGAACGAGCGATCGTGTCCCTGCCCAATTTCGGCTATTGGCGCGTCCGCCTGGGCCTTTTGGCCACCGGGCGGATGCCGATGACCGGGGCGCTGTCCGAGCCCTGGTGGGCGACCCCCAACATTCACCTGTGCACGCTGCGGGACTTCACCGCGCTTTGCGACATGCTGGCGGTGCGGATCGAGGATTCCGCCGCCCTGGCCGACGGCCGCCAGGCCCGGCGGATGGACCCCTCGCGGCCCATCGAGAACTGGCGCGCCGAACACGGCATCTTCCTGCTGAGCCGCCCGGGCGCGAGCGCGCCGGCCAAGGCCGAGCCGGCGGCGAGGGGCGACCTGTTCGGGAACTGAGGCCGAAGGCGGCTCGATCTGACCTCATCGCGGTGGCGGCGAAACCCCCTCCACCACTTCGTGGTCCCCCTCACCCCACGCTACGCGCGGGGGAGGATAAGGAAGCACAACGTCCTGGCTCTCCCCCGCTATGCGGGGGAGGCGTCGCGGCGCGTCAGCGCCGGGACGGAGGGGGCCACGCCAGAACGATTGGCGCGAGCCTGAACCGCCCCGCCTAGAACAGGAACCGCGCCACCGCCCGCGCATCATAAACCTGGTAGGTCTTGTTGTATTCGCCGCCGGCGTCGGCGCTGAAGTCGGCATAGGCGCCGCCGGCGCGCACGCCCAGGCGGGCGATCAGGCTGCCGTGGTCGTCGAACTTGGGCGACAGGGTGAAGCTCGGGCCGCCGCCGCTGATGAACCTCGCCGTGGTGTCGCCGGGGCCGCCGGAGAACACGTCGCGATAGCCAAGGGTCACCTCGGGGCGCCAGTGATACACCCCGCCAAGGTCCTCGCCGATCACGACATCACCCTGGGCCGAAGCTTCGGAACTGTTGCGCGACGCGACCGCCAGATCCACGCCCGCGCCGCCGCCATGTTCGCTGAAGGCGCCTTCATAGAGGTAGATATAGTCAGCGATCAGTTCGGGCCGGATATAGAAGCGCCCGATCGGAATCTGATAGCTCATGCCGAATTCGCCCGTCGCGGTCCCGCCGTTCCACTGGGACTTGGCCTCTCGGTACAGGTTGACCACCCCGGCGTTGTTCTCGTCGAACACCAGGCGGTGGTTGTTGAGATAGACGTAGCCGCCGTTCAAGCTGGCGTGCATGGCCAGGCCGTCGTTCGGTGAGCCGTAGCGCCAATAGACGCCGACTTCGAGCGCGGTGCTGGTCACATCGGCGCCCGGCCCCTGACGATCGTCACGCACGCCATTGGTGATAAAGGCCGCGGACACGCCGACCGCGCTGTCTCCGCGGGCCTGTTCGACGCCGCCGACGATCCCGAAACCCCCGGCGTGATAGCCGTTGGCCGCCGAAGTGTCCTGGCGGTAGTCCAGATAGCCAATCTCCTGCACCCAGCCGCGCACCTCGTCGGTCTGCAGCTTCAGCGGGGTATCGGCTTCGGCCTGGGCGAGTTGTTCCTGGCCGACGACCAGGGTGTCGAAGACCCCGCCCTCGAAATCGGGCAGGAACTGGTCGTAGAGGTGGATGAAGTCCTGCCGGTTGGTCTTGCTGAGGATGTCCGCGGTGACGGCGGGATCCCGGCCGTTGGTGTCATTGGCGGAATTGGGTTCGGTATCGAATTTCAACTGATTGAAGATGGCGTTGAAGGCCGACGTTTCCGCAGCGTTAAGGCCGAGTTCGGTCGGCGTTTTCGGCGTGATCGTCGCGACGACCGACCCTTGGGCGCCGGTCTTTTCGATCAGGGTGGTGTCGAACAGGAACGGGCTTTGGCCCAGCAGGGCCGAGGACGACTGGGCGCTGGTCAGGCTTCCGGTCGTCGTGACCAGGGTGAAGGTCTGGACGCCGGGATCGACGGAAACAATGTTCAGGCCGATTTTCGCCCCGGCCGCCAGGGTGGCCGAGCCGTTGACGGCGAACTGGGCGGAACCGTTGGCGCCGCCCGCCCCATTGGCGGGGTCGACCGTGAAGATGACCTGCCCGGTCGGGCCGATCTTCAGGCTTGAAAGGGTGAGGCTGGTCGGGCTCGTGATGTCCAGCGTGCTGGTGGCGGCGGTATTCGCGATCGTGCCCACGGTCGAGGCGATGCTGGCCGGACTGGACGCGCCGACCGTGACGGCCAGGGTCCCGTTCGAGCCCTGGGTGACGGCGCCCTCCAGGAGCGCGCCGTTTTCCAGGTCGAGGCTGTTGGTTCCCGATCCGAACGCCACCGCGCCGGTCAGGGCGCCGGCCCAAAGGTTCAAGTTGGCGGCGCCCGAGCCGAACATCACATCGCCGGTGATCGCCGGCGCGGCCGGCGTGGTGGCGGAGGTGCTGGAAGTGGCCGCGATGGTCTGGGCCATGCTCTGGGTGACCGTAACGCCGGCGGTGTTGCCCGTCAGGTCGAGCGCGACGGTTTTGCCGGTCTCGGGCTGTAGCGGGACGATCGGCGTGATGAGCGCGGCGATCTGGCCGGTGTTGTTGATGCTGGTGATCACGCCGGACTGGTCGGAGATCGCCGTCGCCGCGCCGACGGTGCCGCCGGCGGCCTGCGTGTTGCCGATCACGGCGGCGATGCCGGTGATGCTGGCCTCGATCGTCCCGCTATTGGTGAGCGTTACGCCGCCGGACGCGCCGGAACCGATCTGCAGCGCCGTGACCGCGTTGTTGATCGTGGAGGTGGACGACGCGGTGAGGGCGCCCGTGACCGTGATGCCGCCCTGCAGCGTCGTGCCGGACAGGATATTGAGCCCGATGGCCGTTCCCATGCCGGCCGCCGCGCTGATCGTCGTAGCGGTGGTCGGAACCGCGATCGTGGTGGCGGTGACCGAGCCGGCGATGTCGATTCCGCCGCCGATGACCACGCCGGTTCCAGCGACCCCGGAACCGATCTGGATCCCGGTGGCGTTGAAGTTCTGATAGGTGCCGGCGCTGGAGACCGTGCCGCCGATGTTCAAGGCGACCCCGGCCGCGGCGCCGCCCGCGGCCAGGTTGGCGCCGGATGATGGGCCGATCGTCATCGAGCCGGCGCTGGGGCCGATCTGCAGCGCGGTCGAGCCGTCGGCCGTGATGCTGCCGCCGGTCGTCGCCGCGGTCGTCGAGGTCGCCACGATCGGAGCGTCGACCGAAATGCCGCCGCCGACGCTGCCGCCAATGCTCACCGCCGGGCCACCGGCTTCGAGTTGGCTTGGCAGCAGCGAATTGATCTGTTTGACCGTGACAGGCGGCGTCAGCGAGTGGAAGCCGGTGACGGTGATGGCGGCGTTGATATCGACATCGCCGGTCGCGCCTCCGTCGAGGGCGACGCCGGTCGCGCCTTGTCCCGTGGCGCTCAACGCGCCGGTGATGGTCACATTGCCGGTGATCAGGCCAGCCGAATGGAGGCCGTAGGTCCCCGTGGCGACCCCGTTCTGGGTCAAGGAGTCGCCGGTGACGGTGATGGTCCCCGAATCCACGAGATCCCCGGTGATTCCGCCAACGCCGATGTCGATGCCCGCGGAACCTTCGCCGACGACGGTGATAGAGCCGCTGTTGGTCAGCGTGCCGACCAACGGCGCGGTCCCGATGACCTGGATGCCGAAGCGACTGGTCCCGGTCGCGAATGGCCCTTCATTGATGCCGTTGGCGCTGTCGTTCTTCTGGGTGGCGCTCTCGTTGAGACTGATCGAGCCGGCGTTGTCGATCGAGTTTCCGGCGTTCGCGCCCGTCGTTCCGGTCGAGACGATCGACCCGCCCACCCCCAATATGCCGACGGCGTTATTGATATTGTTGAACGAGATGGAGCCGTTGTTGACGACGCTGTTGCTGCTGTTCAGCGTCACCGCCGTGGTCGTCCCCGAAGCCGCGGCCTTAGGCGTCACCGAGCCGCCCCCGCCGATCACGATATTGTCCGGCTGGCCGTTGGTGGCCGTGGCCGTGGCGACGGGCGTGGAGGTTCCGTTGCTGATCGTGTCGTCGGCGTGCGCGACAGCGGCGAACGACAGCGGCGCCAAAGCGACGGCGGCCCACAGGCGCTTCATCAACACAACTCCCCTCGGCGACGCCATGTTCTCACCAGCGATCATGTCAGCTTCATGTCTAAGGCGTGGCGAACGGCCGAGCCTGGAGCCGAGGTCCTTAACCCAATCCCGATCACCCGGCGATAGCCTCTTCGTCGCGCTCGCCGGTGCGGATGCGCAGGGCGGCCTCCAGAGTGGTGACGAACACCTTGCCGTCGCCGATCTTGCCGGTGTTGGCGGCCTTGGCGATCGATTCGATCACGGCGTCGACCCGACCGGCGTCCACGGCGATCTCCAGCTTCACCTTGGGCAGCAGCTTCACCTCGTATTCGGCGCCGCGATAGATTTCGGTCTTGCCCTTCTGGCGGCCATAGCCGCGCACCTCGGTGACGGTCATGCCGGAGGCCCCCGCCTCGGTGACCGCTTCCAGCACGGCGTCCAGGCGACTGGGCTTGATGATGGCGGTGATCATCTTCATCGGCATGGCGTCCCCAAGAGTCTAGCGCGCGGCAGACTAGGGCCAGAGGGCGTGGGCTCCAAGCCCGCTCCGCCCCCGGATCAAGCCCGATCGCCGGATTTTGGCTGTTTTCCCATCGGAACGGGCCTCAAGGCGCCCGGCGCGAAGGCCCGGACGGTCGCGCGCCGCCCCTTGGGCTTCACGGCGAAGGTCTGTTTCACCGCCTCCAGCAGAATCAGGCCCGAGAGGGCGGGCCAGAGCCGCGCCCCGGTCCGCTCGAACCCCTCGGCCCAGCCCGCGGCCCAGTTCAGGGGCGGGGTAAACAGCGCCCGGGACCAGGCCGCCGGGTGCAATTCCGCCTCCTGGACCAGTTCCTCGAGCTGGTGGCGGGTGAAGGGGCGGCCATGGCCGAACGGCGTGGATTCAGCGCCCGCCCAGAAGCCGCGCCGATTCGCCGCCGCCACGATCACCCGGCCGGCCGGCGCGAGCACCCGCCAGACCTCGCGCATCAGCGCCAGGGGATCGTCCGCCTCCTCCAGCGCGTGGATCACCAGCACGCGGTCGAACAGGGCGTTGGCGAACGGCAGCGCCGCCTCATCGGCCAGGCACGACAGCACGCGCCCGCCCGCCGGCCAGACCTCGACCCCCTGCCCCGCCGGCATGGCCGCCACGGCCCGGCGGCCCCGCGCGCGGAACGTCTCCAGGAACGGCGTCGCATAGCCGACGCCCAGCACGTCCAGGTCATGGCCGTCGCCCCAGGCCTCGATCAGCTTGCGCGACACCGCCTGCCGCGCCGCCCCGCCGAGGGGGGTGGCGTAGAAATCCCTGAGTTCGAGAACGTCGCGGCGCATCAAATCATGATGCATGGTTTCGCCGGCCATCGTAATGCCGCGCGCGTCCCATTATGTTGGGGCAATCTTGACGAGGCGATCCAACGACCGTCCGCTCCAGCCCGCGAAGGCCCCGCCATGCCGCTGACCGTTCGCCAATTCCCCTGCCTGTCGGACAATTACGGATTCCTGATCCGCGACGAGGCCTCGGGCCTGGCCGCCTGTATCGACACCCCGGACGCGAACGCGATCCTGGCGCAGTTGGACAAGCTGGGCTGGAAACTGGCCCTGATCCTGAACACCCACTGGCATCCGGACCATGCCGGCGGCAATGCGGCGGTCAAGGCGGCGACGGGCGCGGAGGTCGTCGGGCCGCCCGAGGTGAGCCGCATCTCGGCGGTCGATCGGCCGGTGAACGACGGCGACCTGGTCATGCTGGGCGAGACCCGTCTCGAGGTGATGGACACCGGCGGCCATACGCTCGGTCACATCAGCTATTTCGACGCCGAGGACCAGATCGCGTTCGTGGGCGACACCCTGTTCGCGCTCGGTTGCGGGCGCCTGTTCGAGGGCACGGCTGAGCAGATGTGGGCCAGCCTGTCCCGCCTGGCCGCCCTGCCGGACGAGACCGCGGTCTATTGCGCGCATGAATACACCGCCTCCAACGCCCGCTTCGCCCTCAGCGTCGACGACAATCCGCTGCTGAAGGTCCGCGCCGAGGAAGTATTCGCCGCCCGCGAGCGCGGCGAGCCCACCGTGCCCACCACCATCGCCCGGGAAAAGGCCACCAACCCCTTCCTGCGCGCCGGCGACGCCAGGGCCTTCGCCGCGGTGCGGGCGGCCAAGGACGCGTTCAAGGGGTAGGCCGAGGCTCGGCGCGGGACTAACTCTTCAGCCGGTATCCCGTCTGGAACAGGATCCAGCAGGCCGCGGCCAGCACCAGGTTCAGCGCCGCGACCACCACCACCCCGACCACCAGCGAGCCGTCGACCCGGTCGATGAAGCCGTAACGGAAGCCGGAGATCATGTAGAAGAACGGGTTGTAGTGGGAAAAGGCGCGGAACGGCTCGGGCAGCCGGTCAACCGTATAGAAAGTGCCGGAGAGGAAGCTCATCGGCATGACGATGAAGGTGGTGATCGCGGCCAGGTGGTCGAATTTCTCGGCCCAGAGGCCGGTGACCATGCCGATCAGCCCCATCAGCAGCGAGGCGCCCAGGCCGAAATAGATCACCGCCCACCAATGGGCGATGCCGTAATGCCTGAACACGAATACCGAGACGGCGGTGATCAGGCCGACGAAGACGCCCCGCGTCGCCGCGCCGGCGGCGAAGGCGCAGACCTGTTCGGTCGGCGACAGGGGCGGGGTGATGAAGTCCATGGTCAGGCCCATCATCTTGGCCTGCATCAGCGACGAGGATGAATTGGCGAAGGCCGCGTTGAGGATCGCCATCATGGTCAGGCCCGGGCCGATGAACAGCACGAACGGCACGCCGTGCACCGGCGGGCGGACCCCGCCCATCGCCACCGCGAACACCATCAGATAGAGCAAGGTGGTGATCACCGGCGCGATCAGGGTCTGCATCCCGACCTTCCAGAACCGGCGCACCTCCTTCAGGTACAGGGTCCAGGCCCCGGTCCAATTGACCCCCCGATAGGCGCGCGGCAGCGGCGGCGCCACGGGCGAAGCGACGAAATCGGCCATGTCTTTCATGGACGTGATGTGCCCCCGAGCACGACGCGGCGCAAGGGGGCGACATTCTGTCTCAACATCTTGATCCTGTGGATGGATCGTGGGGCGCCTATTGTGTGTAGAAGGGTTTTGTTTACGATATTTAGTAGGAACGCCGGTGCTGCCGGCCTTTGGGGCACAAGATATTGAATCTTGCGAACCGGCGCATCCGAGGCGGGATGGAGGCTAAGCCATGGGTTGGACGGACGAACGTGTAGAGCTTTTGAAAAAGCTTTGGCTGGACGGGCTTTCGGCCAGCCAGATCGCGAAACAACTGGGCGGGGTGACCCGCAATGCGGTGATCGGCAAGGTTCACCGGCTGGGCCTCTCGGGCCGCGCCGCGCCGTCCCAGCCGGCTCGCCCGGTGTTCAAGGCGCCGCGGCCGCCGCGCCCGGCCCACACCCCGGCGCCCCGCCGGGTCGAAGCGCCCCAACCGCCGGCCCCCGCGCCGGTCTTCTGTGTCGAGGAGCCGGGCTCCGCGACGGTGCTGACCCTGGGCGCCCACATGTGCAAGTGGCCGATCGGCGATCCGGCGACCGACGAGTTCACCTTCTGCGGCCGCCGCTCCGGCGAGGGCCCCTACTGCAACGAACACGCCCGGATGGCCTACCAGCCGCAACAGGCCCGCAAGCGCTCCGGCCCCTCCGACCTGGCCCGCTCGCTGCGACGGTATATCTAAGCATTCAGTTCCTCCCCCACTGGGGGAGGGGACCACGAAGTGGTGGAGGGGGCCTCGCGGCGAGCGCTGGCGCGGCCGGAAAGCCCCCTCAGTCGCTTCGCGACAGCTCACCCGGAGGGGGAGCAGCTAGATTTCGGCGGGTTCGCGCTTACGCCCCCGCGTCCAACGCATAGCCCGCCGAGCGGACCGTGCGGATCGGATCCTCGTCCTGGCCGTGGTTCAGCGCCTTGCGCAGGCGGCCGATATGGACGTCGACGGTGCGGGCCTCGACATAGACGTCCGAGCCCCAGACCGCGTTCAGGAGCTGCTCGCGGCTGAACACCCGCCCGGGGTGCTGCATCAGATAGTCCAGGAGGCGGAACTCGGTCGGGCCCAGATGGACCTCCTTGTCGGCGCGGCGGACCCGGTGGGCGACGCGGTCGACGATGATGTCGCCATGGTGCAGCCGGTCCTCGGCCAGGCCAGGCCGGATGCGACGCAGCACCGCGCGGATGCGGGCGGCCAGTTCGACCATCGAGAACGGCTTGACCACATAGTCGTCGGCGCCCTGGTCGAGGCCGCGGATGCGGTCGGATTCTTCTCCCCGCGCGGTCAGCATGATGATCGGCAGGTTGCGGGTCTCGGTGCGGGCGCGCAGGCGCCGGCAGACCTCGACGCCGGAGACCTTGGGCAGCATCCAGTCCAGCACGATCAGGTCGGGCAGGGCCTCATCGACCAGCATCAGGGCTTCCTCGCCGTCGGTGGCGATGGCGACGCGGTAGCCCTCCTTGTCGAGATTGTATTGCAGAAGCGCGCCCAGGGCGTCTTCGTCTTCCACCACCAGCACGTAGGGGATCGTCATAAGGCTCTCTTGAATGGGGTCGCCGGGTCCGCGTCATGCGGCCCCGGGAAGCGGATCAGACTTCCTTCATCGGGTCGGGCCTGGGGCGGTCGACCGCGCGCTGCAGGGAATCCCAGCGGGGCCGCTCGCCGATCATGTCCTCACCGGTGATCTCGAAATGGATGATCTCGGCGATATTGGTGGCGTGGTCGCCGATCCGCTCGAGGTTCTTGGCGACGAACAAGAGGTGCGCGCCCGGCGCGATCGTGCGCGGATCGCCCATCATGTAGGTCAGGAGCTCGCGGAACAGGCTGTTATAGTGCTCATCGACCTCCTCGTCGCGCGCCCAGACCCCGGCGGCCTTCTCCAGCTCGCTGGCGGTATAGGCGTCCAGCACCTCCTTGACCCGGCCGGCGACCAGGCGGCCCATCCGCTCGATCGAGCGGGTCAGGGGGGTCAGGGGCTCGCTCTCGCTCAGGACCAGGCTGCGCTTGGCGATATTACGGGCCAGGTCGCCGCAACGCTCCAGGTTCATGGCGATTTTCAGGGCGGCGACGACGCGGCGAAGCTGGCGATCCACCGGCTGGCGGTTGGCGATCAGGTCGATGGCCCGGCGTTCGATATCGGCCTGCAGCGCGTCCAGCTTGATATCGCGCGCGACCACGGCCTGGGCCAGCGGCACGTCACGCCGCGCGATCGCATCGACGCAGTCCGCGATCTGGGATTCGGCCAAGCCGCCCAGGCGGGCGACCTCGGCGACCAGGGACTCGACCAGATCGTCGCCCGACTGCACCCAAACTTCGTTCATCGAGTCCCGACTGGATATGAAAAGCTGAAAAGGGTCCGGGCGACTCGCCTGACAGCATAAGGATGCCCGCCGAATGCTGTCCCCATGCGACATTTATATGACAGTTTCAAGACAAGCCGCCAGATCAGCTTGATCGATATGACATTTTACGGCGCGGGCCGAATGGCCAGGCGCGGCAGATAGGCCGTGAAGGTTGTGCCGGCGCCTTCGATGCTCTCGATCGACAGACCGCCGCGATGGCGGTTGAGGATATGCTTGACGATGGCGAGGCCAAGGCCGGTCCCCAGCTTCTCGCCGCTCTTCTGGCCCTGGACCCGATAGAACCGCTCCGAAAGCCGCGGCAGGTACTCGCGGGCGATGCCGGGGC
>DATAYD010000093.1:0-16229 GCA_036272715.1 Caulobacteraceae bacterium | reverse complement strand
TTGATCACCTGTTCGCGGGTCAGGTTGCGGGCCTTCATGGTGTCGGGGATCTGGTGCTCGACCAGCGGGGTCCAGACATAGCCCGGGCTGATGCAGTTGGCGGTGACGCCATGGGTCGCGAGTTCAAGGGCCACGGTCTTGCACAGGCCGTCGACCCCGTGCTTGGCGGTCACGTAGGCCGACTTGAACGGCGAGGCGACCTTGGAGTGGGCCGAGGCGGTGCAGATGATCCGGCCCCAGCCCGCCTTCTTCATGATCGGGACCGCCGCGCGGATGGCGTGGAAGACCGAGCTTAGGTTGATGGCGATGATCTGGTCCCATTTTTCGATCGGGAACTCCTCGATCGGCGAGACGAACTGGATGCCGGCGTTGGGGACCAGGATGTCGAGCGAGCCGAAGGTCTTTTCAGCGTCCGCGATCATGCCGGCGATCTCGGCGGCCTTGGTCATGTCGGCGGCCGAATAGACGGCCTTGACGCCGAAATCGCTCTCGAGCTTGGCCCGCTCGGTCTCGATCTCGTCCGGCTTGCCGAAGCCGTTGATCATGATGTTGGCGCCCTCGGCGGCCAGCGCCCGGGCGATGGCCAGGCCGATCCCGCTGGTCGAGCCGGTGATGACGGCGGTCTTGGACTTGAGGGTCATGGAAAGGCGCCTTCTGCTTGAGGGAGGAACGCTAGTCTTCGGGGGCGGCGTCGCCGGCCTTGACGTCGAACACCTGCACGCCGCTTTCGCGCGGCGGGGTCATGATCCGCCTGCGGTAGGGGCGCAGGCGCCGCACCGCGTCGAGCCCCGAACCCCAGTGATCGAGCATGGTCGAGCGCGAGAACTCGTAGTCCTTGGAAGCCCCTTCATAGGGCCGGCGGCGATAGATCAATTGAACGATCGTGACGGCGTTTTCGGCCATCAGGCTTTTCAGTTCCTGGGTGCGCGGATCGTTGCGCAGCTCCTCGGGCAAGCCGTCGATCAGGGTGCGCATGGCCAGCTTGGTCTGGTGGATCTTCAGATTGGCGTTGGTGTTGTGCCGGGTGCGGCTGGAATAGCGGATGTCCTTCACCCGCTCGTCGGTTTCGGCCAGGGTCTTGGGCATCGGCCCGCGGGCGTTGAACAGGTCGACCTGCAGGATCAGCAGGTTGTCGATCGTGTCCTCGTCCAGCACGTATTCCAGCGGGGTGTTGGAGACCAGGCCGCCGTCCCAGTAATATTCACCGTCGATCTCGATCGGCGGAAAGCCGGGCGGCAGGGCGCCGGAGGCCATGATGTGCTCGGGCCCGATGGGTTGCCGGCAATTGTCGAAATAGGCGAAATTGCCGGTGCGGATATTGACCGCCCCGACGCTGATCCGGGTCTCCTTGGCGTTGATCCGGTCGAAATCGACCAGCCGCTCCAAGGTCTCCTTCAAGGGCGAGGTGTCATAGAAGCTCAAGGCCTCCGGCGCGCCCGGCGGATAGAAGAACGGCGGCGGGATCCGGGGCGTGAAGAAGCCGTGCGAGCCCAGAAGCGTGGTCCCGATCGCGTTGGCCTGATTGACCCAGGCCCGTATCTGGGACGAGCCCAGGACGCTGTCGGTCTGCGGCCCGTCGGACACCTGGCGCCAGAATTCCCGAAGCTTGCTCAGGCGCTCGCTCGGCGCATTGCCGGCGATGATGGCCGCGTTGATCGCGCCGATCGAAATGCCGGCCACCCAGTCGGGCCGGACGTCGATCTCGGCGAGGCCCTCATAGGCGCCGGCCTGGTACGCGCCCAGCGCCCCGCCGCCCTGCAGGACCAAGACGCGTTTCGGCGGGGCGGCGTTTGTCATGGCGCCCTTTCAGCAGGCCGCGCCGGCCGGTGCAAGCTCTGCCTTGGCGGTTTCGGCGCAACGCGCTCGGGATGACCAATCCTGTCCAAACACCCCGTCATCCCGCCCCGCCCGAGGCCGGCTTTTATGCGGATTCCATTCCGTGAACTTTCCGCGCCATCGCCGCCGCCGAACCTTCACGGCATGGGTTCCGGCATTCCGCTTCGCCCCAGCCGGAATGACGAAGACGTTGGGTCATCCATCGGCCTAGGTTCGTTGCGCTGTTGGCGGTCATGACCGTCCTTCCCTGACGCGAACGCCCTTGGCGCCGGGACGGCCGGGGCGCCATTGTCGGTCCACAATCAGAGCGAGGCTGGCAAGGCCGCGCCGGAAGCCGATGAGGAAACCCCATGCATCCCTCTCAACACGCCAAGACCCACCCCGACAAGGCCGCCTATATCATGGCCGGCTCGGGCGAGACGGTCACCTATCGCCAGTTGGACGAGCGGTCCAACCAGGGCGCCCACCTGTTCCGGTCGCTGGGCCTGAACGCGGGGGACGGCATAGCCTTCTTCATCGAGAACCATCCGCGCTATTACGAGTTGCTGTGGGCCGCCCAGCGCTCGGGCCTGCGCTTCACCTGCGTCTCGTCCAAGCTGGCCGCCGGCGAGGTCGAGTACATTGTGGGGGACTGCGAGGCCAAGGTGTTCGTCACCTCGACAGCCCTGATGAAGGTGGCGGCGGAGGTCGCGCCGAAGATCCCCGGGGTGAAGCTCTTTGTGCTGGGCGACGCCGTAGGCCCCTTCGCGAATTTCGAGGCGGCCCGCGCGGCCATGCCGATCACGCCGATCGAAGACCAGTCCGCCGGCGCGCCGATGCTCTATTCCTCCGGCACCACGGGCCAGCCGAAGGGGGTCAAGCGGGCCGGCGACATCGATCCGGACATCGCCGCCGAGAACGCCCTCGCGGTGCTGGGACAGGCGCTCTACGGCTGGACGCCGGACACGATCTATCTCTCGCCGGCGCCGCTCTATCACGCCTCGCCGCTGGGCTGGTCGATGGCGGTGCAGTTCATGGGCGGCACCGTGGTGATGATGGAACATTTCGACGCCGAGGACGCCTTGCGCCTCATCGAACGCTACAAGGTGACCAGCGCCCAGTGGGTGCCGACCCATATCGTCCGTATACTGAAATTGCCGGCGGAGACCCGCGCCAAGTACGACCTCTCGTCGCTGAAGGCGGTGTTCCATGCCGCCGCGCCCTGTCCGGCGCCGGTCAAGGCGCAGATGATCGCCTGGTGGGGCCCGATCATCAACGAGTACTATGCCGGCACCGAGGGCAACGGCTTCTGCGTGATCAATTCGGCGGAGTGGCTGGAGCACAAGGGTTCGGTCGGCAGGGGCCTGACGGCCGAGGTCAAGATCTGCGACGACGAGGGCGATCCCCTGCCGCCGCGCACCGAGGGGCTGGTCTATTTCGCCGGCGGCGGCCAGTTCGAATATCACGGCGACCCGGCCAAGACCGCGGACAGCCGCAACAAGCACGGCTGGACCACCCTGGGCGACGTGGGCTGGCTGGACGAAGAGGGCTTCCTCTACCTGACCGACCGCAAGAGCTTCATGATCATTTCCGGCGGGGTGAACATCTATCCGCAGGAGATCGAGAACCTGATGATCGGCCATCCCAAGGTCGCCGACGTCGCGGTGGTCGGGGCCCCGCACGAGGAGATGGGCGAGCAGGTGGTGGCCGTGGTCCAGCCGATGGACTGGGCCGACGCCGGGCCGGCCCTGGCCGAGGAGTTGTCCGCCTGGACCCGCGCCCAGTTCTCTCACGTCAAGTCGCCCCGCAAGATCGACTTCATGCGGGAACTGCCGCGCCACCAGACCGGCAAGCTCTATAAGCGCCTGATCCGTGATGCTTATTGGGGTAAGGGCGACTTGAAGATCGGGTGAAGAATTCCTCCATATGAGCAAATCTCGACTATTGCATGATCAAAGCTTGACTATTCTCGCGGTTCCCTACGGAAAGGGAAAATCGAACGAAGGCGCCATCACTTTCCAATGCGGTAATATCGCGCCGAAGCCGCTCGCGGTTAAGGCAAAGCTTCGATCGAAACTTGCCGCCGCCTTGATTTCGTCGTGAAAATTTCATCGTCAACTTCTCCCCTAATACGGGAATAGGCTTGTCCAAATTTTGACTATGGGTTTTCTGTGCGACTACTTGATCGTCGCGCATTCCGCGCCACGAAAATCGTCGACCACGGAGGGCGTCATGAAATTGGAAACCTTGATCCTCGGAGCCGCCTTGGCGGTAGGCCTGGGCGCGACCGCTCAGGCTGGAGCCGCGCTTTCCGGCAACGTCACCTACTACAACGCTTTCAGCGAGAACGCCGGCGTTGGGATTACCTTCAGCGATCCGTTTCTGACGGACTCCTTCACGGCGATCTCCGACACCGCGGACTATGGCGGCTCCAACAGCGATCCGAGCTGGCCCGGCGGCGGCTATTCGGCCCCGAGCGGTACGTACGGTTTCGGCGCTGATTTTCTCGGCGACATCACCGTCCCGACAGCGGGCAAATATACGTTCGATTTCGGCGCCGACGACGCCGCCTATCTGTTCGTGAACGGCGGCGCGACCGCGGTCGCCGACTTCGTCGGCGGCAATGATCTGTCCGGCAGTGGAGCGCCGAAGCCGGTGACCTTGACGTTGAGCGCGGGCGCCAATCCGTTCGAAATACAATATGCCAACGAGATTTCCGACCAAGCGGCGATCGTGTTCCAACCGGTTCCCGAGCCCGCCGTATGGGCGATGATGCTGGTGGGTTTCGGGGCCGTCGGCGGCGCGCTGCGGACCACGCGCCGCAAGAATGGCGCGGTCGCCGCCGCCGCCTGACCAGGCTAGACATTCCGACGACGGAAGGGCCGCCTCCGGGCGGCCCTTCACGTTGGCGCCGGAGCGACGTGGCCGATGGCCTGGGGTTCCGCGCTCGTCGCGTCGCCCGCCAGGCCTTCGCAAACCCGTCGCAGATCCGTGTTACTGGGTGGCAATGCGGGGGCTGGAGAGGGTGTTGGCGGGGCGTCCGGGGCTGGTTCTCAGCGCCGCGGCCTTGCTGCTGCACCTATGGGCCAATGGCGGCTACGACTATTTCAGCGACGAACTCTATTTCATCGCCTGCGGCCGGCATCCGGCCTGGGGTTATGTCGACCAGCCGCCGCTGATCCCGCTGATCGCCGCCGCCGCCAATGCGCTGTTCGGGGGCAGTCTCCTGGGTTTGCGGCTGGTCCCGGCCCTCGCCGCGGCGGGACTGGCGGCGCTGGCGCCGGAAGCCGCGCGGCGGCTGGGGGGAGGCCTGTTCGCGCGCTGGCTGGCCGGGCTCGCCGTGCTGGCGGCCCCGGTGCTCAGCGCCGACGGGCTGCTGCTCTCGGCCGACACGCTGCAGCCCCTGGCCTGGCTCGGCGCGTCGTTGGTCCTGATGGCGGCGATCGAACGCGATCGGCTGGCCGCCTGGTGCGCGCTCGGCGTGATCGCCGGCGTCGCCTTCCTGGCCAAATATGTGATGGGCTTCTTCCTGGTCGCCATGGCGGTCGGCCTGGTCCTGACGCCCCAACGCCGGGTCCTGGCGCGCCCCGGACCCTGGCTGGCCGCCGCCCTGGCCCTGATCATCGTCCTGCCCAACCTGATCTGGCAGCAGACCCACGGCTGGCCGTTCCTGCAGTTGAATTCGGCCGCCATCGATGGCCGCAACCTCGCCTACGGCCCGTTGGACTATCTCGTGCAGGAGATGCTGGTCATCGGGCCGCTGACCGCGCCGATCTGGCTGGCGGGCCTCGCCGGCCTGGCCGTCTGGCCGCCGCTGAGGCCCCACCGCTGGCTGGCCATCGCCTGGCTCGCGCTGATGGCGATGATGATCGCGATTCACGGCAAGTCGTACTATCCGGCCGCGATCTATCCGGCGCTGCTGGCCGCCGGCGCGGTCGTGATCGAGGCCCTGGTCAAGGCCCAGGCGGCGCGCGTCGCGATCCTGGCGGCGACCGTCGTGGGCGGCGTGGCGCTGATGCCCTTCACCCTGCCGGTCCTGCCAGTCAAGCGGCTGATCGCCTATGAGCACCTGCTGGGCCAGGGCGGCGCGCGCGACACCCAGAGCGCGGCGATCGACAAGCAGCCGGTCGGCGAGCTGACGCCGAACTACGCCTATATGTTCGGCTGGCGCGAGATGGCCGCCTCGGTCGGGCGCGTCTATCAGGGGCTGGCGCCCGCCGACCGGGCGCGAGCGGTGTTCTTCGCTCGCGACTACGCCGAGGCCTCGGCGATCGACGTGTTCGGCGCGCCCTGGGGCCTGCCGCCGGCGATCAGCGCCCGTAACAACTACTTCCTCTGGGGACCCGGCGGCCATGACGGCGCCGTCGTCCTCCTGCTCAGCACCGCGCCGCGCGAGGATGTCGTAAAGGCCAACGCGATCCTTGGATCCTCGGCGCGTATCGGCAAGCCGGACGCGGTTCGCGTGGAACTCCTGAAAACCTACGCCTCGGTCGAACCCGTGGCGCATATAGACACGGCCTACGCCTATCCGTTCGAGCGCGGCCTGACCCTTTGGCTGTGCCGCGACCGCAAGGTTTCCTTCGCCAGGGATTGGGCGAAGATGAAGCTTTATTTCTAGAGCGTGTTAGGCGAAAGTGTGTGCGGTTTCGCCGCCCGAACACGCTCTAAATGTTTGATTTAGAGCCTTTTTCTCCAGGTCAGGTGACTCTACCTGACCCCTAAAAGGCTCTAGCGGGCGAGGCGCCGCCGATGACGGTCCTGATCAATATCGACGTGCCCGAACTGGCGCCGGCCGTGGCCTTCTATACCCGTGCTTTCGGGCTCACCGTCAGCCGCCGTTTCGGCGTGGACGGCGCGGAACTGTCGGGCTGGCCGGCGGCGCTCTACCTGCTGGAAAAGCCCGCCGGGACTATCGGCGCGGCGAGCCAGCCGCGCGGCTACGAGCGGCACTGGACCCCGGTCCATCTGGACGTGGTGGTCGAGGACATCGACGCCGCCGTCACGCGCGCGGTCGAAGCCGGCGCGACGCTCGAGCAGGCGGTCCGCACCCATGCCTGGGGCAGGATCGCCATCCTGGCCGACCCGTTCGGCCATGGCCTCTGCCTGATCCAGTTCCTGGGGCGGGGCTATGACGAGATCGCCGAGGCCTGAAAGCGCGGCCGATAGCCCAAATGTGATCGCGCCAGATCGCCGCATGGTGGTATGGAAGGTCGAGAGCCCTTAAGCGCCGATTGAACGCGCGACATGAGGCTCTTCGAGGAAACGCCCGTTAGGTTCGCCGCAGTCCGCTAGCCCCTGGAGGCATGGATGGTGCAGCCTGACTCTCAATCGACGCCGGCCGAGCGGGCCCTGGTCCTGCAAGGCGGCGGGGCCCTGGGCGCGTTCGAGCTGGGCGTGGCGCGGGCCGTCTATGGGCCGAAGTCGCGCTTCCACCCGGACGTCATCGCCGGGGTGTCGATCGGCGCCATCACCGTGGCCCTGCTGGGCCGTCCGGCGAACGGCGATCCTTTGCAAACCCTCGAGGCGTTCTGGCGCGAGGTGACCGTCTCGACCTGGGTCCCCAGCGCCTACCAGCCCTATCTGTCGATGGTCGGCGTGCCGAACTTCTACCGCGCCAACCCGCAAGGCCTGTTCGGGGCCAGCCTCTATTGCACCGATCCGCTGCGCCAGACCCTCGGCCGGCTGGTCGACCTGAAAGCCCTGGCCGACCCGGCCGCGACGCCCCGTCTGGTGGTCACCGCGACCAACCTGGAAACCGGCGAACTCGCGACCTTTCCCAGCGACAAGGCCGGCCTGACCCTCGACCACATCCTGGCCAGCGGCAGCCTGCCGCCCTCTTTTCCGGCTACGCGGATCGCCAGCGCCGACTACTGGGACGGCGGGGTGTTCGACAATACGCCGCTGGGCGCGGTGATCGACATGCTGGACGGACCCGACCGGGCGATCCTGGTGGTCAATCTGTTCCCCAACAAGGGAACCGCGCCCGCCAATGTGACCGAGGTGGGCCAGCGTTTCCTGAACCTGCTGTTCGCCAACAAGACCAAGAGCGACATCGCCCTGATGAAGCGGTTCAACCCGGTCGCCGCGCTGATGGACGAACTGGACGCCCTGCCGGCCGATTCGCCGGTCAAGGCCCTGCCGGGCT
Organism: Caulobacteraceae bacterium; assembly: GCA_036272715.1. GTDB lineage: Bacteria > Pseudomonadota > Alphaproteobacteria > Caulobacterales > Caulobacteraceae > Poindextera. Next base: position 8,269 of record DATAYD010000093.1, on the reverse strand, counting down.
ATCTGGCGATGAAGGCGGCGCCGCCCTATCAGCGCGTGCCGCACATCCTGGAAGTGACCCGAGAACGACCCGCCGAGGCCAGGGAAGGCTCCGATTTCTCAGCGGCCGGGATCAAGGCCCGCGCCGAAGAGGGCGAGGCGGCCGCTTTGACCGAACTGGCCCGGACCGGCTTTATCTGACGGTCCCGGATCGAGCGGAAAGCCGGCCCCGGCTATACCGTGCGGCGCCCGGCTGGGCGGGCGGCCAGGTAATCCTCCAGGCGCATGGCGGCCTCGGCCGCGGCGTGGCGGACCTGGCCCACCAGCCGGGCCGCCGCCTCGCCGTCGCCGTCGCGGCAGGCCCGCTCGAGCCGGGCGGCGAGGTGTTGGACGCGCCGGCCGCCGAATTCGGCCCAGGAGCCCCGGCAGGCGTGCGCGGCCGGCGCCAACAGCTTGAGGTCCCCCGCCTCGAGACACTCGGACATGCGGTCCAGAAGCTCGCTGATCTGTTCCATATGCCCGCGCGCCACGGCTTCCAGTTGGCCGGGGGGCAGCAGCCGGGCCAGGCTGTCGAGTTGGGCGCTGTCCAGATCGGGCGGCTCGGCCCTGGCCTGACGGCGCGCGCGCATCGCATCGCCCTCCTCCGTGAGGCGCCGGGTCACGGCGTCCAGCAAGGCCTCGGCCACGAACGGCTTGGACAGGACGTCGTCCATGCCGGCGGCCAGACAGGCTTCGCGGTCGGCCCGCGTGGCGTCGGTGGCCAAGGCCACGATCGGCGGGGTTCCCGCGCGGCCGTCAAGGTCGCGGATCATCCTGGCGGCCTGCGGCCCGTCCAGGATCGGCATCCGAAGGCTCATCAGGATCAGGTCGAACGACCAGTCGCGGGCGGCCCGCACCGCCTGGGCGCCGTTCTCGACCCGGATCACCTGGTATCCGGCCGCTTCGAGCAAGGCGCCAGCCAGGGCGGCGCCAATGTCGTCGGGCTCGGCGAGGAGGATGCGGCCGCCGACCAGGGCGGCGTCCTGGGCCTCGACCCGTTCATCGGCCGGTTCGGCGTCTTCGGGGGTGGACGGCCCTCGCTCAAGCACGCGGCCCGGCCCCGCCCGACGCGCCGGCGTGATCAGGGCCGCCGCCGCCGCGACGCAGATCGCCGCGCCCAGCAGCAACAACCGCCAATCGTGGTCCGCACGGACACGGGTCAAGACTTTCAGCACGGGCGGGCTCGCGAGCGCATGCCGCAAGCCATGCCCGAGCAGCCGTTAATATTAGGAAATCAGCGCGGTGCTGCGGATTGGCTCCGCGCCGGCTCAGGCGGGTTTTGAGCCGAAAATCGATGGGCGGCCGCCCGCCTCCAAGGCTTGTCGCCGCATCGATCGCATGCTCGCTCGACCGACGGCGAGCGGATGCGGGAGGACCATCGTAGCGGAGAGCCGGGACCCAGGAGCCGTGCGCACCGCCCCTGGCTCCCGGATCGGCCCCGCAGGCCGTCCGGGATGACGGGTGAAAGAAGGTCTTCATCCGTCCGCCTTGACACCCCGGCGCGGCGATTCGTTGGCCGGCGAGGGTTCGCCCCCCCAGAGGGGGCGTATCAAAAGCGAAGCGGTTTCGCAGGGGCGCGGGTTCCAAGGGTCAGATCCGCAGCATCATCCCGCCGTCCGCGGCGATCGCCTGGCCGGTGACGAAGCCGGCGTCTTCCGAGGCCAGGAACAGCGCCACCCGCGCCACGTCGATCGGCTGGCCCAGGCGGCGCAGGACCGATTTCTTGGCCCAGACCTCGGCGGCCTTGGGGTTGGCGAAGCCGGCGGCGGTCATGCCGGTCTGGATCGCGCCGGGCAGGACGGCGTTGGCGGTGACGCCCTCCTTGCCCAGCTCCAGGGCCAGGGTGCGGGTCAGGCCGAGGATGCCGGCCTTGGCCGCGCAATAGGAGGCCAGGCCGAAATCCGTGCCCAGCGCCATGACGCTGGCGGTGCTGATGATCCGGCCCGCCGGCGACTTCACCAGGTGCGGGATCGCCTCGCGCGTCACGCGGAACACGGCGCGCAGGTCGACGTCCTGGACCCGGTCCCACTGTTCGTCGGTCATGTCGGCGACATTGGCCGCCGCGCCGACGCCGGCGTTGTTGTAGAGGATGTCCAGCTTGCCGAACGCCTCGACCGCGCGGGCGATGATGGTGTTCGGCGCGTCCTGGCCGGAGATGTCGCAGCCCAGGGTCTCGATCGATCCGTGCTCGAACTCCAGGGCCGTCCCTGGCCGGTCCACCGCCAGCACCCGCGCGCCCTCGGCGGCGAACAGCTCGGCGCTGGCCCGCCCGATGCCCGACGCCGCCCCGGTGACGATCGCCGCCCTGTCTTTCAGCCGGTCCATGGTTTCCTCGCTAGAATTTACGGGTCTTATGTCGCCGGCCCACGCTAAGCTGTCGGCCGCCATCGGACCAATAGTGTTTCGAGGTGGGAGAAACCTTTAGTGGGGCGAAGGGAAGGGGTGTTTTGATCGTGGGCGAAAGTCGCGCAAAAGCCTCTTCCCCTCGATGGGGGAGCGGTTGGAGAGGGGGTGCGTCAACGGTCGGTGACGGACCGATCGCGGTGGACGTCTCCCGTGTTTTTCACCCGGCCCGGGCGGCCTCACCCCCATCCCAACCCTTCCCCCATCGAGGGGGAAGAGCTCTTAAGGAACAGCCATGACCATGCCCGACATCGCCTCGGTAGCCGACGTTCCCCGGCGCCAGGCGCGCTCGCGCCCGGACGCCGTCGCCCTGTCCTATAACGGCCGTGAGACCAGCTTCGCCGAATTCGACGCCCTGGCCAGCGCCTGCGCCAACGCCCTGATCGCCGAGGGGATCCGGCCCGGCGACCGCATTTCGTGCCTGGCCAAGAACAATGACGACTTCTACGTGCTCTGGTTCGGCGCGGTGAAGGCCGGGGCGTGCCTGGCGCCGGTCAACTGGCGCCTGGCCCCGCCGGAGATCGCCTTCATCCTGAAGGACGCCGGTTCGAAGATGCTGGTCTGCGGCCAGGGCTTCGAGGACGTGATCGACATGATCGTCTCGGATTGCGCGGACCTGCACAGGCTCATCCATTTCGAGCCCGGCCATCCGCGCTGGCCCGCCTTCCGCGACTGGATCGGCCAGTATCCGTCCAACGATCCGTTGCGTCCCGTGGCGGGCGACGACGATGTGATCCAGCTTTACACCTCGGGCACCACGGGCCGGCCCAAGGGCGTGCGGCTGACCCACGACAACTACCTGTCCCTGTTCGGTTCCGCCGCCGCGCCCGGCGGCTGGGCGCTGTTCGAGGCGGGCAAGGCCGCGCTGCAGGCCATGCCGCAGTTCCATGTCGCGGGCTGCAACATGGGCGCCCTGTCCATGTTCCAGGGGACGCGCTGCGTGATCCTGGGCGAGATCGTCCCGTCGCAATTGCTGGACACGCTTGCCCGCGAACGGGTCGCCTACGCCTTCCTGGTCCCGGCGGTGATCAATATGCTGCTGCAAGCGCCCGGCGTGGCCGAGGCCGATTTTTCCCATCTGGAACAGATCTATTACGGCGCCTCGCCGATCGCCGAGGAGGTGCTGAAACGGGCGATCGCGCGGTTCGGCTGCGAGTTCATCCAGCTCTACGGCCTGACCGAGACCATCGGCGGCGGGACCATGCTGAGCTTCGCCGATCACGACCCGGCGCGGGGCAAGCTGCGCGCCTGCGGGCGGCCCTGGGGCGGGTTCGAGGTGCGGGTGGTGACGCCGGAGGGCCAGCTCGGCCAGGCCGGCGCGGTGGGCGAGATCCAGATCCGCTCCAAGGGCGTCATGAAGGGCTATTGGAACCGCCCCGAGGCCACCGCCCAAGCGATCGACGCCGAGGGCTGGTTCAGCTCCGGCGACGCGGGCTTCTTCGACGCCGACGGCTATCTCTACATCCACGACCGGGTGAAGGACATGATCGTCTCGGGTGGCGAGAATATCTATCCGGCAGAGGTGGAGAACGTCCTGTTCAGCCATCCGGGCGTCGCCGACGCCGCGGTGATCGGCGTGCCGGACGAGCGCTGGGGCGAAGCGGTCAAGGCCATGGTGGTGATGAAGCCGGGCGCCGAATTCGACCCCGCCGCCCTGATCGCCCACTGCCGCGAGCACATCGCCGCCTACAAGGCGCCCAAGACCGTCGACCGGATCGAGGCCCTGCCGCGCAACCCGTCCGGCAAGGTGCTGCGGCGCGAACTACGCGCGCCGTTCTGGATCGGCAGGGACCGGAACGTGGGATAGGGGTGTGGCGCGGGCGGTGTCGAAGCCCCGCGCCGGACGGTGGCGGAGCCGCTCAGACGGCCTCGGACAGATCTTCCGCCTCGTCCAGATCTTCCCCCGCACTCTGGGCCAGCGCGGCCTCGACCCCCGCCAGCAACCGCTCGGGCGTGATCGGCTTGGCGATGTGGTGGTCGGCGCCGGCCGCGGCGGCCATGGCCAGGTGCTCGTCCATGGCGTTGGCGCTGAACATCACGATCGGCGTCGGCCGGACGCCGGACGCGCGTTCGAGCTCGCGGATCGCGCGGGTGGCGGCCAGGCCGTCCATCACCGGCATCTGCATGTCCATCAGGATCAGGTCGAACAGCCCGGGCTTGAACGCCTCGACCGCCTGGAGGCCGTCGTCGACGATCATCAGCCGCACGCCCACCGGCTCCAGGATCAGTTGGACCACACGCTGGTTGGTCGGGTGGTCCTCGGCCAGGAGGATGCGGGCCCGTGACAGCGCGGCCATGCCGTCCTGGCCGGCCGGTTCATGGTCCAGGCGCGCGGCGGTCCGCGGCGGCTCGGCCCTCGGCAGCGGCAGGATCACCGTGAAGGTGCTGCCGTGCTCCGGACGGGAGCGCGCGGAGATCTCCCCGCCCATCAGTTCGCTCAGCGTCTTGCAGATGGCCAGGCCCAGTCCGGTGCCGCCGAACCGGCGCGAGATCGACCCGTCGGCCTGGACGAACCGGCCGAACAGCCGCTCGGCGGCGTCGGCGTCGAAGCCGATCCCGGTGTCCGCCACCTCGATCCGCAGCGAGACCGGCGCACCGGAGGCGGCCTCGCTGGCCGAGACGCGAACCGCCACCTCGCCCTTCTGGGTGAATTTCACGGCGTTGGAGGCGAGGTTGGAGATGATCTGGCGCAGGCGCACCGCATCGCCGGCGAACCAGCCGTCGGCCTCGGGCGCGTATTCGACGCGGAATTTCAGCCCATTGTCTTCGGCGCGTGCGCGCATCAGCGCGGCCGCCGCCTCGATCTCGCGGCGCAGGTCGAACGGGGCGATCTGAAGCTGGAAATCGCCGGCCTCGATCTTGGCCTGGTCCAGTATGTCCGACAGCATCCGGTCCAGCATCTGTCCCGAGGACTGGATCAGCTCGACCATCTCGCGCTGGGTCCGCTCCATCCCGGTGCGGGCCAGCGCCCCGGCGACGCCGATCACGCCGTTCAGCGGCGTGCGGATCTCGTGGCTCATATTGGCGACGAATACGTTCTTGGCCTGGTTGGCCTTTTCGGCGGCGTCGCGCGCGGCCTCCAACTCGAGCTCCAGGGCCTTGCGCGCCGAAATGTCGATGGTGGTGCCGACCATGCGCAGGGGACGTCCGTCCGGCGCCCGCTCGATCAGCCGCGCGCGCGACAGCACCCATTTGTAGCCGCCGTCCTTGCGGCGCAGGCGCAGCTCGGCGCTGGTGTGCGGGATCACGCCCTGGAAGTGGCTGGCGTAGCCCCGCCGCACCAAGACGGTGTCGTCGGGATGAAGGAAATCACGCCAATCCAGGACCGGCCCGATCTCACCCGCCTCATAGCCCAGCATGGCCACCCAATTGGCGTTGACATGGAGCTGGCCGGCGGGAAGGTCGACCTCGAACATGCCGTCGCCTGACGCCTCGACCGCGATCGAGAGCTTCCGCTCCAGGTCGGTGAAGGCGAACCGCCGGTTGGTCAGCTCGGCCAGCAGGGCGTCGTGATCCAGCGAAAGCCGCCGCGCGGCGAATGAAGACAGCCCGATCACCAGCGGAATGGTCGCCGCCGCCCAACTGAAGCCGTAGGCCAGCCAGGGCCCGATCAGCGCGGTCGCGCCGGCTGGCGCCAGGGTGGCCAGCAGCAGGGCCCGGCTGGCGTTGGCGTAGACGAAGGCGTTGAGGGCCGAACCGGTGATCCAGGTGACGCCGATGCCGATCCCGATCGGCGTCCCGCTCGCCAGGGACAGCAGCGGGACGGCGTGGTAGATCACCGAACCGATCAGGTTCAACCCGGCATAGGCCGCCGCGGCCTGGTCTTCCGGCAGGGTGAGCAGGATCGGATCCATCGGCGGCGCGAGCAGCCACTCCCATGCCACGATCACCGCGACCCACGCCGCGGACGCCTGCCAGGGGAGGACCAAAAGGGCGATCACCGCATAGGCCACGCAGAACGCCACCCGGTCGAACCGGCTGTGCCGCGAAAGCGCCATGGCGGTGCGGACGTCGAACACCTTCGCCCCCCCACGGGCCGCGCCGGAGGAGGTTTTGTTCAGGTCGCCGAGATTCCCCGAGGCATCCATGCCCCGGAGAATGCAACCCGTTATCGGTAGATCCCGTTAACGCGCGGCGAGACGGAAGGTCGCGAACGGCGCTTATGGGTCGTTTTAGAGTAAACGCCATTTCACCTTCAGTTTCCGGCGCTTCGAAATAAATCGAATTCAGCCGGGGTGGTGTTCGCGTTCCCAGCGCGCCCTGCGCTCTGCCTCGCGTTGTCTTTTCTTGTGGACGGCCAGTTCGTGGCCGACCACGCAGCCCGCGGCCGCGCCGAGCAGCGCGTGGTGGTGGGCGAAATGCCCCGCCACGCCGCCGACCACCGCGCCGCCGACACAGCCGGCCTGGGCCTGGCTGGCGATGAACGCCGCGGCGACCGCGCCCAGCAAAATCTTCGTCTTCATGACGGTTCCTCAAGGACTATTTTTCGACCCTCGTCCCCTCATCGCCCCGCCGGCGCCAAAAAACAAGGCGGCGCTTGAGGCGGGTGAGGCGGGCTCACCAGGATAGCCCCTCGCACCCCGCCCTGATATGTCAAGCGTGCGGCCCCGCCGTGGATCGCCCAGCCCCGGTCGCCCCATGCATGACCTCGACCTGCACCAACACCTGATCGGCCGGCAAGGCTCGCGCGCCGACCTGAACACCCCGGTCCTGGTGGTCGACCTGGACGCCCTGGACCGCAACATCGCCGCCATGGCCGCCTTCGCCGCCGAGCGCGGCGTCGCCCTGCGGCCACACGCCAAGACCCACAAGAGCGTGGAGATCGCCCGCCGCCAGATCGCCAAGGGCGCGGTCGGCGCCTGCTGCGCCAAGCTGGGCGAGGCCGAGGCCCTGGCCGCCGGCGGCATCGAATCCCTGCTGCTCACCTCGCCGGTGGTCGGCGCCGCGGCGATCGATCGGCTGACCCTGCTGAACAATCATGTCGGCGCCCTGATGGCGGTCGCGGATCACCCGGCCAATGTCCGCGCCCTGGGCGCCGCGGCCCGGGCCTTCGGCGGACGCCCGCTGGCGGTCGTGGTCGATATCGATCCCGGTTTCCACCGCACCGGCGTCGCGACGCCGGATGACGCCGTCGCCCTGGCGCGGCTGATCGCGGGCCAGCCGGCGCTGCGCTTCGCCGGGGTCCAGTTCTATTGCGGCGCCGACCAGCATATCGCGGCGTTCGAGGACCGCCGCGCATCGGTCGCGGCGAAGACCCGATATCTGTCCGCGATCGTCGAACGGTTGCGGGCGGAAGGCCTCGCGCCGGGCGTCATCACCGGATCGGGCACCGGGACCCACGCGATCGACGCCGCCCTCGGGGTGTTCACCGAGTTCCAGGTCGGCTCCTATGCGTTCATGGACAGCCAGTATAGCGCCTGCGACCTGACCGAGGACGGCGCCGCGCCGTTCGAGACCGCCCTGATGGTCGACGCGCGGGTGGTCAGCGCCAGCCACGCCGGCTTCGTCACCGTCGACGCCGGCCTGAAGGCCTTCGCTACCGAGGCCGGGCCGCCCCGGATCCTGTCCGGCGCGGCGGCGGGTTCGACCTACCATTTCACCGGCGACGAGCATGGCGCGGTGGTCCCGCCGAAGGGCGAAGCGCCGCCGGCCCTGGGCGAAGTCGTCACCTTCGCCGCCCCGCACTGCGACCCGACCGTCAACCTCTATGACGCCTATCACGTGGTGCGCGGGGACACGCTGGTGGAGATCTGGCCGATCCAGGCGCGGGGGCGGTCGCGGTAGGGGGAGTCCGATGCGAGCCCGAGTCCTGGCGCGACCTTGATTTCGGGTTGCGATCCTTAAGCGGG
>DATAYD010000092.1:0-39041 GCA_036272715.1 Caulobacteraceae bacterium | reverse complement strand
GGTGAAGCTCTCGGCGGCGCCCCGCGGGACCAGCTTCGGGGCCCATTCCGCGATCACCCGCAGCGCATGGTCGCGCGACTCGGCGAGGAGTTCATCGCGGGGCATTTCCGGCGCCGCGATCTCGGCGGCCGAACGGTCCATCACGCTGACCAGGGCGATCTCGGCGCCCACCGCATGGGCCAATTCGACGCCGACCTCGGCGGCGTGGATGGCCACGGCGTCGCTGTCCAGCGCGATCAGCACCTTCTTGAACGGCATCAACCATCCTCCTCTTACGGCTGCATGATGACGCGGCGCCTTGAGGCCGATCAACCATCGCGCGCGGCGAAAGTTCCCGTCCGGGGCTGTGCCGACGGGCGGTTGACGGCGCCGGCCCCAACCCGCTCAATGCGCGCGGCCACCCCCGCCAGGGCGGCCGCATTTCACGAGGAAGCGCCATGGCCGCCAAGAAATTTCCCGTCGAAGCGGGACACATCCTGATGTTCGCCCGCTCGGTCGGCGACGACAACCGCGTCTATTCCGACGAGGACTACGCCAAGGCCACCGAGGCTGGCGGCGTCATCGCCCCGCCCACCTTCGTCCAGTCCAGCGCCCAGTTCGACCCCGACTACAGCCTGCGGCCCAAGATCGGCCAGCCCTGGCTCGGCTCGGGCAAGAACCCCACGAGCATCGAATGCACGCCGGGCGGAGGCGGCGGTGGGGGCGGCGGCCTGCACGCCGAGCAGCATTTCGAATACCATCGGCCCCTGCGTCCCGGCGACGTGCTGACGGCGACCACCGGCCCCAGCAAGACCTGGGAGAAGGAAGGCAAGCGGTCCGGCAAGCTGGTCTTTTCCGAATCCGTCACCCAATACCGCGACCAGAAGGGCGAACTGGTCATCACCGCGCGCAGCGTCGGCGTGCGCACCGAACGCCCAGTTGATCAATAGGAATGATGATCAATACAAATGGCGATCAATAAGAACAGGAGGACGTCATGGCCCTGAGCGCCAGCAAACTGAAAGAAGGCGACACCCACACCGAACGGGTGGTCGAGGACCTGAAACGCACCCAGATCGTCCAGTACGCGGGCGCGTCCGGCGACTACAATCCCGTGCATACGGACGAGGTCTTCACGACCAAGGTCGCCGGCTATCCCAGCGTGTTCGCGCACGGCATGCTGACCATGGGCATGACCGGCAAGATGCTGACCAACTATGTCGGCGATGCGCGCCTGACCAAATACGGAGTCCGCTTTACCAGCCAGGTCTGGCCCGGCGACACCCTGGACGCCACCGCCACGGTCAAGGCGATCAAGGACGAGGGCGACGCCAAGCGGGTCGAACTGGACGTCGCGACCGTGAACCAGGACGGCGTGACCGTGCTGAGCGGCTATGCCGAGGCCCGGATCGACCCTTAGTTGAGCAAATAAGCCCCGCTGGTCCGAGGATCAGCGGGGCAATTTCATCCTCACGTTTTGTTCGGGTCAGGCCGTGGCGGCGGCCTGCCTACGGCGCGAGCGGATCGCCGCGCCCATGCCGCCGAAGCCGACCAGCATGAAGGCCCAGGTCGCCGGTTCAGGCACCGCCGTCAGCGAGACGCCGTCGAGAAGCGCGAACGGCGGCACGCTGCCATTCGGCCCGCCCTGGGCGAGGAAGGACAGAACCTCGCTGCCGCTGGTCGCGGTGAAAGTGAGGTTCGCGGTCTGCCAGCCGGTGAATCCCATGCTGGGGGTGGTCAGGATGGCGGTGGAGTGGGTCTCGGACCCCAGGCTGACTTGCCAGCCCTCGGTCGTCTCGCCGGTAAAGCCGGCTTGCTGGGCGCCGGCCCAGTCGAACGACACGTCATAGGATTTACCTGCCGTCAGGCCGCCGATGGTCTGCGAGATCGCGCCGTTCTGGAACGACGGATCCGAGCCGATATAATTGCCGCCGTTCGGGCTGGAGGCCGGCAGGCCATTCGCGGAACCATTGCCCGGCCCCCAGATCTGCAGGTTGCCGTATTGGCCGTTCGAGCCCGTGGTGTCCGCGCCGCCGGACGCGAACAGGAATACATAGCTGCTGCTCGGCGCGGGCACGGACCAATCCGTCGCGTCGGTGTTGTAGCCAAGCTGGCCAGGTCCGCTGGTCGTCGCTTCAAAGCCGCCGTTCGTAACCAAGTTCGTATTGGCGGACGCCGCGCCGGCGAACAGCAGGCTGGCGGACAGCATGCTCATTACTATGGAGCCAGTTTTACTCATCATATCCTCCCAAGGTCTATATCAAAAGGAAACCGTGAACCTTTGACCAGGGCAGGCTATTGAATTCACCTGACACGCGAACTTTGCCGACACTGGTTTCACGGACGACACACCTGCTTGTTCGGCAAGCCATCGATGGCTGAAATTAGGTGGAGCGGCCGGTTTATACTTGGGCTGAGCGGAACAGTGGTCTGGTCTGGGCGGCCCATGGGCGGCCGTTCCGCTTCCGTCGCCTCGTCGACCCGTTAACGATTGGCGGGTTCAGGATTCCGCGGTCTGACCGGACGCCGGCGCCCTCGGGGGCGGCACGAACGGATCGAGGAGTTGGCCGCCCAGGCTGGCCGAGACCGGCGTGTCGGCGCCATAGGCCGCCGGCCATTCGCGCGGCAGGTAGAAGGTGCCGAACACCCGGTCCATGAACGGCAGCATCGAGGAATAGTTGTGATCGCGGTGATCGTCGCGGGTGTGGTGCCAATGGTGGAAGGCGGGGCTGGCGATCACCTCCTCCAACGGACCCAGACGCCAACGCAGATTGGCGTGGATGAAATAGCTCCACAGCGAGCCGACCACCAGGACCACGGTCGGAACCAGGCTGGGATGCGCGCCCACGGGAGAGGCCAGCCCGGTGGCGTAGAGCAGGACTAGGCCGCACAGACGCGTGAAAACCACATCGACCGGATGCGCGCGCGTGTTGACCAGGAAATGGATGTGTTCGGCGCTGTGATGGATGACGTGGAACCGCCATAGCGGCGGCCACTCGTGGCTCAAGCGATGCCCCCAATAAAAGCCGACCTCGCCCACCACCATGGCCGCGACCATGCGCGCCCACAGCGGCAGGGCCGCCGCCGCGCCGGTGACCGCGGCGGGCAGGACGGCGTGGATGCCCAGGGCGATCAGCGCCGAGGGCGGACCGAGCAGGAACAGCGGCGCCAGGCTGTTGACGAAATACCAGCCCAGATTGGTTCGCCAGCCCTTCTGGAACAATTTCGCCGGCCGAACCGAGAAGAAGTGCTCCAGCGGCGCGAACACAGCCGTGAGGATGACCAGCCAGATCGCCAGGCGCACGACCTGCAGGAGCAGGGCCAGCACATGTTGATGCGACGCCAGGAAACTAGACATGGACAATCCTTATCACGGGACAGTCCTTAGCACGGCGCGGCGAAAGCTTCACCTTGTCAGGCCGATAAACCACCGTTTCAAGTCCCTTGGAACGCCGCCCCTGTTCAAACGGCGCCGGAAGCCTCCTCCCGACGCATATCCTCCGGCGCGCTGCGCGCCCAGAACTCCTCGCGCGAATTGGTGCGCGGAAAATCCCCAGGCGGGATCGGGACGCCGAGGAAACCGCACAGCGGGTCCCAGCCCTGGCTGGCCTCGAATACCAGCAGCCGCCCGGCCGGAAACGCGGCGCGCACCGCCGCGTTGTGGCGCTCGAAGGTCGCGATGACGTTCTCGCGGCTGAAGTCTCCGCGGAAGGTCTGCTCGGAGACGATGATGTCGATGAAGCGCCGCATCGCCCGCGCCTCCGGGTTGGTCTCGGCGTTGCCCAGTTCGAGCGCCTTCAGGATGGTCTCGCTCATGCTCTCCCACCAACGCTCGGGATCGCGCAGGCTCAGCACCACCTTGGCGTCGGGATAGTGATCGGCGAGCCGCCGCCAGAAATGACATCCCGGCCAGTCGACAGTGGCTTGGTAGCCGCCAAACATCTCTTCCCAGTCCACGGCTTCGCCTTCGGCCGCTCGGCGCCAGAACGCGGCCTGTTCGGGATGGGTGAACACCTCGGTCATGTGATGGCATGGCCCGAAGCCCAACTGCTCCAGCGCGGCCTTCAGCGTCAGCGTTCCGGTCCGGCCCAGGCCGGCCCCGATCACCTTGAGCGGCATATCGGTCGTCTCCCCCGCCGGTCCGCCATCGCGGCGCTGGCTCCGTGTTCAATCTATCGAAGCTCGGCCGGTTGTCACCCCGACCATGGGATGGGCGCGGCAGGGTAAAATCCTGTTCGAATCCTGAAGCGCGGCGGCGTTGACGCTCGTCCGTCCTGGCGCGGCTGGCAAGAGTTCCAGGGCCGCCTGGTCCTAGGTCGGCGTTCCGCCCAGCCCAAGCGGCGGCTCAAACCGGGCGTTAGGGTCCCGTCCGTCGAATCCCAATCCGTCCGCGGAGCCGCCGCCGTGTCGCCACTGCTCGCCCTATCCGTCCCCGACGATGATCCGGACCTGTTCGCCGACCTGATCGAGCGGATCGCCGCCCAAGGCGACCGCGCCGCCTTCGCTCGCCTCTTCGCCTATTTCGCGCCGCGCCTGAAGAGTTGGCTGCTGCGGCGGGGACAGACGCCGGAGGCGGCCGAGAGCGAAGCCATAGCGGTGATGGCCGCGGTTTGGCGCCAGGCGGCCCGTTTCGACCCCCGGCGCGACGTGGCCTCGGCCTGGATCTTCCGCATCCTGCGCAACGTGATCCTCGAGACAACCGGGCCACAGCGGGAAACTCCCGGTTGCGCGGTCGCGCCGCTCGCGGTTCGGGGCCGCCCCCGCCCGATCCGGCCCCAGCCGAGGCGTCAGCCCGCGCCCATCCAGCCCAGGAACGCGGCGCTCATCTCGCGCGGATAGGTGTGACTGAGATCGGGGATCTCTTCATAGGTCACCCGCGCGCGAACCTTGAAAAACGCACGCCCCCCGGACGCCCGCTTACCAAGGCCGCAGTTTCACCCGGAAATCCACGCCCAGCTCGCGCTCGAGTTCGGCGAACAGGTCGGCGAGGTCCGTCTCCTGGCCGCCCCGGGGGCCAGGCGCGGGGCGGCTGTCGATGAAATTGATGATGTGTTCGACGATCGCGGTCGATTGGCCACAGATCATGAACAGGCTCGGCGCGTTGATCAGGAACTGGCGGAAGCGATCGGCTTGGCGCTCTCCCACGAAATCGGCGAAGGCCGCGTCATAGCGGGCGTTGATCTCCTTGACCCGCGCGGCGGCGGCCGCCGCCATCTTCACTATCTTGGCGCGGGAACCTTCGGCGCGACCGCCCAACGATCCGGGTCCGGTCAGTTTCAGCGCGCTCATCTTGGGCAGGGCGGCGTTCAGATCCTCGTCCAGCCGCTGGGTCTTCCATTTGTAGTAGATCAGCCCGCGCCAGGCGAACAGCGCCGCGGAGAACGGTTCGGCGTCCAGCTTGAAGGCGGCGCGCAGCGAGTCGATCTCGGCGCTTTCCTCGAAGTTCAGGATCTTGTCGATGAAGGTCGCCGCGGCCCGACTGCCGTGATCGCCGCTGGGAAAGCACAACAGCACGAGCGGCGTGAAGGCATGGGCCATCTCCGTCTGGATCGCGGCGCGGTCGGTCTCGGTCAACTGGAAATAAACCTGGCAGACCTCTACGCCGTTGGACTTCAGCAGCGCGTAAAGCAGGAACGGATCCAGCGTCGGCAGTTGATCGATCAGGCCGAGCACTTTTTCATCCCGGTCGCTCAGGTGATCCGAGCCGTCCAGATGCCTGGACATGATGCGGGAGAAATCCTTCTGGCCGACAATGCCCGAAAAGCTGCCCAGCGACAGGTCGTTCCGGTCCAGGGGAAATAGAATCTTGGTCGATTTGATCCGCTGCTCGTTATATTCGAACAGTTCGCCCGGCCGCGGCGCGCATTTCATGATGATGGCGCGGTTCAGGATGCGGTTCTCGAACAGGGGCCGCGCGGCGTGCTCTTCGAACCGGCCCCAGCGCAGGTGGATATTCGTGAGGTTGAGCACACGCGAGGATTCCGCGGCGGCCAGCAGAGCGCCGAGATCGAAAACGCCGTCCGGACCACGGCTCAGGGCTGGCCGGGCTGGACCGGTCCGGGCGGCGGACGAGGTCTGACGCATGGACGGAAACTCTAAGCGGGCGAACTGAATGGACGGGCGAGGCGCCCGCCTTCATCGCAGGCGTGCGTTAGGCCCAGGTGAACGAACATGAGAAACGAACGTAAAGGTTGACGCTCGATGCTTAAGCCGCCGCCCCAAAGGGCCGCGGCTTTTCACGGCGCGGCGCGGATGCGGTTATGCGTTTCCGGGGCCTGGAGCAGCAGCTTCAGCGCCTCGATCGGCATCGGCTTGCCGGTGAGATAGCCTTGCATGGCGTGGACACCCGCGACTCTCAGGAACTTGCGTTGGGTCTCGGTCTCCACGCCTTCGGCCACCACCTTCATGCCCAGCGCGCGGCCGATGCTGATCACGCCATGCACCACCGTGGCCGACTCCGCGTCCCGGCTGCAGCTCGTGACGAACAGGCGGTCGATCTTCAGCTTGTCGAACGGAAACAGGCGCAGATGGCTCAGGCTGGAATAGCCGACGCCGAAATCGTCCAGGGCGATCTTGATGCCCATTTCGCGCAATCGCTCGATCCCGCGCCGCACCTCGCCCTCGCCGTTCAGGATCGCGGTCTCGGTGATCTCCACCTCCAGGCGGCGGGGGTCGAAGCCCTGGGCCGCGACCAGGCCGGCGACCCGGTCGGCGAAACCGGGTTCGTTGAACTCCAGGGCCGATGCGTTGACGCTCACGACCAGCGGAGCCAGATCCGCCGTCTGGCGCATCGCCTGGGCCATCACCCATGGGGTAATCCCGCCGATCAGTCCGTGGCGCTCAGCCAAGGGAATGAACAAAGCCGGGCTCACCGATCCTCGCAGGGGATGGTTCCAGCGGAGCAGCGCCTCGACCCCGATGATGGTCTCTCCGCCGCGATCCACCTGGGGCTGGTAGACCAGGCTGAAGGCGTTCGCCTCGATCGCCTGTTCCAGATCTCGAAGCAGTGCACGCGTCTCGGCGCTCTCCTCCGTGCGCGCGGGCATGGGCGCGTCGACCGGAACCGGCGCGCGCCGGTCCAGCAGCGCCAGGGTGGATTGCAGCGTCCGGCCGACCGTTTCGACCTGACCGGCGACGATCTCGCCCTGCTCCCGCGCCGCCGCCTCGATCCGCGCGGCCTGCTCGGCCACGGCGCGGGCGCCGATGTTCAGGCTCATCGATTTCAGCGCATGGGCCGCGCGCGCCGCCTCGCCGGCGTCGCCTTCTCGTGTCGCCGCTTCCAGCGCCGCGACGCAGTTCGGCGCGTGTTCGCGATAGAGACGGCGCACACGGTCGACGAAGTCGGCGCGGCCGCTGGCCGCCATGCCCTCCATCTCCGCGACCACCTGCGGATCGAGCAGGCCGGGGTCGGCTTCAAGCGGCGTGGTCTCGGTCCTCACGGCGAAGGGCGAGGCTTCAAGCGCCTCGACATCGCCGGATGGGGTCAGATATTGGCCCAGCACCCGGGCCAGCAACGCCAGGGTGAAGGGTTTGTGCAGCACCGCATCCATGCCGGCGTCACGCCATGCCTCGGCCGCGTGGCCCACTACGTGCGCGGTCAGGGCGACGATCGGCGTCGGCCCCGTCCCAGCCGCGGCCTGGCGCCGGCGGATTTCACGGGCGGCGTCATAGCCGTCCATCCGCGGCATGCTGCCGTCCATCAGGATCAGGTCGAAGCCGGCGCCGCGCGTGACCGCTTCCACCGCCTGGACTCCGTCAGCGACCACATCCGCGGTGATCCCGAGCCGTGACAGCGCCTCGATCGCCACCTCGCGATTGACCGCGCTGTCGTCGGCGACCAGCACCCTGGCGCCGATAAAGCGCGGCGGGCGCTCGCCAGCGGCCACGGTTTCCGGCCGAACCTCGCGGATCGGGGCGCCGTCCTGGCGCTGCGCCAGGAGCGCCTTCAGGTCGCGGCGGCGGAACGGCTGGACCAGCACCGCATCGACCAGGCCATCGCGGCGCATCGCCTCCGGCGCGCTGTCGCCATAGCCGGCGACGCAGATGACCTCGAAACCCGGATGCGGCTCGCCGAGCGGCGCGGGATCACCGACCAGGAGACCATCGGGCCCATCGCCCAACCCGCCCCAATCGAAAGTCCTCAAGCCCGCGCGCGCGAGATAGCGCCCCATGGCGTGGCGGGTCGAGGGACCAGCCAGGGCCAGTCCGGCGCGATCGTCGTTGAGCCTGGGCCAAGCTTCAGCCGCTTCGATGACGCTGACCGGGATCTCCACGCTGAACACCGAGCCCCGGCCCAGCCGGCTGGTGACGCCGATCTGGCCGTCCATGGCCTCGACCAGGCGCTTGCAGATGGCCAGGCCCAGACCGGTGCCTCCGAACTTGCGGGTGGTCGATTGGTCCGCCTGGGAAAAGGCCCCGAACACCGCCCCCAGCTTGTCCTGGGCGATGCCGATGCCCGTATCGTGCACGCCGATGCGCAGGACGCCGTCCGCGCGGGGCTCGATCTGCACCAGCACCCCGCCGGTCTCGGTGAACTTGATGGCGTTGTTGACCAGGTTGCCGACCACCTGGCGCAGCCGCACCTCGTCGGCGGCGATCAGCCGGGGGGTGGCCGGATCCACATAGGCGGCGAGATCGAGGCCCTTGGCCTGAGCGCGTTCCCAGAACAGGCTGCAGACGTCCTCGGCCACGTCCGCGACGTCGACCGGCGCGGACTCCAGCTCCAGCTTGCCGGCCTCGAGCTTCGAGAAATCCAGGATGTCGTTGATGATCGCCAGAAGGCTGGAGCCCGACTTGGCGATCACCTCGGCGAAGCGTCGCTGGCGTGGCGGGATCTCGCCGGCGGCCAGCATCTCGGCCATCACCATGATGCCGTTCATCGGCGTGCGGATTTCGTGGCTCATCGTGGCCAGGAAGTCCGACTTGGCGTTGGTCGCCGCCTCGGCCGTCTCCTTGGCCGCCACCAGGTCCGCGGTGCGTTCGGCGACGGTCCGCTCCAACCCGGCTAGGTGATCGGCCAAGGCGGCGTCACGAACCCGGATCTCGTCCAGCATGCCGTTGAACCCGCTCACCAGCTCCGCCACCTCGTCATCGGCGACGACATCGGCGCGGCGGCCATAGTCGTGGGTCTGGCGGATCTGGTTGACCGCCCCGGTCAGGGCCTGGATCGGGCCGGAGATGCCGCGCTGCAGGCGCCAGGCCACCGTCAGGCCGGAGCCGGCGGCGACGATGGCCGCGACCAGGCTGATCAGCAGGCTCTGTCCGACCCGGCCGGCTTCGCCGCTGACCTGGCCCACCACCACCACGCGGCCGACCCGCCGGCCGGTCTCGACGATCGCCGCGCTGGCCTGGACCGTGTGCGAGCGCATCAGGGACCAGAATGACGGCGCCTCGCCGGCTTCGCCGATGCGCGCGTCCGTGCTGAGGCGGGCGCCCGCGCCGGTCTCGGCCAGCAAGGCGCCATTGGCCGCGTCGATCCGCGCATAACGAACCTCGGGCATCAGCGCGACGGCGCGGATCGCCGCGAAGGCCTGGGCGCGGTCGTTCGCCGCCGCGGCCTGGACCGACAGCGAGGCGAGCACGGCGGTGGCGGAAGCCAGTCTCTGGCTCTGCAAGGCCGCGTCACGGTTGGCGTCCCGCCAGGTGGTCACCCCGGCGACCAGGGCGACCGCCAGACCGACCGAGGCCAGCACCAGCACGAATAGCTTCGACCTTACCGTGCGTCTTTTTCCGGGTAATTTTTTCAATATACCACCCATGATATAATCATGATCTCAAAGGTGAAAAAGCAAGACGACGGGTTACGCAAAATTAGTGACTCCACGCTTAATGGAGGCTTGGTCATCAGAGTTGAGAGCGATCACGATGTCTGGGCCAACCACGGAGTCGGATGGATTCTTCTATGTCCTAAAGGAATCATTGAGGATTCTTTTAGTTGATGATGACCCTATACTTCGAGAATTTGCTATTGTTCACCTATCATCGGAAACCGCTCAAGTTCAAACCGCCGTCGACGGCATGGACGCGCTGGACGTCCTGGCCCAAACTCCTTTCGATGTGGTGCTGCTGGACCTGGAGATGCCGAAACTCGACGGTTTCGACGTCTTGAAACGGCTGCGAGACGAGCGCCGAACCGCGGAACTCCCGGTCATCGTCGTCACCGGGCGGGAGGATGTCGGCGCCATCGACCGGGCCTACGACGCCGGCGCGACCTCGTTCGTGGTCAAACCGATCAACTGGCGGCTGCTCAGCTACCAGATCCGGTTCGTCCATCGGGCCTGGAAGACCGAGCGCGGGCTGTCACGCGCCCACAGCGAAGCGCGGACCGGCGCCATGCTGGCCAATGGCGCCTTGACGGACCTGGCGCGCGAGAGTGAGCAATTCATGCGGCTGGTGCTGGGCGCGGCGCCTGAACTTCGGCCCGCGGCCAGCGGCTACGCGCTGGCCCTGGAGCGCCTGACCGCGGCCGTTATGGCCGCGGCGGACGCCTGATCATCGTGCGTCGGCGTTTCCTCACCGCTTTCTCCAGGAGCCGTAGGGGCGGCCTTGCCCCCGTCTTCGCGATCGCGGTTCCAGTGCTGGCCGTCGTCGGCTGCGGCGCCGTCGATCTGAGTTCGGTGGTTTCCGACAAGAGCAGGATGCAGGATGTCGCCGACGCCGCGGCGCTGGACGGCGCCAACCAGTTGTCGGTAGCCAACAGCACGGGCGCGGCGGACCGGGCCAAACAGTTCGCGACCGATCAGCTCGCATCGATAGCGACGCGGGTCAGCCTGACCACCAATGTCACGGTCGCATCAAACGCGACGTCGCTGACCGTCGCGATCCAGGGCCATCGGCCCTCATTCTTCGGCAATCTGCTGCCGTTGGGCGGCTGGACCTTCAACGCCCAGTCCACCGCCCAGCCGCTGGGCCGGATGCCGCTGTGCGTGCTTTCGACCAGTCCCGCGGCCCTGAGCGGCGGCGGGGCGATCACCATGCAGGATCAGTCCCAGATCAACGCCACGGGCTGCCTGGTCCACTCCAACTCGAACCTCGTCGTGCCGGCGCCCGCTGACCTGAATTCGGGAACCGCCGAGGCCGTGGGCGCCGCCACGGGCCAGATCTCGCCAACGCCGCAAACCGGGGCGCCGGCGATCGCGGACCCCTTCGCCAACGTGAATTGGAAAATCCCGCCGCTCTGCGACATACTGGATCTCACCATCAAGCTGGGCCTCAACATACTGACCCCAGGCAAACACTGCGGCAACATCACCGTGCAGGCCAACGAGACCGTTCTTCTGCTGCCCGGCAACCACTACTTCATGAACGGGGTGCTCAACCTGCAGCAGAACGCGGTGCTGCAGGGCACGGACGTGGTGCTGATCTTCGCGCCCAACTCGTATTTCAAATTCCAGGACACCTCCCAGATCCAGCTTCAGGGCCGCCAGAGCGGACCCTATGCGGGCTTCGTGATCGCCACCACGCCCAGCAACACCAATACGTTCGAGATTTCCAGCAACAGCGCCCGCTTGCTGCTCGGGGTCATCTATGCGCCAAACGCTCTGCTGTCGGTATCGGGAGGAGCCACCAATGTGGCCGATCAGTCCGCCTGGACCGTGGTCATTTCCAAGGGGTTGCAGCTCAGCGGCAGTCCCAACCTGGTGATCAATTCGAACTACAGCGCAACCTCCGTGCCCGCCCCCAACGGGGTCGGGCCATCGGCTCAAGGCGCGCGCCTGGTCAATTAGGCGCCGCCCTTCTTGGCCTAATGGATCAGGCCGCCCATCAGCGCGCCGGCCGCGGCGGCCAGGCCGATCATCGAACCCAGCGCGATCAGCATGGTGTTGGAGGTGGTGCGCGGCGGCCGGCGCAGCGCAATGAAGTCGCCTTGCAACCTCATGTGCGAGGGAATGTTGGCCATGGTCGAATCCCGTTCTGACGCCGTCGCCGACGCGTTCGCCCACAGACACGCAACATCGGCGCCAATCTTCAGGTTTTCGAAACCACGCCTGTTTCGAGGCCGTTAACTTCCCAACCGCCCGCGGCGCCTCATGGCGCAAGCGAGGCGCCGCCGTCTCTTCCGTCGTTCCAAGCCGGACATTAAGCCCCGCTATAATCCTACTGATTTAATATGATTTCAATGGGTCGGTCGAAACTGGTCTTTTGAGGCGCGCCGCGGGCCAAGCCCGACGCAAACGCGATTTTCAGCCTCGCAGGTGAATCATGATCATCGCCGAGATGCTCGATCCAGCCGCGCCGCGCTGGGTTCAAGATCCCGGATCGGACACGAGCCGCGCATCGGATCCGCCCATCCTGATCATACCGGGAATCCATGGCTCGGGGCCAACCCACTGGCAAAGCGCCTGGGAGCGCGCCTTGCCGAACGCCGAGCGGGTCGAACAGAGCGACTGGGCCCGGCCGCGCCTGGCGGACTGGACCGCGGCCCTGGCCGAAGCGGTGCGCCGGCGGCCTGGCGCCGTGCTGGTCGCGCACAGTCTGGGTTGCGCGCTCGTCGCCCATTTCGCCCGGATCAGCGGCGGGCGCGGCGTCGGCGCGGCCCTGCTGGTCGCTCCGGCGGATGTGGACGCCGAGAGCGCCTGGCGCCGCGAACTGCGCGGCTTTGGACCGATGCCTCGAGAACCCTTCTCCTTTCCCAGCACCATCGCCGCCAGCCAGGACGACCCATTCATCGCCCTGGATCGCGCCAAAGCCTTCGCCAAGGCGTGGGGGTCGCGACTGGTCGATCTGGGCCGGGCCGGCCACGTCAATGTGAAGTCCGGTCACGGCCCCTGGCCCGAGGGGCTGCTCTTGCTGGAGCAATTGCGGGCCACGATCGACAGCCACGCCCAACGGGTGGGCTAGCTCCACATCACTGCTTCGATCGCCTCATATATCCTATTTATTCAATCGATTTAATCGAAATATACAGACGCGTTCACGCCTCGAGCGGGCGGGCCAGGCCTCAATTCATTTGAAAAGGCCCGTGGCCTACACGCTCATCCACAGCGTCCGCAGCCGGCGCCCCACGCGGGTGGTCGGATCGTGCAGATCGATCGGCTCGCCGACTGAAACCCCGACATTGGGATAGCCGCGCCAGATGGTCTTGGCCTCGTAGGCCAGGCCGGAACTGGTGGCGATCAGCCAGAATTCCGCGGGCAACAGCAGGCCGCCGGGGATCTTCAGCCGCGCGCCGTTGTCGGAGACGTCATGCACGCCGCAGCGGAAAATCCCGCCGAAATCCGGCTTCACCACGAGAGCGCTCAAAAGCACGCGCCGGCGAGGAGACAGACGGTGGTCCGCGCCGCCGCGGTTTTGGGATCGGCGATCGTCCACCGCGCCGAACGGCGGCGTTTCGCCGGCGCCCAATACGCGATCGCCGAAACTGACCTGGAAAAACCGCGCCGGCCTTTCCTCGTCCTGGGGGGCCAGGCTTCGTTGCATCCTCTTCCTCCGAACCCCGCCGCCGCGTCAGGCGACAAGCGCGGCAATATGGTTCGGCGCGGCTTAACCGATGATTGCTCCGTAGCGGAAAAATGCAGTCGCGTTATAAAAGGGCGTCATGTTCGCCATGGATATCGGCGAGATCGCCGGGTCATCCGCGAGCAACGAAGCACGGTGTCCCAATATTCGGACGCCGACGTGTCGATCCGTCGAGTCTAGATGGAGACCGACACCGCGTCGTTTTCGGCCGCCGCGGCCAGCCGAGCGCTGACTGTATTCAGCACCCGGGTCATGACCAGTCGCCAAAACCAACCCAGGCCAAACTGTTTCGCCTCGAAACGCGCGCGCCAATGGATGCGCGTGCCGTCTGCGACCGGCTCAAGTTCGACATCGGCGCGGTAGTCGCGAAATGGAAACCCAGACAAGAGCACGTAGCTCAGCCGACGATCCGGCACGAGTTCGACCACCTCCTCGCGTGCTCGGGTGACCTTGGTGATGAATACGCGCATGGCGCCGACGCCGAACGGCTCGCTGGCGCCCGGCCGCTCCAGTTCGAAGCCGTCGAACCCCGCCCATTTCGGCCAACTGGCGCTGTCCTTCAGAAGCGCGAACACCCGCTGAGGGCTGGCTCGGCAGGACGCTGAAGCGTCGATGGCGATCTGACCCATTCGCGTTCCTCGCCGCCCGATACCGGTATGATGCCCGATACCCTCGATACCTGTATAATGTACGTGAGCCAGTGGCGGCGTCGAGGGCTTGCGAGGCAAAGCCCGAACGGCCAAGCCGTCAAAGCGTGGCGGTTCGGCGGCGGTTCGCTTCCATTCGGATACCGCTCTGCAACATGAGCGCATAAAATAAAGTTTAAGTCCCTGGCGCGCCGCGCTAGCGATGCGGTCTGGCTCACCGGCCTTGGCGTCATATGGATACGAAGGACGGCGGGCTCGCGCCCCGAGAGGGACTAGCCCGGTATTGTGTGGGAAGAAGGAAGTTTGAATGGCCGTCGCGAGACGCCGGAGGTGGGGCTTCGCCGTACTGGGGCTCGTCCTCATCGGGCTCGTGATCTGGGCCTTTGTCGCTAGCCAGAACAAGCCGAAACCGACCAAGACCCCGACGGTCTCGGTGAATACGGCCAAGGTGTCCGAGCAGGACATCCCCGTGAGCGTCAGCGCGCTTGGCGCGGCCCAGGCTTGGCGCAGCGTGCTGATCAGCGCCCAGGCGACCGGACAGTTGACCTATGTCGCGCCCGAAGGGACCGATGTGGCCCAGGGCGCCTTGCTGGCCCAAATCAATTCAGCGCCCTATGTCGCCGCGCTGACCCAGGCCCAAGGCGCGCTGAAGCGCGATCAGGCCCTGCTCGAGGAGGCGCGGGTCGACCTCAAGCGTTTCCAGACCCTGGTCGCCCAGGACTCGATCGCCACCCAGCAGCTCGACACCCAGACCGCCCTGGTCAAACAGGACGAGGGCACGGTGAAACTCGACGAGGGCGCGGTCGCCGCCGCCCAGGTCAATGTGGGCTATTGCCGGATCGTCTCACCAGTCGCCGGGCGGGTCGGGGTCCGGCTGATCGACCCGGGCAATATCGTCGCCGTATCCTCGACCGCCGGCATCGTCAGCGTCAACCAGATCACCCCGATCGCGGTCACCTTCACCGTGCCGCAGGGCGATTTCCAGCGCCTGTCCGACGTTTCCAACGCCTTCACCCGCCCCCTGACCACCCAGGCGCTCAGCCAGGAGACCGGCGCCGATCTGGGCTCGGGAGAGCTGAGCATCGCCGACAATCACGTCGACGCCTCCACCGGCACCGTCCAACTGAAGGCGCGCTTCCCCAACACCGGGAAGAAGCTGTGGCCGGGCCAGTTCGTCAATGTGCGCCTGACCTTGCAGGTGGTGCAGCACGCCACGATCATTCCCGCCGCGGCGGTCAATCAGGGACCGACGGGAACCTTCGCCTATGTGGTCGGTCCCGATGGCAAGGCCCAGCTCCGCCCGATCGTGGTGCAGACGACCCAGGACTCCGCCGCCATCATCCGTTCCGGGCTCAAGCTGGGCGAAACCGTGGTCACGGACGGTCAGATGACGCTGAAACCGGGCATGGCGGTCAAACAGGCCCCCGTCAGTTCGCCCACGAGGAAGCCCCTCGCGTGAGCATCTCCTCTCCCTTCATCCGGCGCCCGGTCGCCACCTCGCTGATCGCCGCGGCCTTCTTGATTTTCGGCATTGTGGCCTTCGTCAGCCTGCCCGTCGCGGCGCTGCCCGAGGTGGACTTCCCGACCATCCAGGTCAGCGCGACCCTGCCGGGAGCCAGTCCGGAGACCATGGCCTCAAACGTGGCCACGCCGCTGGAGCGCCAATTCTCACTGATTCCCGGCATCACCCAGATGACCTCGGTGAGCGCGCTGGGGACCTCCAGCGTGACGCTGCAGTTCGATCTCAATCGCAATATCGACGCCGCCGCCCAGGACGTGCAGGCCGCGATCAACGCCGCCAGCGCCCAGTTGCCCACCAACTTGCCCGCGGCGCCAAGCTTCCGAAAGGTCAATCCCGCGGACGCCCCGATCCTGGTGATGTCCATGAGTTCGGACACCCTGCCGATCCAGGCGGTCAGCGACTATGCCGACAACATTCTCTCGCAGCAGATTTCGCGCATCGACGGGGTCGGCCAGGTGCTGATCGGCGGCCAGCAGAAGCCCGCCATGCGCATCCACATCGATCCGCACAAGGCCGCCGTCCTGGGCCTGCAACTGGACACGATCCGCGCCCAGATCACCAACAGCACGGTCAACGCGCCCAAGGGCCTGATCAACGGCGCCCAGAAGGCCCAGACGGTCTATGCGAACGACCAAGTGCTCGATCCGGCCACCTGGAACAATCTTGTGGTCGGCTATCACAACGGCGCGGCGATCCGCGTCCGCGACATGGGCGACGCGGTCATGGACGTGGAGAATAACCAGATCGGCGCCTGGACCTTCGCGGGCAAGGCGAACAAGGACAAGACGCTGTCCAGCGGCCGCTCGATCCTGCTGATCGTCTTCAAACAGCCCGGCGCGAACGTCATCCAGACCGTCAACCGGATCAACCAGGCTCTGCCGGGCCTGAAGGCCAACATTCCGCCGAGCGTCAACGTCAACATCATTTCCGACCGCACCCAGACCATCCGCGCCTCGGTCAATGACGTGGAGGTCACGCTGCTGATCACCATCGCCCTGGTGATCGGCGTGATCTTCATCTTCCTGCTCAATGTGCGCGCCACGATCATTCCCAGCGTGGTGATCCCCATCTCGCTACTGGCCACGGCCGGGGTCATGCTGGCCATGCACCTCAGCCTCGACAACCTCTCGCTGATGGCCATGACCATCGCCGTGGGCTTCGTGGTCGACGACGCCATCGTCATGGTCGAGGCGATCTGGCGGCGGGTCGAACATGGCGAGAAACCCTTCGAGGCGGCGCTGAACGGGGCGGCAGAGATCGGCTTCACCATCCTTTCGATCTCGATTTCCCTGATCGCGGTGTTCTCGCCCCTGATGTTCATGGGCGGGGTGGTCGGTCGCCTGATGCAGGAATTCGCCATCACCCTGAGCGCAGCGGTGGTCGTCTCGGTGGTCCTGTCGCTGACCCTGACGCCCATGTTGTGCGGCCAGTTCATCCGCGCCCCGAAGCCGCCGACGAACCCCATCCTGCGGGCGCTGGAAACCGGCTTCAGCCGACTGGAGTCGTCCTATGCGCGCGGTCTGGACATCGTCCTGAACCACATGCGCGTGACCTTGGCGGTGTTCATCCTGACCGCGGTGGCGGCCGGCGTTCTCTACGTCACGGTGCCGACGGGCTTTTTCCCCCAGCAGGACACCGGCCTGCTTCAAGGTGTGATGATCACCTCGCAAGACGCTTCGTTCGATAAGTCCGCCCAGAAGGTGCAGATGGTTGCTGACGTCCTGCGCGCCGACCCCGACATCGCCGGCGTCGCCATCAATATCGGGCAGACCAGCACCAACCAGGCCAGCATGACGAT
This sequence comes from Caulobacteraceae bacterium, assembly GCA_036272715.1. Taxonomy (GTDB): domain Bacteria; phylum Pseudomonadota; class Alphaproteobacteria; order Caulobacterales; family Caulobacteraceae; genus Poindextera. The sequence continues at coordinate 21,637 of DATAYD010000092.1, read as the reverse complement.
TTCGCTGAAGCCCAAGGAGTCGGGACGCCGATCCACCCCGGATCAGATCATCACCCGGCTTCGGCCCAAGCTCGGCCAATTGGTCGGGGTGCAGACCTTCCTGCAGTCACGCCAGGACATCAATGTGGGCGGCCGCACCGGCCAGGCGCAGTACCAGTACACCCTGGCGGATTCCGATCTCGATGAACTGAACACCTGGGCGCCAAAACTGCTCGCCGCGCTCCAGGAATTGCCCCAGCTCAGGGACGTCAGCTCGGACCAGCAGTCCCAGGCCGGGGCCGTCAACCTGACCATCGACCGCGACGCCGCCGCGCGCTTCGGCATCCTGCCGGCGGACATCGACACGGCGGTCTACAACCTAATCGGCCAGCATGAGGTGACCCAGTACTTCACGCAACTGAACAGCTATCACGTGATCGTCGAGGCGCCGCCGAAGATGCAGATGACCTCCGACATCTTCAATTCGGTCTATCTGCTCTCGCCCCTGACCGGGAAGAACGTGCCCCTGTCCTTTTTCGTCAAGGTCGACCCCACTCAAACCGCCAGCCTGACCATCAGCCACCAGGGCCAGTTCCCGGCCGCCACCCTGTCGTTCAACCTGGCCGCGGGCGCCGCGCTCGGCCAGGCCACCGCCGCGGTCGAGCAGGCCCGCGACAAGCTGGGCGCGCCCGCGACCCTGACCGGCTCTTTCCAGGGCACCGCCCAGGCGTTCCAGCAGTCGCTGTCCAGCGAGCCGATCCTGATCGCCGCGGCTCTTCTGGCCGTCTACATCATCCTGGGGGTGCTGTATGAGAGCTACATCCACCCCCTGACCATCCTCTCCACCCTGCCCTCGGCCGGGGTGGGGGCGCTGGTGGCGCTGCTGGCGGTGGGCCAGGACCTGAACGTGATCGGCATTATCGCCATCATCCTTTTGATCGGCATCGTGAAGAAGAACGGCATCATGATCGTCGATGTGGCGCTCAGGCTTGAGCGCGAGGAGAACATGGACGCCAAGGAAGCGGTCACTCTCGCCTCGCACCAGCGGCTGCGGCCCATCCTGATGACCACCGCCTGCGCGCTCCTCGGCGGGGTGCCGATGGTGCTGGGTCACGGCACGGGCTCGGAGTTCCGCCAACCGCTGGGCTGGGCGATCATCGGTGGACTGACGGTATCCCAGGTGCTGACCCTGTTCACCACGCCGGTGATCTACATCTATCTGGACCGGCTGCGTCGGCGCGAGCCGCAGGCCCGCGACACCTCGCCTCCGGCGATCCAGCCGGAGCCCGCGGTCTGATCGAAGGCGTCAGCCCTCGATCATCTCACGGATCTTTTTCCCCAGCGCCTCCAGGGCGAACGGCTTGGTCAGGATCTGCATGCCGGGTTCCAGGTGCCCGTGGCCGACCACCGCGTTCTCGGCATAGCCGGTGATGAACAACACCTTCAGACCCGGCCTCGCGTCGCGCCCCGCGTCGGCGACCTGGCGTCCGTTGAGCCCGCCGGGCAGGCCGACATCGGTCACCAGAAGGTCGACACGCGCCCCGGAGCGCAGGATCTGCAAGGCCTCGGGGCCGTCGGCGGCCTCCAAGGCGCTGTAACCCATATCGCTCAGCACCTCGGCGATCATCCGGCGGATCGTCAGCTCGTCATCGATCACCAGCACCGTTTCCCCGTGACCGGTCTTCGAGGCGTCGCCGGCGCCTGGGGCCGCCGCCGCGTCCTCGACCTTGCCATAGTGACGGGGCAGATAGAGGCACATGGTCGTGCCCTGGCCGACCTCCGAATAGATACGCACCTGGCCGCCCGACTGGCGGGCGAAACCATAGATCATCGACAGGCCCAGCCCTGTCCCCATGCCCAGCGGCTTGGTGGTGAAGAAGGGGTCGAAGGCCCGCGCCACCACGTCCGGCGCCATGCCGGTGCCGGTGTCGGTGACACAGATCGAGACATATTGGCCAGGCGTCAGTTCCCGCTCGCCGGCGCCCCGTTCGTCCAGCCACTTGTTCGCCGTCTCGATGGTCAACCGGCCTCCATCCGGCATGGCGTCGCGCGCATTGATGCAGAGATTGAGCAGCGCGTTCTCCAGTTGATGCGGATCGACCAGGGTCGACCAGATCCCGCCCGCGCCGACCACCTCGATCCCGATGGCGGGGCCCACGGTGCGGCGGATCATCTCTTCTATGCCGGCGATCAACTTGTTGACGTTGATCGGCTTGGGATTGAGCGTCTGGCGGCGCGAAAACGCCAACAGGCGCTGGGTCAGGGCGGCCGCACGCTTTACCGCCTCCTGGGCGGCGTCGACATAGCGGGGCACCGCTTCCAGCCGGCCCTGGCTCACGCGGCGCTGCAGCATCTCCAGACTACCGGAAACCCCGGTCAGGAGGTTGTTGAAATCGTGGGCGATGCCGCCGGTGAGCTGGCCGACCGCCTCCATCTTCTGGGCCTGGCGCAAGGCCTCCTCGGCCTGGCGGCGCTGGGTCAGTTCGACCGCCTCGGGCACCAGGGCGACCACGGCGCCGTCGGCGTCGCGGATCGGCCGCAGGCTGAAATCGAACCAGCGCCAACCACCCTCGGGCAGATTGACGTGGATTTCCCGCCGCACGGCCTGACCCGCGGCGGCGGCGGCCACGGCCTCGCGCATCATTTCCGGCATGCCCGGCGTGCCGGAGAACCAGCCCAGCTCCCAGAACGGTTTGCCGACCACGTCATCCAGCCTCTGCCGGATGCCTTGAAGGGACGTGGCGTTGGCGTCCAGCAACACGCCTTCAGGACTCAAAAAGCCCTGGTACTGGAAACCGGTCTCGAAAATGGTCCGAAGCCGCGCCTCGCTGGCCTCCAGCTCGGCGGTGCGCTCCGCGATCCGACTTTCCAGCGTCTCATTCAGTTCGCGCAGGCTTTGCTCGGCCGCGCGCTGTTCGGAGATGTCGGTGTGAACGCCGACCCATTCCAAAAGCTCGCCATCCGGGCCGAAGGTAGGGACGGCGTGGACCGAAAAGGGACGCCAGACGCCGTCCAGGCATTTGACCCGATGCTCGAACAGGAATGGCCGGCGCTCGGCCACCGCGGCGGTCCAGGCGTCGACGGTGGGCCGGGCGTCCTCGGGATGCACCGCCGCCGACCAGCCGAAGCCCTGATAGCTGTCGAAACTCTGCCCGGTCAGCGCGGCCCAGCCAGGCTGCTCGCCGTCCATCTCACCTTGAGCATTGTTGGTCCAGAGCACGCCCTGGACCGCGCCGACCGCCGCGCGGAACCGCGCCTCGCTCGCGCTCAGCGCCTGGGTCGCCGCATAGGCTTCGCTCGCATCCGTGCCTTGCAGAAACAACGCGGCGATACGGCCTTCGGCGTCGGCCACGGGCTGCACGACCAAGTCCAGATAGATGCTGGCGTTTGCCCCCGAGAGCCGGAACGGCACCGCGCGTTCGGAGTGGGATTCGCCGCTCTGATAGGCCCGATCGAGCAAGGCCTGGAACGCCGAATCCTGGATGTCGGCCAGGGCTTCACGCACCGGCTTGCCGATCACTTCGCGTCGCCGGATCAGCCGCTGAAACGCTGGATTGGTGGCCACGAACCGGTGTTCATGCCCCAGCAGCACCGCCGCGAAGATCGGCGACTGCTCGAGCAGCTCGCGAAACCGCTGCAACCGCTCAGCGACATTGGGTGTCACCGGCGCTTGGGGTGGAACTTCGGCCATGGGGAAATCTGATAGGATTATTCGACCCGGCTGTCACCGAAGGAGCGCGCACCAGGATGGCTCGAACCTTCGCGGCGCCCTAACCGGCCAGCATGACCACGGAACTATCGACCCTGGCGTCAAAGCCCGTTTCAAGCCCGCCCCGCCCAAGGCCCGAACAGGTTCAATCCCGGTCGTCCTCCTGGTGGTCCCATTCGCCATCGAAGCGGGGCATCAGGGCGATGAGGGCGAAAAAGCCGCCCAGGACGCAGGCCAGGCCAAAGAGCTGGTTCATGGCGAACCTTCCTCTCTCTTATCTCGCTCCACCACATGCGGTGAGGGCGATGCAGCGCGGCTGAGCCTACGCCCGTTCCGTTCGTGAGTAACCCTTTCCACCGCGAAGGTGTTCCGCCGGTAACGAGGTTACTTGACAACCCAACGCCGGGCTGTCCCTTCGTCTTCCCGTGGCGAGGCGGGCGCGAGGGTCACTATTGGGCCCGGCGCCGTTGGGGGATGGGAAATGACCAAAGCGTCGGATCTATTCGTGCGGTGCCTGGAGGAAGAAGGGGTCGAATATGTGTTCGGCGTGCCGGGCGAGGAAAACCTGGACTTCCTGGACAGCCTGTCCCGCTCGACCAAGATCAAGCTGATCCTGAACCGGCACGAACAGGCCGCCGGCTTCATGGCCTCCACCTATGGCCGCCATACCGGCAAGGCCGGCGTTTGCCTGGCCACGCTGGGACCGGGCGCCACCAATTTCGTGACGGCCGCGGCCTATGCCCAGTTGGGCGGCATGCCGATGATGATGATCACCGGCCAGAAGCCGATCAAGAGCTCGAAACAGGGCCGGTTCCAGATCCTGGACGTGGTCGACATGATGCGGCCGATCACCAAGTTCACCCACCAGATGGCCTCGTCCGACAACATCCCCTCCCGTGTGCGCGAGGCGTTCCGCCTGGCCCAGGAGGAAAAGCCCGGCGCGGTGCACATCGAGTTTCCCGAGGACATCGCCCACGAACAGACCGACGCCACGCCGATCCCCGCCAGCCTGTCGCGACGGCCGGCGGCGGATTCCAAGGCGGTGCGCGCGGCGGTCAAACTGATCGAGTCGGCCAAGTCGCCCCTGCTCGTGATCGGCGCCGGCGGCAACCGGGCCATGACCAGCCGCATGCTGACCCAGTTCGTCGAAAAGACCGGCATCCCCTTCCTGACCACCCAACTCGGCAAGGGCGTCATCGACGAGCACAATCCGAAATTCGTCGGCTGCGCGGCCCTGTCGGCCGGCGACTTCGTGCACCGCGCCGTCGACGCGGCGGACGTGATCATCAATGTCGGCCATGACGTGATAGAAAAGCCGCCCTTCTTCATGCATGAGGGCAGCGCCAAGGTGATCCATGTCAGCTTCCGCTCGGCGGAGGTGGACCCGGTCTATTTCCCGCAGATCGAGGTGGTCGGCGATATCGCCAATTCCATCTGGCAGATGAAGGAAGACATCCTGCCGCAGAAGAAGTGGGACTTCGCCCGCATGATGAAGGCGCGCGAGGCCGAGGTCGCGCACACCGAAAAGTCCACCGGCGACATGCGCTGCCCGATCTATCCGCAATATCTGGTCGACCAGGTCCGCAAGGTCATGCCCGCGGACGGCATCATCTGCCTCGACAACGGGGTCTATAAGATCTGGTTCGCCCGCAACTATCTAGCCTATGCGCCGAACACGGTGCTGCTGGACAACGCCCTGGCCACCATGGGCGCCGGCCTGCCCTCGGCCATGGCCTCTTCCATGGTCTATCCGGACCGCAAGGTCATGGCCATCTGCGGCGACGGCGGCTTCATGATGAACAGCCAGGAGTTGGAAACCGCGGTTCGGCTCAAGCTGAACATCGTCATCCTGGTCCTGAACGACAACAGCTACGGCATGATCCGCTGGAAGCAGGCCAATATGGGCTTCAAGGATTGGGGCCTGACCTACGGCAATCCGGACTTCGTCAAATACGCCGAGGCCTATGGCGCGACCGGGCACCGGGTCACCAGCGCGGCCGAGCTGCCGGAGTTGATGAACAGGGCCCTGAACAGCGCTGGCGTCGACCTGATCGAGGTGCCGATCGATTATTCCGACAACGACCTGATCCTGAACCGCCAGATCAAGGAACTGAGCGCGGTCATCTGACCGTCGGCGACGCTTGCACCCATCGGACTTTCGCCCAGGAGGCCCTATGACCGCCCTGCAATCCAGTTATCCGCTCTACCTGGCCAATGAGGCGCAAAGCCCCAACCAGGACCTGGCCGTCACCGACAAATATACCGGCGAGGTCGCCACCCGCGTGGCCCAGGCCGATGCGGCGACCATCAATGCGGGCATAGAATGGGCGGTCAAGGCGGCCGAACCGATGGCCGAAATGGCGGCCTATGAGCGCCAGGCGGTGCTGGCGCACTGCGTGACGCGGTTCCAGGAGCGGTTCGACGAACTGGCCATGGCCCTCTGCATTGAGGCCGGCAAACCGATCAGGGACTCCCGGGGCGAGGTCACCCGGCTGATCGACACCTTCCGTATCGCCGCGGAAGAGTCGGTGCGGATGACCGGCGAGGTCCAGCCGCTGGACATCTCGCCCCGCGCCAAGGGTTATCAGGGCATCTGGAAGCGGGTCCCGATCGGCCCCTGCTCATTCGTCTCGCCATTCAATTTCCCGCTCAACCTGGCGGCGCACAAGATCGCTCCGGCCCTGGCGGTCGGCTGCCCGTTCGTGATGAAGCCGGCCTCGCGAACGCCGCTGGGCGCCCTCATCATCGGCGAGGTGCTGGCCGAGACCGACCTGCCCAAGGGCGCCTTCTCTATCCTGCCGGCCCACCGCGAGGGCGCGGACCTGTTCACCACCGATGAGCGGCTGAAGCTATTGTCCTTCACCGGTTCACCCGCGGTCGGCTGGGACCTGAAGGCCCGCGCCGGCAAGAAGAAGGTGATCCTGGAGCTGGGCGGCAACGCGGCGGTGATCGTCGACAAGGACTCAGATCTGGACGACGCCACCGATCGGATCATCTTCGGCGCCTTCTACCAGTCCGGCCAGTCCTGCATCGGCGTCCAGCGCATCATCATCCACGCCGATATCTATGACGACCTCAAGGCTCGCCTGGTCGAGGCCGCCTCCAAGCTGATCGCGGGCGACCCCAAGGACGAGGCCACGTTCGTCGGCCCGATGATCGACGAGAAGGAGGCGCGGCGCCTGGACGGCTGGATCCAGGAGGCGAGCGCGAAGGGCGCCGCCATCCTGTGCGGCGGCCGCCGCGAAGGCGCGATGCTGGAAGCCACCCTGTTGGAAGGCGTCCCGGCCGGCTGCAACGTTCGTGACGAAGAGGCCTTCGGCCCGGTGGCGCTGCTGACCCAATTCTCCGACTTCAAGGCGGCGGTGGCCGAGGTCAACGACTCCCATTTCGGCCTGCAGGCCGGCGTCTTCACCCGCGATCTGGAGAAGATGTTCTATGCCTGGGACAAGCTTGATGTCGGCGGCGTGGTGATCGGCGACGTGCCCAGCTACCGTGTCGACAACATGCCCTATGGCGGGGTGAAGGATTCCGGCCTAGGCCGCGAAGGCGTCAAGTTCGCCATGGAAGACATGACCGAGATCCGCAACCTGGTGATCCGCCGCCGGCCGATGTGAGGGGCGAGGCGCGAGCTTCAGGCCCCTGGCCTCTGCCGCCTGGGCAAACCCCAAGTGCGCAGGGGCTCGAAGTGCGATCCGGTCCAGCCTTGGGCCATGACCGTGATCTGGTCCGCGTCCGCCTCGATCAAGGAAAAGCCGGACGGCGTGCCCCGCGTCCGCACCGACAGGGTGCCGGCGCCGACCGCATAGGTCCGCCCGTCGCCATAAGGCAGGGGAAAGGCGAAAGGCAGGTGCAGGTGACCGGTCAGGATCAGGTCGATCCCCGCGGCCGCCAGGATGCCGCTGGCCGCATCGCCACGCCGCACGCCGCCGGCGACACGCTCGCCTTCGACCTCTCGAAGGGGGTGGTGGCAGGCGAAAACCTTCAGGGCCGATCCCGCCGCGGCCAGTTCGGCCCCGGCATTGCGAATTCGGCTCAGCCGCACCGCCCCCTTGGACCAGTTCAGGCGCGGCTGGGCGCCTCGCGCTGAATTGACCGCCCGCCCGACCACGCCTGCCCCATCGACAGCCTGATGGATCGGACCGATATAGCGACGATAGCGGCCGAACGGGATCGCCGCCCGCATCGGCAGGTTCCAATAGGGCGTGTCGTGATTGCCGGGCGTGACCAGCCGCGGCCCGGGCAGCCGTTTCAGCCAGGCGCGGGCGGCGGCGAACTCCGAAGGCAGGCCGTTGCGCGTCAGGTCGCCGGTCACCACCACGAGGTCGGGCGCGAACGCGGCGACCGCTTCGATCGCCGCCGCGCAGGCCGCTACGTCCTCGCAACCGAAATGGATGTCGCTGAGATGCGCCAGGCGCACGCGCGCGGGGCCTGGACTCATTGGGGTCCGGGCGCAAGCGCGCGATAGGCCCTGGGAACGAACTCGATCGACACCAACCGCTCCAGACGAAAGCTTTCGCCGTCCAGAATGGCGGGAATCGGCCGCCGCGCCCAGACCTCGCCGTGAACGCATTGCAGGGTGGCCACCTTGGGGTCGGCGCGCCAGTCGCCGAGGAGATGGAACCCTCCCAATCTCAGCACCTCGGCGATGTCCCTCTGATCGAGCAAGGCCGCCTCCAGGGCTTGGGTGTCGTTCGGCAGGACGCGTGAGATCATAGGACAGATCAGGCCCAGGCCGGTGGTCTTGCGGCGCGGCCGGCCGTCCGCCTCGAACCGCAGACGCCCGGCGAAGGCCTGTGACAGCGCGGAACGCCCACGCTTCCAGGCGGTAGGAAGGCGCATCGCCCGCACCGCCTCGCGCACCGGCGCCCAAAGCGCGGGCGAGCCCAGCACCGCGGCGACATAGAACGGCCGCCCGCCGACCTTGCCGCCCGATTGCATCTGTTCGACGCCCGTTTCCAGCAAGCCCTTCAGGATCTCCGGCCACGGCCCAAGGCCATAGAGGGCGTGAGACAGGACATTCATCGTCCCGCCCGGCAGGACGGCGAGGAGCGGCCCGTCCGGCCCGCAGAGCCGCGCGGCCTCCCGGGCGGTTCCGTCGCCGGCCAGCACGACCAGCAGGTCCGGCCCGGCGTCGAGCGCACCTTGGATGGCGACGCCGAGACCCTCCGGTTCGGGACTCGCCAGGTGCAGCGGCAGGCCGAAGCCGGCGACCGTTTCAGTCAAGGTCGCCACCGCGGCCGGCCCCACGCTGTGCGACAGCGGATTGATCACCGCCGCGACCTTGCGGATGCGCGGGCGGGGAAGGTCAGGGGGAAACGAGAGCACAGGCGCGGCCGTCATCGTCCCGAAACACGCCGAACGCCGCTTGGTTGCGGCCGCCCCCACCGGCGCGGCAACGCACGGGGCGGTCAGGCGTTGCCATGACAGCCCCCCAATCCGCCCCCGGAGCAAAAGTGAACAGATCCCACCCCATCATCCATGAAGCCCGGCTGGCCCTCGGCTTCGGCGGGGTGGGGATGATCGGGTTCTGTGTCGACGCCGCCATGCTCCGCATCGGCCTGATGCTGGGCTTGGCCGCCTGGGCCGCGCGGATCATCTCGTTGTTCCTGGCCATGCAAGCCACCTTCACGATCAACGGCCTGTTCGTGTTCCACAGCCTTGACCGTCACAGGTTCTCGCGCCAGTGGGGCGGTTATATGTTGGCCAACGGCTTCGGCAACTTCTGCAATTACTGGATCTTCCTGACCCTGGTCTCGACCCATTGGCCGGTGCTGTCGAACCACTATCTGGCCCTGGCCGTCGGCTCGCTCAGCGCCTGGGCGATCAACTTCGCCGGCACGCGGCTCTTCGTGTTCCGAAAGTTGCGGGCGCCGCTGGAGACCCCTAAGACGGCGGCCCCTGATGGCCCTTCGCCCGGCCCTGGACCAGCTTGACCTGGATGGTCTCGCCGGTCACCGCCTTGGTGGTGTAGCCGGACTTCAGTTGATCCGCCTGAGCCGGCTTGCAGAACGAGATTATGCTGGACGACGGCTTGGATTGTTTCAAACAGAGCTTGTCGCCCTTCATCGACCACTTGCCGCTCGACGGGTCGCCCTTGCGCCCCTCGGCCGTATAGCTGCCGTCCGGATGCAGCCACAACTCCGCGGTGCGGCCGTCCGGATAGGTCGACAGGATGGTGTTGCCGAACGCCTGATCGATCGGCGAGGCCTGGACGGCGCCGGCCAAGAGGGCGGCGGCCGAGAAGGCGCACAGAGCGGAAATGCGGGTCATGGCGGCATCCTCTTCAGGTTTCGCATGATCCAACGCGCGAGCGACTGTTTGGCGCCAAAGGGGGCCGGGCTCGGGCGCCCGAGCCGAGTTACCTCAGACGCCTCCCCCACCGTCATGGCCGGCACAAGGCCGGCCATGACGGTGGATGGGGAACCAGGGTCCACGTCCGCTCACACCCCCTCACGTGTGCATCGCGAACGCCGGATCTTCCTCCTTGACATCAATATCGTCGAACGACGCGTAGTTGCTGGAATAGAGATGGGCGTAGAGGCCCTTCTTGGCCACCAGTTCGTCGTGGGTTCCCTGTTCCACGATATGCCCCTGTTGCAGCACCACGATACGGTCGGCGTCGCGGATCGTGGCCAGGCGGTGGGCGATGACCAGGCTGGTGCGCCCTTCGAACAGCACCTTCAGCGCGCGCTGGATGGCCAGTTCGGTGAAGCTGTCGATATTGGCCGTAGCCTCGTCCAGGATCAGGATCTGGGGATCGGCGACCAGGGCGCGGGCGAAACTGATCAGTTGGCGTTGGCCGATCGAAAGGTTGCGCCCGCGCTGGCCGAGCTGGCTGTCATAGCCATCCGGCATCTTCAGGATGAATTCATGCGCATTCACCGCCCTGGCCGCCGCGACGGCCTGTTCGCGGGTCGCGCCTGGGTTCGAATAGAGGATGTTCTCCATCACCGTGCCGGTGAACAGGAACGGCTCCTGCAGCACCATGGCGACGGTGCGGCCGAGCGAGGCCAGGCTGACATCGCGCACATCGTGGCCGCCGACCCGGACCTGGCCCTCCCAGACGTCATAGAACCGGTTGACCAGGGCGGTGATGCTGGTCTTGCCCGAGCCGGTCGGCCCGACCAGGGCCACCAGTTCGCGCGGCTTCACGCTGAGGCTCACATCGTGCAGCACCGGTTGGCCGGAGCGATAGCCGAAGGTGACATGGTCCAACTCGATCGAGGTTTCGATGTCCCGCAGTTCAATCGCGTCCGGCTTGTCCTTGATGGTCACCGGCACGTCCAGCACCTCGAAGATGCGGTAGCCGGCGGCCATGGCCCGCTGCATGCCGGTATATTGCTGCGACAGCGTGCCGACCGGCTCGAAGAATTTCCGCACATAGAGGATGTAGGCGACCATGCCGCCGATCGAGAGCGTGTGGCGCAGCACGTCGCCGCCGCCGACCACCATGACCATGGCCATGGCTACGCCGGTCAGGATGCTCACCGTCGGCGTCATGATGCGCGCGGCGCGGGCGGCGTCGACCTGCGCTTCGAAATTCTCGCGGACCTTGTCCTCGAACAGGCCGTAATTGACCGCCTCGCGCCGGGATTCCTGCACGGTGCGGATGCCGTTGATGTTCTCGGCCAAGGCGCCGTTGACGATCGAGGAGGCGTCGCGAGCGCGCCGGAAGGTGTCCTTGACCCGGGGCAGCCAGAGCGCGCGCAATCCGATCAGGGCCGGCAGGACGGTCAGGGTGAGAAAGCCGAGCTTCAGGTTCATTTCCAGCAGCACGAAGATGACCGCGATCAGGGTGGCCATGTCGGCCAACGCGCCCATCGAGCTTTCCAGGAATTCCTGCAGCGCGTTCACGTCGCCCTGCAGCCGCGACATGATCCGGCCGACATGGGTCTGGTCGAGCACGCTGAGGGAAATGTCCTGCAGGTGCGCGAACATCGAACGCCGCAGATCGAAGATCACCCGCTGGGCCAGGCGCGCCGAGAGCCAGTCCTGCAGGAAGCTGAACACCAGGTTGACCACGATCAGCGCGGCGAACCCGCTGATCACCCAGCCGAACGGAATCCGGGAAGCGTCGTGGGCTTGGCGCGCGATGGTCTCCTGGATCACGAAACCGATCGCCGAGGGGACGGCGACATTGGCGGCGACGAAGATCAGGATGGACGCCACCGCCCCGATCAGGGTCCAGCGATAGGGCGCTAGGAACCGCGAGAACCGCCGGATGATGCGGGTGTCGAGCGCGGCGAACACCGCCTCGTCATCGGCCTCGCGCGAACCGAGGACCGCCTTGCGCGGCTTCTCCGGCGCCGGCGCGCCCAGGCCGCCGGGGGTGACGGCGGTCATGTGCGCACCTTGGGACCAAAGATCCTCCCCCATCGGGGGAGGGGGACCGCGAAGCGGTGGAGGGGCCTCGCCGCCGCACCGGCGCGAGCAGGCCCCCTCAGTCGCTTCGCGACAGCTCCCCCGACGGGGGAGCAATGAGAGAGCACGGCGGTCATTGGGCGGGCTCCGTGACACGCGGAAGCCGATCCTCGGGCGGGATCTCGCCGGCCTTTTCGGTCTGCAGTCGATGGAGCGCGGCATAGGCGCCGCCGACGGCCACGAGCTGGGCATGGGTCCCACGCTCGACAATCCGCCCCTCCTCCAGGACCAGAATCTCATCGGCGTGCATCAAGGACGACAGGCGGTGGGCGATGATGATGGTCGCCTTGTCGCGCGTGTCCTCGGCCAGGGCGGCGCGGATGCGCTGTTCGGTGGCCGCGTCGATGGCCGCGGTGGAATCGTCGAACACCATCACGCCCGGGCCGGGCACGATGCCGCGGGCGATCGACATCCGTTGCCGCTGGCCGCCGGACAGGGCCACGCCCCGCTCGCCGACCTTGGTGTCGTAGCCCTTGGGCAGGGTGGTCAGATAGTCGTGCAACTGGGCCGTGGTGGTCGCCGCCACGATCCGATCATCCTCGGCGAACGGATCGGCATAGGCGACATTGTTGGTCACCGTGGCGTCGAACATGAAGGTGTCCTGCTGGACCACGCCCACCACGCCGCGCAGTGAGCCGAGCGTCACCTCGCGCAGGTCCTGGCCATCGATGGTCACCCGGCCGCTGGTCGGGTCGTAGAAGCGCGGGATCAGATGGGCGATGGTCGACTTGCCGGCGCCGGGCGGCCCGACGATGCCCAGGGTCTTGCCGGGCCGGACCTCGAAATCGATGTGCGCGATCCGCTGTTTGGCGTCCGGCCCGGAGTCGTAGGAAAAGCCCACGTCCTCGAACTTCAAAACGCCCTTGGTCAGCTTCAGCGGCTGGGCGTCCGGAGCGTCGCGCACCTCCGGCACGGTGTCCAGGACCTCGAACAGCCGCGTGCCGGACGAGGTGGCGCGGGCCGAGGAATTGACCACCATGGCCACCTGACGGATCGGCGTCTGCAGCATCAGCATGTAGAGCACGAGTTCGGTCAGCGTGCCTGGCGTCATCCGCCCCTCCACCACCCGCTGGCCGCCGATCCACATGACCAGGCCCATGGAGAGATAGAAGGCGGCCGTGACCGTTCGCACCGACGAGACGCGCAGGGTGATCCGCTGGTTGGACAGGCGCAGGGCGTTGCCGCCCGCCTCGTCGAACTTGCGCATCTCGAACGGCTTGGCGGCGAAGGCGCGCACCACCCTCATGCCCTGCAGGCTCTCCTCCATGGTCCGGGTCAGGATCGACATGAAATGCTGCAGCCGCATCCACGACACCCGCAGCATGTAGCCGAGCCGCGCCGCCCGCCAGATCGTGAACGGCACGAAGCTGAGCGCCAAAAGCCCGATCCAGAGATCGACGCTGAGCAGCCGCCAGGTCGCCGCCGCGACCAGCAGCGCCAGCGAGACGCTGTTCAGCATCCCCATGACGATCACATTGCGCACGCCTTCGATGTCCAGCATCCCTCGGGTGATCAGGTCGCCCGAATGGATCTTGTCGTGATAGCCGAAACTGAGGCGCTGGAGCTGGGCGAAGAAGTCGAGCCGCAGCTTGTAACCGACCTTCTGGCTGACATATTCGCCTTCATAACCGCTGATCATGGCCAGGACGCCGCTGGCGCTCATCACGCCGATGATCATCAGGGCGAGCTTCCAGAGCATGGCCTGGGCCTCGGCGACGTGGGCTGGCCCGAGGGTCATGATGGCCGCGACCTGGTTCACCGCCATGCCCAGGAGCAGCGGCTGCAGGAGATCGAAGACGCGGCCGCCCAGCGCGCAGGCGGCGGCGAGCAGAAGCCGGCCCCAATGGGCCAGGGCCAGCCCGGCGATCCGGCGCAGCACGGCCGGCATCGCCCTGACGCTGATGCTGTCCAGATTCTCCCGCTCCAGGGCCGCGAAGCCCGGGAACAGTCGTGGAAGGCGGAAACGGGCCATGACAAGCGATCTCGAGCCTGAATGTCGCGCCTCGGCGCCTCCATGATCATCTGGAGACGGAGGACCGGCGCTGAAAGCCCCGCCGGGGAGGGCGGGGTGCGGAAAAGCGAAATGGCTAGTTAGGATGCCTAACTATCTTTCCGGGGAGCGGGTTGTCAAATGCTGGAAGCTGAACTCGTGGACGTCTCGCCCCTATTGCTCCCCCTCTGGGGGAACTGGCGCGAAGCGACGGCGGGGGCTCTTTGGCCGAACCTAAGCCCACTGCAAGGCCCCCTCCACCACTGGGCGCCGAGCGCGGCGCCCGTTCGGCGCGGCAATCGCCAAATCGTTGGCGATTGCATGGACAGCGCAAAGCGCGCTGTCCCGCTTCTCACCCCCTTCCCCAACGGGGAAGAATTTGAAGTTCGCACCCGCTTTCCAGATACCCAAATCCCATAGCCCTGGAATGGGCGCCCACCTAACCCCGCGACAAGGCCAGCTTGGCCCCGAAGCCGATAAAGATCGCGCCGGTGAGCCGGTTCATCCGGCGAGCGATCTCGGGGCGGCGCAGGCAGCGGCCCAAGGGCTCGGTGGCGGCGATCAGGGCGGCGAACCAGATCGCGCCCTCGACGATGTGGATCGCCACAAGGGCGGCGATGAACGGCCCGGTCGGCGCGCCCGGGGGCGTGAACTGGGGCAGGAAGGCGACATAGAACACCCCGACCTTGGGATTGAGCAGGTTGGTCAGGAGGCCGCGCCGCAGCCAGAGCCCGGGGCCGTGAACGCCGACGGTCTCGGCTTCGCCGGACGCGACCGAGGCTTTGGGCCTCAGCAGCATGTTCAGCCCCAGGACGACCAGATAGGCCGCGCCGATCCATTTCAGCGCCATATAGGCCAGGCTCGATGCGGCCAGGAGCGCGGTCAGCCCGATCGCCGAAGCCGTCCCCCAGACCATCAGCCCCAGCGTGATCCCCGCCGCCGCGGCGATCCCGGCCTTGCGCCCCTCCAGCGCCGAGGCGCGCAGGACAATGGCGGTGTCGAGGCCGGGCGTGACGGTCAACAGCCCCGCGGCGAAGGCAAAGGCGAGCAGGGCTTGGATCAGGGTCATGGAAGCGGTCCGGTCTTTGCGGTCTTCGACACGACCGCGTTGGCGACCGCATCGAAACACGCGCCGACGCCAAACCCCCTCACCCGCAGCCGATAATCTCCCGCTCGGCGATCCGGATATCGAATCCCTGCAGGCCGACATAGTCGAGCCGGTGGGTCGTCAGCAGGGTTATGGTCGTCAAACCCAGGTCCTTCAGGATCTGCGCGCCCATGCCAACCTCGCGCCAGTGCTCCTCGCGCTTGCTTTCACTGGCCGTGGGGCCCTCGCCGCCACCGACGAACGGGCTTTCGGGCGGGCGGACGCCGGCGGCGCCTTCGCGCAGGTAGACCACCACGCCGACGCCGGCCGCCTTGATCCTCCGCAGCGCCGCCGAGATCAGGTTGCTCTCGGGCGAGGCGCGCGGGCTGAACACATCGGCGATCACCTGCTGGCGATGGATGCGCACCGGCGCGGCCTCGGCGCGAGCCAGGTCGCCGAACACCAGGGCCAGGTGCTGGACCGGATCGAAGGCGGTGGCGTAGGCGATCGCCTTGGCGGTCCCGATCTCGGTCTCGACCTCGAATTCCTGGACCCGCTCGACCAGCCGCTCGCGCGTGCGGCGATAGGCGATCAGGTCGGCGATCGAGATGCATATAGACTTCTGGCCGGCCCGGTCGGCCCGCCGCCCACCAGGGCTAGGCGCGCGCGTAACCTGTCATGAGGCCGATGGCGGCCTCGCCCAGCCGCGGAAAGGCCCAGAACACCTCCAGCGGCGGGCTGTCCGGGCTCACCGGAACGGCGGCTCGTCGAAGGCGCGCAGCTTGCGCGAATGCAGGCGCGGGCCGGCCTTGCGCAACTCGTCGAGCGCGGCCAGGCCGATGCGGAGGTGCTGGCTGATCGCCTGCTCGTAGAACCGGTTGGCCTGGCCCGGCAGCTTGATCTCGCCGTGCAGCGGCTTGTCGGAAACGCACAGCAGGGTCCCGTAGGGCACGCGGAACCGGTAGCCCTGGGCGGCGATGGTGGCGGATTCCATGTCGATCGCCACGGCCCGCGACTGGTTCAACCGGCGGACCATCAGGTCGTAACGAAGCTCCCAGTTGCGGTCGTCCGTGGTGATCACCGTGCCGGTGCGCAAGCGCGCCTTCAGCCGGTCGCCGGTCTCGCCGGTGACGTCCTCGGCGGCCTGGTTCAGGGCCTGCTGCACCTCGGCGATCGCCGGTATGGGAATCTCGACCGGCAGCAGGTCGTCCAGCACGTGGTCGTCGCGCAGGTAGGCGTGGGCCAGCACATAGTCGCCGATGGTCTGGGTGGCGCGCAGGCCGCCACAGTGGCCGATCATCATCCAGGCCTGGGGCCGCAGCACCGCCAGGTGGTCGGTGATGGTCTTGGCGTTGGAGGGGCCGACGCCGATATTGATCAGCGTGACGCCGCGGCCGCTGTCGGCGACCAGGTGATAGGCCGGCATCTGGAACTTGCGCCACAGGGCCGAGGCGATCGCCGCTTCCGGATCATGGTCTCGCGGCGTGAACTCGACCACGCCCGCGCAGCTCAGGCGCCGGTACGGGCCGCCCTCGGCCAGCCGGTCGCAGCCCCAGCGGATGAATTCGTCGACATAGCGGTTATAGTTGGTGAACAGCACATAGGGCTGCACGTCGTCGGCCGGCGCGCCGGTATAATGCCGTAGCCGGGCCAGCGAAAAGTCGATCCGCAGCCCGTCGAACAACGCCAGCGGCCGGGCCTGGCCCGGGGCGGTCCGCCACAGGCCATCGACGATCTCGTCGCCGATATGGGCCAGGTCGGTGGTCGGGAACCAGCGCGCCAGTTCCAGCGAGGTGTTGGCGTCGATTGCGAGATCCTCGGAGCCGTCGATCACATAGGGATATGGGATCTCCTGCTCGGAGCGGCCAACCGAAACCCCGACGCCATAGTCCTCGATCAGATGGCTGAGCTGCTCGATCAGATAGGCGCGGAAAAAGTCCGGCCGGGTGACGCTGGTCGCGAACAGGCCGGGGCTGGTGAGGCGGGCATAGCTGCGCTGGTCATGGCGCGGCCGCCGGCCGCCATCGTGGGTCAGCCGCAGCTCGGGATAGGCGAAACAACCGTCGATCCGCGCCTGGGCGTCCGGCCGCCGACCGTCCTCCAGATAGGTCCGCAGGCCCTCGCGCAAGGCGCGCACCGAGTCCTGGTACAGCGCCTCCAGTTGATCGACGATTGCCGACGCCCGGCCGGTCGTGGTCATGAACGCCTCCGCTTCGCGCGTCCGCGCAAACCCCGCCGAGCCCCGCGAAGGCGCGCGCCTCGTCTGGATTTGATCCTGTCATAGTCGCGCTGGCCGGACGGGCAAGGCGCCGGACTCGTTTGGGCCAGGTCGAATTGGCCATTGCTCCATTTATTGCGAACGATTATCAATTTCGACCTGCTACGGAGACGCCAGTGACCGCGCTTAGTCAAACGCCCCTCACGCCGCGTCGGCGCCGCGCGCGCCACTGGATGTCGATCGTCGGGCCAGGGCTGCTCGTCATGCTGGCCGACACCGACGCCGGCAGCATCATCACGGCCGCCCAGAGCGGGGCGCAATGGGGCTACAAGCTGCTGGCGCTGCAACTGGTCCTGATCCCGATCCTGTTCATGGTCCAGGAGCTGACCCTGCGCCTCGGCCTTGTCACCGGACGCGGCCATGGCGAGCTGATCCGCGAACGGTTCGGCAAGGGCTGGGCGTGGCTTTCGGTCTCGACCCTGATGCTGGCCTGCCTGGGAGCGATCGTGACCCAACTCAGCGGCATGGCGGGCGTGGGCGTGTTGTTCGGTATTCCGGTCCCGTTGATGATGGTCGTGGTGGTGGGGTTGATCCTGGCCATGGTCTGGACCGGTTCCTACCGCTCGATCGAGCGGATCGCGGTGGCGTTCGGCCTGTTCGAGCTGGCCTTTATCCTGGTGGCCTGGCGCGCCGCGCCCAACCCCGGCGAAATCGCGATCCAGCTTCGCCAGGCGCCGCTGGGCGACCCCAAATACCTCTATCTGGTCGCCGCCAATCTCGGCGCGGTGATCATGCCCTGGATGATCTTCTACCAGCAGTCGGCCGTGCTGGATAAGCAGTTGAGCGTGGCCGACCTGAAGGTCGCGCGGATGGACACCCTGGTCGGAGCCTTCGTGACCCAGATCGTCATGGCCGCGGTTTTGATCGCCACCGGCGCCACCATCCATCACGCCGGCGCCAACGCCTCGTTGAACGACGTCCAGTCCATCGCCCACGCCATCATCCCGTTTCTAGGCGACGCCGTCGGCCGGATCGTGTTCGCCGCGGGCATGAGCGGCGCGGCTCTGGTGGCCACGGTCGTGGTCTGCCTGACCGCCGCCTGGGGCGTCGGCGAGGTGGCCGGCTATAAGCGCTCCCTGGAGCATCACCCCCGCGAGGCGCCCTGGTTCTATGGCATTTTCAGCGTCTGCCTGATCGGCGGCGGGGTGCTGGTGGCCTCGGGCGCCAATCTGGTCAACCTCTCGGTGGCCGTGGAGGTGATGAACGCCCTGCTGCTGCCGATCGTGCTGGGCTTCCTCTATCTCCTGGCCCTGAAAGCCCTGCCGGAGGACCACAGGCTGAAGGGCGCCTATGCCTGGGTCGTGGGCGCGGTGGTGGTCGTGACCGCCGGCTTCGGCGTCTATGCGGGCCTGACGGGGGCGATCAGCGGAAGCTGATCATGCTCCCCTCATCTTGAGGCGCCGTCGAACGCCTCACCACACCGCGACCGAAGCCGTCACATAGTTCCAGACCGCGCCGAAGCCCGCGCCCGCCGCGCCGGCGAGGATGCCGGCGTGGGTCCAGCGGAACAGCAGGTTGGCGACCGCGAAACTGGCGACCAGACCGACGCTGCAGAAGGCGCAGAACTTGAGATAGCCGACCAGCAGGCTCAGGCCGCGCTTGCGCCGATCGCGATAGGTCACCGCGTTGTTGAACAGATAGTTCGAGGTCATGGCGATCACCGAGGCGGTGATCTGGGCGACCGAGAAGATCGTCTCCGCCGAATAGTGCGGGCTGAAGGCGTGGGAGCCGATCGACATCAGCACCTTCAGCGCGCCCAGATTGATGGCCAGGCCGCTGGCGCCCACCACGCCGAACATCAGGGCGCGGGTGGAGACGATGTCGTGGGTCAGCTTGGAGAGCAGCAAGCCCAGGTAGTCGATGACGATCCGCCGGTCGAGCTTGCTGCCCCCGGCGTTGCGTTCACGAAAAGTATAGGGCAGCTCGACCAGGCGCAGCGGCTCCGGCTGGGAGGCGATAATGTCGAACAGCACTTTGAAACCCTCGGTCGAGAGCTTGGGCGCCACCCGGTCGATCAGCCCGCGTTCGATCATGAAAAAGCCCGAGACCGGATCATTGACATCCTGGTGCAGCACCCGGCGGCCGAGCGCATTGGCCAGGCGGCTGCCCGCCTGGCGCGCGCGTCCATCCAACCCTTCGACCGTTTCCGCGTCGCCCAGATAGCGGCTGGCGATGGCGAGTTCGCCCTGGCCGGACCGCAGGGCGTCCAGCATCTTGGGGAGCAGGGTCTCGTCGTGCTGCAGGTCGCCGTCGATCACGGCCACATAGGGCGCGGCGCTGGCCAGGGCGCCCTCGATCACCGCGCCGGCGAGGCCCCGGCGCCCGACCCGGCGGATGCACTGGATGCGCGGATCGATGCGCGCGATCGCCTTGACCGCGTCGGCGGTGCCGTCGGGGGAGTCGTCATCGACATAGATCACCTGCCAGGCGACGCCTTCCAGCGCCCGGCGCAGGGCCGTGATCAGTTTCTCGACATTGCCGGCCTCGTTGAAGGTCGGGACCACCACCGTCAGTTCATAGACGCCGTCGAGCCCGGACGGCGCCTCGGCCGCGGCCTCTTCAGCGGGGCGCGAAAGTGTCAGCAATATTCTCTCCAGAGCGCCCTGGAAGGCGCCGCTCGACCCCGTCGCGGCGCGTTTATCACGCCGGGTGCGGAGTGTCGCTGGTTTCAACCGGGCTTGCGGATTTCCATCGCCGTGATCCGTTCGCCTTGGAAGCTGTGGATATGTCGCACCCAGTCTCCGACAGCCCTTCGCCGCCGAGATTCCTGACCCGCTGGCGGATCTCGACGGGCTTCGATGTCGCGCCGGTTGGACGCCATGTCAAAGGTCCGGACCAGATAGGATCGGTCAGCCATGGCGCATCCCTCCCGGATATTCGATGCTTTGCGCCGGACGACTTTGCGACAATCCCCGCGGGCTCCATACTGGGCCGCCGGACGCATGGCGACCGGCCGGAACGCCAAAACCAGAAAATTCGTAGGGACGCGTAACGCCATGACCGAGTCGATCATTTCCCTGGGCGAACGCCTGAAGCGCCTGGCCGCCGAGAAACCGCGCGCACCCGCGGTCAGTTGTGGCGAAGACAGCCTGGACTATGAAGGCCTGCACCGACGCACCAACCGCATCGCCCGCGCCCTGGCCGACAAAGGCGTCAAGCTGGGCGACCGGGTCACAATCGGCCTGCCCAACAGCGTCGGCTTCATCGAGGCCTGCTGGGCCGCGTGGAAGCTCGGCGCGACCCCCCAGCCGGTCTCCTTCCGTCTGCCCAAGGCCGAGCTGGAGGCCATTATCGAGCTGGCCAATCCGCCGGTGGTCGTCGCCCTGCCGGGCCTGGAGGCGGAAACCCGGTCGCGTGTCGGCGTCGAGGATCTGCTGGCCGCCTGCGATGACGACAGCGACCTTGAGGATCGCACGGCACCGGTCTTGAAGGCGCCCACGTCCGGCGGCTCGACCGGCCGGCCCAAGCTGATCCTGTCCGGCCAGCCGGGCGTGACCGAGGCCGAGCCGTCGGGTCCTGGGCTCTGGGGCATTAACGCCGATGATGTCGCCATCATGCCGGGTCCGCTCTATCACAACGGCCCGTTCGGCGCGACCCTGGCGGCCATCGCCCAGGGCGCGCATCTGGTGATCACGCCACGCTTCGACCCCGAAGGCACGCTCAGGGAAATCGCCGACCGCCGCGCCAGTTGGATCTATCTGGTCCCGACCATGATGAGCCGAATCTGGCGCCTGGCGGAAGAGACGCGCGCCCGCTACGACATCTCCTCGCTCAAGACCCTCTGGCACTTGGCCGCGCCCTGTCCCCCCTGGCTGAAGGAGGCGTTCATCGACTGGGTGGGCTCCGACGTGGTCATGGAACTCTACGCCGGCACCGAGGCCCAGGCGGTGACGATCATTACGGGCACGGAATGGCTGGCCCACCGCGGCTCGGTCGGCCAGGTTCGCATCGGCCAGATGAAGACGGTGGACGAGGCCGGAAACGAACTGCCGCCCGGCCAGATCGGCGAAATCTATATGCGCCGCGCCGAAGGGACGCCCGAGACCTACAAATATCTGGGCGCCACGGCGCGCACCCTGGCCGACGGCTGGGAGTCGCTGGGCGACATCGGCTGGTTCGACGCGGAAGGCTATCTCTACCTGGCCGACCGGCGCACCGACATGATCCTGGTCG
>DATAYD010000091.1:0-25579 GCA_036272715.1 Caulobacteraceae bacterium | reverse complement strand
GGTGATTTCGTCCATACGCTCGGCGATACCCATATCTACAGCAACCATTTCGAGCAGGCACGGCAGCAGCTGACACGCTCGCCGAAGGCGCTGCCCACGATGCGGATCAATCCCGATGTGAAGGATATCTTTTCTTTCCGCTATGAGGATTTCGAGCTCGTCGGCTATGAGGCCGATGCGAACATCAAGGCGCCGATCGCGGTCTGACCTGCCCGCTCGTGTTACAATGGCGGATTGTTCCAGGAGTTCGCGATCGTGGTGTTCTTGACCCTCGGCCCCGTCGCCCGCGCGCGGAACGGCGTCATCGGCAAGGACGGCGGCATTCCTTGGCGATTGAAATCCGACATGGCGCTGTTCAAGGCGACCACTATGGGCAAGCCGGTGATCATGGGCCGCAAGACCTGGGAATCCCTGCCCCGCCGCCCCCTGCCCGGCCGCATGAACATCGTCCTGACCCGCGACGGCTCCTATGCCGAGCAGCGGATCGCGCACGGGGCCCTGATCTGCGAGCGATTCGATGAAGCGGTGCAGATCGCCCGTGAACAGGCCGAAGAGGACGAGGTCGACGAATTCTGCGTCATCGGCGGCGCGGCCCTGTTCGAACTCGCCCGGCCCAAGGCGCGGCGTATCTATCTGACCGAGGTCGACGCCGAGGTTGCGGGCGACGTCGTCTTCCCGCCCTTCGACGAGGCCCAATGGACCGAAACCCGACGCGAGGCCCACCCCGCCGGGCCAGGCGACGAACACCCCTTCGTCTTTCGTGTGCTGGACCGGCGATAAACGCCGCCAGGGCCTTCCACCCGTTTCAAACGCCTGTTTATAGTCCCGCCCTCAACGCCGCCCACGCCCGAGGCGACGATCAGGGAGCCCATGCATGGACATCGAACTCGTCACCGAAGGCCTGGAATTTCCGGAGGGCCCGATCGCCATGGCGGACGGCTCGGTCATCCTGACCGAGATCAAGGGCCGACGACTGACCCGGGTGGCGCCCGACGGAACCAAGACCACGGTGGCCGAGACCGGCGGCGGGCCGAACGGCGCGGCGATCGGGCCCGACGGGTCGATCTATGTCACCAACAATGGCGGCGTGTTCATGTGGCGGGACAATGAGGGCCTGACCCTCCCTGGCCCGACCTCGCCGGAGCACCAGGGCGGCCTGATCCAGAAGGTCGATATCAAGACCGGCGCGGTCGCCACCCTCTATACCGAATGCGACGGCCGCCGGCTGATCGGCCCCAATGACCTGGTGTTCGACAGGAACGGCGGGTTCTGGTTCACCGACCACGGCTGCGGCACGCCCGACGGGCGCAAGTACGGCGCGCTCTATTACGCCAAGGCCGACGGCTCGAAGATCACCCGGGCCCGCGGCCACCTCGTCGCGCCCAACGGCGTCGGCCTCTCGCCGGACGAACAGGTGGTCTATGTCGCCGACACCCAGTTGGGCCGGCTCTGGGCGTTCGACGTCACCGCGCCGGGCGAACTGGCGCCGGCCGTCGGCTTCGCGCCCGGCCGGGTGATCTGCAACCTGCAGGGCTTGCAGATGCTGGACAGCCTGGCGGTGGAGGCCGGCGGCAAGATCTGCGTGGCGACCCTCCTCAATGGCGGCGTGACGGCCTTCGACCCGGACGGCTCGACCGAGCACTTTCCAATCCCCGACCGGATCACCACCAACATCTGCTTCGGCGGGGCGGACATGCGCGACGCGTGGATCACCGCATCCTCCACCGGCAAGCTCTACAAGACCCGCTGGCCGCGGCCGGGGCTGAAGCTGAACCATAACGGTTGAGGTGTGGGTGCGGGCTTCGACACGCGCCTTTCAGGCGCTACTCAGCATTACAAAATAATGTTGAATTCCAAATAGTTCGTCATGCTGAGCAGGCCGCGAAAGCGGCCGTGTCGAAGCCCGCGCGACCTACGCCAAATGCCGCAGCGCCGACGCTTCGTATTTCATCAGCTCGCCGCGACGATCCTCTTTGATCTTCACCACCCCTTGCGGATCCTGCAGCAGGGCGCGGCCGACGGCGACCAGGTCGAAATCCCCGCGCTCGAGCCGGCGCAGCAGTTCGTCCAGGGACGCCGGGGGTCGAGGCTTCGCCGCCATAGGGCGCGATGAACTCGCCGCTGAGGCCCATCGAGCCCACCGTGATCGTCGGCTTGCCGGTGACCTTCTTGGCCCAGCCAGCGAAGTTCAGGTCGGAACCTTCGGGCTTTTGTCCCGGTGGCCCATAGACTCAAATGGTTGGAAACGCCGCTCCGGGGCGCGCCATGATACCTTACAAAACCCGCGGTTATGGGCCACCGGGACAAGCCCGGTGGTGACGAATATTTGCTAAGCTCGCCGCCGAACGCCCTTAGAAAGTTCAGAAAACTACCGACCTGGTTAGGCCCGGCCCAGCCCGAGGCGCTCAAGGGTTCCTATGTGACGGCGAGATTTCGAACGGGAGATCAGATCGTCTTTGCGCCGCTTCGTTCGAGAGCCTAAAAGTCTCGCTTGTCGTCTTCCGGCCAAGATCATGTTGAAGCGCTTCGCTGCCCTACTCGCGATCCTCCTGATCGCGGCCCCCGCCCACGCTCAATTCGGCGGTGGAGGCGGCGGCCGTCATGGCGGCGGCCGAGGCGGACAGTCGCCCGGCGGCGGCTCCAGTCCCGCGCCATCAGCGGACGCGCCGCCAACGCGCGCGCAAACGCCCGTGGATCAGATCGAGATCGTTGGCGTGGTGAAAGCGATCGGCCCGGAGCCCGATCGCATCACCATCGCGTATGAAGCGGTGGATGCGCTGAACTGGCCCGCCGGGACCATGCCGTTCGCCGCGAGCAAGCCCGACCTGCTGAAGGGGGCGACCGTGGGCGAGAAGGTCCGCTTCAAGCTCGCGAGCCAGCACATCTCGGAATTCAACCCGTTCTGATCGCGGCCAGCCGCGCCGGAGAGCCAATCGCGGCGTTGGCGCGCCGCTATTACAGCCCCAAAATCATCCTCGCCATGATGTTGTGCCGGATCTCATTCGAGCCAGCATGGATCGAGGTCTCGCGGTCGTTGAAACGCATCGGCGCGGCGGAGCCAGGGCGAGGCTGGTTAAGGCAAAATCCTTGGCGCCTCATCAGACGCCATCGAGATATTCGATCTCCGGCCGGCCAGCCAGGCACGGTCCCATCTTCGGCCCGGCGGCCTTGAAATGGTCGCTCTGGCCATGCGCGGTCAGGGCGTCCTGGTCGGCATAGAGCTCCAGCACCTTGTAGGTGTTGGGATCGCCGCGGCTCTTGGTGAGCTGATAGGCCAGGTTGCCCTTTTCATTGGCCCGCACCTGGGCGGTCAGTTCGGTGAAGACCGCCTCGAACTCGGCGTTCTTGCCTTCCTGGACCTTCAAAATCGCCACGACGCCGATGGTCATCCGTTCTCTCCCGTTAGGAATTCAAACGACTGTTTGTCACGGGCGCAGAGGCCAGGCAAGCTAGACGTTAGGTCAAGTTGGAGCCGGCGACGGCGGGCCCTCCGGACCTCCATCGGACGCCTCAGCGCCCGGTGAAGCGCGCCGGGCGTTTCTCCAGGATCGAGTCCACGCCTTCCATATGATCCTCGGTCAAGTGCGAGATGGCCTTGGCCGCCGCGCTCATCTCCATCAGGGTGTCATAGGAGGTGGTCTGGCCCTGTTTCAGCAAGGTCTTGGCCAGGCGCAGCGCGTGCGGCGGCTGGGCCGCGATCTTCTCGGCCAGGGCCAGGGCCTCGTCCATCAGCTTGTCGGCGGGCGTGACCCGGCTGACCAGGCCCCAGGTCGCCGCGGTCTGCGCATCGATGACATCGCCGGTGAACAGCAGCTCGCAGGCGCGGCTCATGCCGATGGTGCGCGGCAAGAGCCAGGCGCCGCCATCGCCCGGGATCAGGCCGAGTTTCAGGAAGGTCACCCCGAACCGCGCGCTCTCGGCGGCGATGCGAATGTCGGTCATGCAGGCGACGTCGCAACCCAGGCCGATCGCGGCGCCATTGACCGCGGCGATCGAGGGGACCTCGAGGCCATAGATCGACCGGACCACCTTATGGATATTGCCACGGTAGCCGTCGCGGATGGTGACGCCGGAGCCGCTGAAGGCCCCTTCCCGCGCCTTCATCGCCTTGACGTCGCCGCCGGCGGAAAACGCCCGGCCGGCCCCGGTCAGGACCACGCAGCGGATCTCACGGTCGGCGTTCACCGTTTCGCACACCGCCTGGACCTGGTCGCCATCGCCGGGCGCGCCCAGCGCGTTCATGGCCTCTGGACGGTTCAGGGTCAGAATCGCGACATGGCCGCGCTTTTCCAGGGTCAGAAGGGACATCGGCCGCTCCGTTCATTTCGTTGGCGTGCAAAGAGGCAAAAAGTCGGGGTTTGGACAAGCGCGAACGAGCGCGCGGCCCGTGCGTGCTTCGACACGCCCCCTTCGGCAACCTCAGCAGCGCGGCCTACTCAGCACGACAAATATTGTGGGATTCCAATATGTTCGTCATGCTGAACAGCGCCGTAGGCGCGTGTCGAAGCACGCACCCTGGCGGGCTGGCCTCTCAGGCCGTCTGGTCGATCGACAAGCCTTCATAGCGGCGCAGGTGGTGGTCGACCGAGCCGAACAGGCCTTCGATGATCGTCGCGCGCTTGAAATAGTGGCCGATCGCCATCTCGTCGGTCATGCCCATGCCGCCGTGAAGTTGGATCGCGTTCTGGCCCACGAACTTGCAGGCGCGGCAGATCTGCACCTTGGCGGCCGATGTCGCCTTGGCGCGCTCGGCCGCGCTCTCGTCGTCGACCTTGATGGTGGCCATATAGGTCATCGAGACCGCCTGCTCGACCTGGATGAACATGTCGACCATGCGGTGCTGCAGGACCTGGAAGGTGGCGATAGGCTGGCCGAACTGCTTGCGCTGCTTGGTGTATTCCAGCGTGCCTTCATGCAGTTTGCGAAGCACGCCGACCGCCTCGCCGCAGAGCGCGACCGTGGCCTCGTCGATCACCTTCTCCACCAGCGGCAGGCCCGCGCCCTCGCCGCCGATCAGGGCGTCGGCGCCCAGGGCGACATTCTCGAAGAAGACTTCCGAAGCGCGCTGGCCATCGACCGTGGGATAGTTCCGCGTGACCACGCCCTTGGCGGCCTTGTCGACCAGGAACACCGAAACCCCGCCGGCGTCGCGCTGGCCGCCGCCGGTGCGGGCGGTGACGATCAGGTGGGTGGCCCAGGGCGCGCCGACCACAACCGCCTTGTGGCCGTTCAGCATATAGCCGGCGCCGTCCTTCCTGGCCGTGGTCTTCAGGTCCGACCAGGTGTAGCGGCCCTGCGGCTCGGCATAGGCGAAGGCGGTGATGACGTCGCCGCCGATGATCTTGCCGATCAGGTCCGCGGCGCCGGCATGGCCCGAGTGCTTCAGGAAGCCGCCGCCGATCACCACCGTGCCCAGATAAGGCTCGACCACCAGGGCTTTGCCGAATTCCTCCAGGACGATCATGTTCTCGGTGGCGCCGCCGCCGAGCCCGCCTAAATCTTCGGAGAACGGCGCGCCGAGGATGCCCAGCTCCTCGGCGAAGGCCTTCCAATAGTCCGGCCGCCAGCCGGCTTCCGACGCGGTGATCTTTCGCCGGGTCTCGAAGTCGTACCTGTCCCGCAGGAAGCTCGCGACCGTGTCGCGCAGCATCGACTGCTCTTCGGTGAAGCTGAAGTCCATGGCGTTCCTCGTAACGTTTCTGGGCGCCCGAGCCTTAGAGGCCGAGCACCATCTTGGCGATGATGTTGCGTTGGATCTCGTTCGAGCCGCCATAGATCGAGGTCTTGCGGCCGTTGAAATAGGCGGTCGCGGTCTCGTGGGCGTAGTCGGGGCCGATCGGATAGGTGTTGCCGCCCTCGGTCGGGAAGCCGCGGAAATAGGGCGCGCCGTAATGGCCGGCGGCTTCCAGGGCCAGTTCGTTGACCCGCTGCTGGATCTCCGTGCCCTTGATCTTCAGCAGTGAGGATTCCGGTCCCGGACCCTTGCCCGACGCCTCGCCGGCCAGGGTGCGCAATTCGGTATATTCGAGCGCGGTCAGGTCGATCTCGAGTTCGGCGACCTTGCGCTTGAAGAACGGGTCGCGCAGCAGCGGGCCGGCGTCGTCGGCCAGCTCGGTCGACGCCATCTGGCGGATCCGCTCGATGCCGCGCTTGGAGCGCGCCACGCCGGCGATGCCGGAACGCTCGTGGGCCAGCAGGAACTTGGCCGCCGTCCAGCCCTTGTTCTCGTCGAAGATGCGGTTCTCGATCGGCACCCGGACATTGTCGAGGAACACGTCATTGACCTCGTGCTCGCCGCCCAGGGTGATGATAGGGCGCACGCTGATCCCGGGCGTCTTCATGTCGATCAGCAGGAAGCTGATGCCGGATTGCGGCTTGGCGTCCGGGTCGGTGCGAACCAGGAAGAAGCCCCAGTCGGCGAACTGGGCCAGGGTGGTCCAGGTCTTCTGGCCGTTCACGATGTAGTGGTCGCCGTCGCGCACGGCGCGGGTGCGCAGCGAGGCCAGGTCCGAGCCCGAACCCGGCTCCGAATAGCCCTGGCACCACCAGATGTCGCCATTGTAGGTGGCCGGCAGGAACTTGGCCTTCTGTTCGGGCGTACCGAACGTATAGATCACCGGCGAGACCATGTTGATGCCAAATGGCAGGATCGGAATGGTGTCCGCGCGGGCCTGCTCTTCGGACCAGATGTATTTCTGGGTCGGGGTCCAGCCCGGACCGCCGAGTTCGGTGGGCCAGCCCGGCGCCACCCAGCCCCGCTTGGCCAGGATGCGATGCCAGGACATATAGTCTTCTTTTTCGAACGCATCCTCGGACGGCCGCTTGTCGCGCAGGGCCGGGGGATAGTTGTCGGCGATGAAGCCGCGCACCTCCTCGCGAAACGCGAGGTCTTCGGCGGAGAAGTCGAGGTTCATCTTGGAACTCCAGAGCGCGGATCGCGGACGCGGGACCTGTACGCCGGGGCGATCGACACCGTCCGCCGCGGCCGAGGCGGGGTCGACAATAGGCGGCGGCCGGTATTTTGCAAAGATGACGCGAACGTCAACGTAAAGCCTTGGCGCCGAACCGCCGTTTCGGGCGTTGGCCAGGCCATGGAGCCGCTATGCCCCGCATCCTGACCTATAATGTCCACCGTTGTGTCGGCCTGGACCGCCAGCTCAATGTCGGCCGGATCGCCGACGTGGTCGGCGCCCTGGAGCCCGATATCGTCGCCTTGCAGGAACTGGATGTCGGCCGCGCCCGCACGGGCGGGGTCGACCAGGCGCATGAGATCGCGCGCCGCCTCGACATGACCTTCCATTTCAACGCCGCCGTGCGCGTGGAGGAGGAGCAGTACGGCGACGCCATCCTGACCTCCTACCCGGAACGCCTGGTCAAGGCCGGCCCCCTGCCTGGCCTGGTCCCGACCCTGGGCCTGGAGCCGCGCGGCGTGCTCTGGATCGCGGTGGAGGTCGACGGCGTGGAGGTCCAGGTGATCAATACGCATCTGGGCCTGGCGCCGAGCGAACAACAGCTTCAGGCCGCGGCCCTCGCCGGTCCCGAATGGCTGGGCCACGAGATGTGCCGCGCGCCGTCCATTCTGCTCGGCGACTTCAACGCCACCCGAACCTCGGCGGTCTATCGCACGCTCAGGACCCGGATGCTGGACGCACGACGGCTGGCGCCCATCCGCCGGCCGACCTCGACCTTTCCCTCCCGCCTGCCTTTCCTGCGCATCGATCATGTGTTCGTTAGCGCCGGGATCACGGTTCAGGATGTGGACGCCCCCTACACGCCCGCGACCCGCCCGGCGTCGGATCACCTGCCGCTGGTGATGGATTTCGCGATTGGGCGATGAGGAGTAACTGGCCAGGCGCGCGCTTCGACACGCCGATCCTCAAGACGCGGCTCCATGCGACGCCCCGGCGATCGCCCGCACCCGCGCGTCGAGCATCCGGCGGCGTTTAAACGGCCGCCAGGCGTCATCGACGCCCCGCGGATCGCCGAGGTGATAGGCGGCCACGAAACCCGCCGCCTGGCCCAGGGTGAGCGGCTGAATCGGCCGCAGCCGGCCGTGGGTGTTCAGCGCTTCCACCGCGCCGATCAGCCCGCCGTGGCGCTCGACCGCGCCGGCGATATCGTCGGCGTTTCGGCCCATATAGTGGCCGACCAGCCGGTTGCGCAGGGTCACGATGGCCAAGGCGGAAACCTCGTCCGAGGCCTCGATCGCCAGCTCGCATTCGGTGTCGAAGCCGGTCGAGCGGTTGTTCAGATTGGCCGAGCCGATCCGGGCCAACTGGTCGTCGACGATCGTGACCTTGGCGTGGACGATGACCGTGTGGCCGGCGGGCGTCTCCGGGCACCAGGCGCGAAAGCGACCGAACACGTCCGCGGCCTTCAGCCGGCGGATCACCATCGAACGGGTCCGGTCCATGGTCAGGCGGTCGAACCAGCTAGGGCTGCGCTCGGTCGACACCAGGATGACTTCCGGCCCGTCGGGCTCGGCCAGGCGCCGCGCGATCGCCTCGGCGATGTCGGGCGCGGTGAAATACTGGTTTTCCAGGTAGAGGCAACGCCGCGCCGAAGCGATCGAGGCCAGGGTCAACGCCTCCCACTCCCGCACCAGGGGCCGGCCGCGCCACGCGGGATCGGTCCGCACGATCGCTACCGAGGCGCCCTCCAGATGAGGCCGCGTCGAGGGCGGCCAGGGATCGTGGTCCGCCGGCGGCGGGGGCGGCGCGGTCTCCCCGGTCGCGCGCCGCCAACGTTCTCGGGCAAGGTCGCCCAGCGCCTTGGCCGCCTCGCCGTCGACCATCATCATGACTTCGTGACGAGGCGGATGCTGGTGCTGGTCGGGATCGATCCGCCGGCTGTCGGTATCCAGGTGGGCCGGAGAGTCCCAGCGGTCGGTGCCGAAATCGCCGCTGCCGCAGAAGGCGACCGCGTCGTCGATCACCAGCACCTTCTGATGATGGCAGCCGCCCAGCGGGACCATGTCATCCAGCCAGAAGTGGACGCGGGCGCCCCGGAACCACTGGCGCGCGCGGTGCGGAAAGAATTCCTGGGAGGCCGCGATCGGCAGCGCCGATTTCCAGATCAGGACGCGGATATCGAGGTCCGGCTGTTCCCGCGCCAGGCGCAGCAGAACCTGGCCGATCTCGTCCGGATCGTCCGGCCCATCAAAGCCGTCGGGCCGCAGGCGGGTGCGGGGATCGAACCCCCAGCCCAGGAGCAGGATCGAACGGCGCGCCCGCTGCAAGGCCTCGCTGACCGCGCAGAAATAGTCCTGGACATCGACCAGGAAGGCGACCCGGTCCGCGCTATCGATGCGAGAGCAGGTCTCGCCAGGTCGCAGCAACGCCATCGCGTCTCCCCCGCCGCGCGGTCAGCGCCCTTAGGCCTTCGCCGCCGGCGCCAGGGCGCAGGCAAGCTTGATCAGAGAAAGCGCGGCGGTCGAGCCCGTTCCGTCGCCGAGCATGACGCGGAGTTCGAACAAGGGAAACAAACCGATATGATGCGCCATGCGCGCCAGCACCGGATCCTGACCCGCCTGCCCGACCCGGCAATGGGCGACCGCTTCGGGCGAGACCGTGTGCAGAACCGCCGCCGCGGCGATCGCCGGCAAGCCATCCAGCAGGACCGGCGTCCGCTGGCTGCCCGCCGCGATGATCGCCCCCCCGATCGCCGCCGTCTCGCGGCCGCCGAGTTGGCGCAGCAGTTGGAGGGGGTCGCCGGCCGCCTCGCCCCGCGCCCGGACCACGGCCTCGGCCAGATCACCGGGCGCGTCTTCACCGAGCAGGCCATGGGCCAGCGCCGTGGCCGACCGATCGACGCCGGCGCCGAGCGCGCCCAGGATCAGCAGGTCGGGCTGCTTGGCCAGGGCCTCCATGCCGAACGCCATGGTCGCGGCGCATTCCCGTTCGCTCATGGCCGCGCCTTTGCGGAAATCGCTCACGGGCCTGTCGATAGCCAGGTCGAACACGTCGAGGCCCGCGCCCAGATGCTGGGCCGCGCGGCTGACCGGCGCCGTGCCCGCGGCGATCGCCTCCAGTTGGCCCCGCGTCGCGCCGGCGTCCCCCGCTCCGGCGTGGCCGCCAGCGTAGAGCGCAATCACCGGCCGGCGCACGACCACCGAACCCCGCCAGCCAGCGATCCAGCCGATCACCGGCTCCAGCGCCCCGAGCGCGCCCGCCGCCGTATCCAGATGAAGCCGGTCGAGGCCGCCGGCGGCGGCCGCTCGGTCCTCGGGCTCAAGGCCGGCGATCAGGTTGCGGATGTCGTCAAAGGGCGCTCGGTCCATCATTGCGGCTTAGCCGTGTTGGAGCGGCGGGAAAAGCGGTCAGAATGGATCAAGACCGAATAGGAAGCGCCGATGTCCCCCAGCCCTGGCGTCTCCAGTCCCGATCGCGGCCGATCCGGCGGAGGTTCAGAGGTGGGTCTTGAACCAGTCGAGCGCATTGGCCAGGGCCGGCTCATGGAACGGCTCGCCCGGATAGAGGTCGAAATGGCCGCCGTCGAACTCCACCAGCTTCTTCGGCTCGCCGGCGCGGGCGAAGGCGGCCCGCACCTGCTCGATCGGGATCAGTGTATCCTTGGTCGCGGCCTGGACCAGCAGGGGCTTGGGCGAGATCAGGTCGATGAAAGCCCCCGGCGCGTATTCGGCCAGCCGGGCGACGCTCTCCAGGCTGGTCCGGTTCAGCCAGTTCGGCGCGTCCTTGGCGCCGGAGGCGTTGAACCAGGCATAGGAGTCCGGGGTGGCCAGTACACTGGGCTCGCCCTTCGGCGCGACCACGGCGATCTCGCCCGCGGGCTCGCCGGCGTTACGCGCCGCATGGTCCTGGGCCAGCAATCGCAGATAGCCGTCGAAGCCCTGTCGTCCGGCCAGGCCGACCAGGGAATGCGCGGTCTGGATCGCCGGAACCTGCGCCGCGACCACCTTCACCCGCGGGTCCATCGCGCCCATGAAGAGCGCGTGGCCGCCAGAGTAAGAACTTCCCCAGATGCCGATCCGCGCCGGGTCGACCCCCGGCTGGGCCGAAAGCCACGCCAGGGCGGCGCGATTGTCGTCGTGCTGTTCGGTCGGAATGATCCTCCCGCGCGGCGTCCCGTCGCTGGCGCCCAGGAAACGGTAGTCGAAGGCCATGACGACGAAACCCGCCGCGCGAAAGCCCCGCGCGAACCCATCCAGCCCCTGCTCCTTCACCGCCGAAAAACCATGGCTCATCAAGATCGCGGGCGCCGGATCCGAGACGCCGGCCGGCCGATACAGCCAGCCGCGACAGGTTAGTCCCTGGCTCTGAAAGCTTATGTCCGTCCGCATCTTCGCCCCCTGGTTCCGCCGTCAAGCTATACGACGGGGTTCAGGATGCGAAGACGGACGGGCGCGTCAGCCGGGCCTTATTTGAGCGTGGCCGACAGGGTGATCTGGGCGTTCAGCACCTTGGACACCGGACAGTTCTTCTCGGCCTCGGCGGCCAGCTTGTCGAAGGTCTCCTTGTCCAGGCCGGGCACTTCGGCGACGAGCGTCAGGGCCGATTTCGTGATCCGAAACCCAGGGCCGTCCTGGTCGAGCGAGATGGCGGCTTCGGTCGCCAGTTCCGTCGGCGTATAGCCCGCGCCTTGCAGTTGGAACGCCAGGGCCATGGTGAAGCAGCCGGCGTGGGCCGCGGCGATCAGCTCTTCGGGATTGGTCCCCGGCGCGCTTTCAAAGCGGGTCTTGAACGAATAGGGCGTTTCGGAAAGGATGCCGGAATCCGTGGTCAGATCGCCGTCGCCGTCACGGCCGGTTCCGCGCCAGGCGGCCTTTGCTTTGCGGATCATGTCGCTCTCCTGATGGGCTGGAGGCGCCAGCATAGCGCCGGATCGTGACGGTCCAAGCGCCGCCTGCCGCCGACTTGCATTCCAGTTCAGCCCGATCCAAATCAGGACGCATGGAGACAAAGGCGCCTCAAGGCCAAACCATCGTCACGCCTTGTATCAAGATCTGCGTCGTCGACGGCGAAAGCGGCCTCTGCATCGGGTGTTTCCGCAGCCTGCCGGAGGTCGGCCGCTGGGGCGGGATGAGCGACGCCGAGCGCGCCGAGGTCATGGCCGGCCTCGCTGATCGCCGGGGCCGCATCCGCCCTGAAAAGCTGGCGATGTTTCATTCGGCATGATTCCGCAGGCTGATTCATCCGTTGAAAACCGCTTCGTGCGCATGGTCGGTTAAGACGGGTCAGGAAAACGGCCCCCGACAAAGCCAATACGGCAAGGTGGTTGGATGTTAAGGCTCACAATGGTGGGGCTGTTCGGCGCGGTGTCCGCCGCCCTGGCGGCCCAGGCCGTGATCTCCTACAGCCGGATCCATCCGGATCCGCGCGGCGCGCCGGAGGCGGCCGGCGTGACCGCCCAGGCCGCGCAGGCATCCGATCCCGCTACGCCCGACGCGTCCGAAAGCGCCCCGGCCCAGGTCCTGAAGGCCGCCGACGGCCACTATTGGGCCGAGGCCAGCGTCAACGGCCATGAGGTCAAGTTCCTGGTCGACACCGGCGCCACCGCGGTCTCCTTAAACACCGACGACGCCCGTCGCCTCGGCATCGACACCACGAGCCTGAACTATGACGCCAAGGTGATCACCGCGTCCGGTCCGGCCCGCGCCGCCCGTATCAAGCTGGACACGGTTTCGGTCGCCGGCGCCCAGGTGCGCGACGTTGACGCGCTGGTGATCGAGACCGGCCTGCGCAATTCGCTGCTGGGCATGACCTATCTGGGCCGCCTGTCCCAGTTCGAGGCCACCCAGACCTCGATGATCCTCAGGCCGTAACGGCCTCGTCGCGCCGCGTCTCATTTCGCCGTGTCTCATTTCGCAGCGTCTCATTTCGCCGCGTCAGGGCGCCCGAAACCGCCGCCAGCGCCTGGTCGACCACATCGAGACCCGCGCCGGGACGAAGGCTCTCCACCGTCAGGATCCGGCGCCAGGCCCGCGCGCCCGGCTGGCTGGCGAACAGTCCCAGCATCGGCCGGACCAGGGTCGGCAGGGAAACGCCCCGCTCCCTTTGGCGCTCGACATAGGGCCGGTAGCGCGTCACGGCCGTCCTGGGATCGACATCGGGCGCGGCCTCGCCGAACAGCCGGCGATCGACCGCGCCCAGCACCCCCGGCGTATGATAGGCCGCCCGGCCCAGCATCACCCCGTCGACATGGGCCAGATGCGCCTCAGCCGCGTCCAGGTCCGCTATCCCGCCATTGATGACGATGGTCAGGTCCGGCCGCTCCGCCTTGAGGCGATAGACCAGCGCATAGTCCAGCGGCGGAACCTCACGGTTCTCCTTCGGGCTCAGCCCTTTCAGCCAAGCCTTGCGGGCGTGGACGATGAAGGTGCGCACGCCAGCCGCGGCGCAGGCGTCGACCATTGTGAACAGGCTCTGTTCGGGGTCCTGGTCGTCCACCCCCAGCCGGCATTTGACGGTCGCGGGCGTCCCGATCGCACCCATGATCGCGGCCATGCAGTCCGCGACCAGGGCCGGCTCGCGCATCAGGCAGGCGCCGAATCGGCCGTTCTGGACCCGATCCGACGGGCAGCCGACGTTCAGGTTGATCTCGTCATAGCCCAGGTCCACGCCGATCCGCGCCGCCGACGCCAGGTCATGGGGGTCCGATCCACCCAGTTGCAGCGCCACCGGATGCTCGGCGGCGCCGAATTCCAGCAACCGCTCCCGATCCCCATGCAGCACCGCCCCGCTGGTCACCATCTCGGTATAGACCAACGCCCGCCGCGAAAGCCCCCGATGAAACGCCCGACAATGCCGGTCGGTCCAATCCATCATGGGGGCCGTACAAAATCTGTGACTTAAGTCATTCATTTCATTGGACATATACAACCAAGTCCGACCCATAAAACATTGGACCGACTGAGGATTTCTGCTTCGCCCACATTCGTCCGCCTACGCTGGCGCACGCTCCTGCTCGAGGGATAACATCAAAATTGGTTTCTCTGTGCACACGTGGCGCACACGCAACAAGGCCGAAAGCAGCCAGCTGACGGAGGCCTCTCTTCACGGTCGCCGTCGCCCCTCGAGATCGCGCTGGCCGGCACCAGGAACGGAAGTTGGCTCAGCTCTAGAAATGCGACGCTCAGTCCGCGATTAAATGCACTGTTGTCAGAGCTCGCCCTTGTACGCTTCAAGCCGTGTCGCCAGATCGCCGAGGTGGCCGGCCGCCAAGCCGTCGAGCCATTCGTCAGGCGTCTGTGGCGGCCGCTTCAGCCTCGCGCGCATCGCCGCTCCTGCGGCGGCGACGAGGTCCGGACGCTCATCGAACAGGTCGCAAAGGACACGATCCGGCGTGCGGGCCTCCACGCCGAAAGGCGCCAGGGCGCTGGGTGGGAAGTCACGCAGGTTGCGGGTCACGATGACCTTGGCGCCGATGCCGACCGCAGCTGCGAGGACGTGCCGATCGGCCGGATCTGGGAGCTGAACCGCCTGCATCACCTTGCGCGGCTCGGGTGCGCGCCAGTCCGGGATCACGGCGCGCATCAACGACAGGATGTCTGCCGCCTGGCCCGCTTTGTCAGGATAGAGCCTGGCCCAGACGCGGCGAAACTCCGCCTCGATGGAGCGGCTCCAGTGGATCGGCAGCCCGCGGCTGCCCAGTTCAAGGAAGAAATCTTTGGAA
Source organism: Caulobacteraceae bacterium (assembly GCA_036272715.1). Lineage (GTDB taxonomy): Bacteria > Pseudomonadota > Alphaproteobacteria > Caulobacterales > Caulobacteraceae > Poindextera. The sequence continues at coordinate 10,948 of DATAYD010000091.1, read as the reverse complement.
TAGAACGGAATAAGGACGTTCGTATCGATCAAGTACCGGGTGGACATCTAGGGGGTTCTCTCTGCGCGACGGCGCGGTTCATCTGCTCATCATGGTCAAAAACCTCACGGTGTGAGTTGGTGTGAAAGGGCGATCTCGCCGAGGTCGGCGGCCCGGTTCTAGATCATCTCATCGGTCACCCTCCCTTGTTCGCGCGCGCTCTCGATGGCGTCCTGGCTGAGCGCGGTCAGCCTGTCCAAGGCCGTCGTGCGATCCCGCTTCAGCCGCGTCTTGAACGCGATCAGATCGGACATCTGCACCCGGCGGTGCTTGCCGGGTTTGCGGAACGGGATGCGGCCCTCGTCCAGAAACTTGACGACCGTCGGTCGGGAAAGATTCAGGATCAGAGCGGCCTCCTGGGTGCTGACCTCCTCATCGGCGGCGGCCATGACCAGGGTGCGGCCGTCAGCGTAGGCTTCGAGCAAGGTGACCACCTCGCGGGCGATGGACTTCGGGACCGCGACGCGGCCGCCCTTTCCCGCCACGACCAGGTCGCCGCCCTCGCGCAGGCGCGCCAGGACATCGCGCGCGCTGGCGCGGTCCGACGCTGACAGGGGTTCAGGGACTTTGTGGGGTATCGTCATACGAACAATATAGGGCAGAAACGAAAAAAACGAAAGGAGGGATTTCGATTTTTTCGTTTCCAGGCACAGCGGGGCGAACTTTGACGCTCGACCTATTGCGACCGATCGCGAAGAAGCTGCCGGTAGTCGTCGGAAAGACTAAGTCCAGTCGCCGGCTCCGCTGCGAGGAGTATGCCCGCAACGTAGGCCAATCCGGACTGCGACCCATCAACCGCCCTACGGATGGGCGGGGCGTTCATCAATGGATGGCGGAGGAAGGCGGCCCGCGTGTCCAAGATCGTCGACCAGTCGCGTCGCACGCGCTCAGCGAGGAACGTGGCGACAATCGGCGCGTAGTTGGACTTGGGGGTCCATTCGGCCAGGCGCAGCTCGGCGCCGTAGATGTCGTCAACGGTGATCAGCTCGCTATGCGCCATCCGGCGGATCAGATGGGCGACTGTGGATACGAGGTCCGTGGACTCGGCTTCGGCTGATCCCGTCCACTCAGGGAGGGGGTCATAGCCGGCGAGCGCAACGACCAGGCTGTGAAGGGGCTCCAGCTGCTCCGCGCCCGCGGCGGGTCCAGGCAGAACGAGGCCGCAGGCCATCGCCAGGGCGGCGTCGCGCAGATGGTCGCGAGCCGCGTCTGATCGGAGCGCCTCGCCGCTCAGCACTGGAATCAAGGCGCTCTGCGGCACCATGAGCTCGGGCGGATTTTCGTGCCAAGCACTCTTGGCGAGGTAGCACATCGCCTCCACGGCCGGCAGCGTATAGAGGCGGAATCCTTCCAGCGAGCCGCCTTGGAGCGCAGCGCCGAGCAAGGCCATCCGTAAGGAAACGTCGAACACGGCATAGTTTCGAAGGTCGCTGACGCCCGTCCAGCCGAGGACCTCCTCTGCCGGAATGCCGACGGCCAAGGCGACACGGCCGAGCATCATCCACGCGGCCTGGAGGGCGCCGAGCGGTCGCTCGTCGACGGCTGGCAAGGGCGCTGGATTGCTAGCCGACCCGGGGACGTAGACCACCGGCTGACCGTCGACGACGAGATTGTCCTCGTGGGCCGCCTGCATCCAAAGGACGATGTGGCGGAGCACCATGTGGCAATAGTGCGCCTTGCGCCCTTCCGAAGGGGGCACGTCATCGAGGGCTTCAAGGGCGAGTCGCATGTCCCTTAGCGCGCCGGCTTGATCGCCGCTGGCGAACCGGGCAGCCGCCGCGTCGCCCGCCAGCCCTACGTTCAGAGGTGTTGGCCGGCCGGCTGCGGCCAGCGCTGCCGCCCGAGCACGTTCAAAGAACCGCCAGGCGTCGCCCCACAGACCGAGTTCGCCGGCGCTGATGGCGGCCTCACGAAGGGCGAACGCCGTCTCCAGCGGCTCTGCGGTCTCAAGTCGATCTGCGATGGCGGTCAGCTGTTCGAGAGCGGACGCGTAGTCCTTGGCGCGCCAGGCGATCTTGGCGCGCTCGCGTTTGAGCAGCAGATGATCCGGAAGAACGGCGTCGGCCGCGTCGAGCGCCGCCAGCGCCGCCGGGGGGTCATTCGCATATTCGTCGAGCATGATCGCCTGCGCTCGAAAACACTGGGCGGCGAGACTTGCCTCACCCCAGTTGAGCGCCGTACGAGCGAAACCGTCATAGAGGGCCGCTTGAGTGATCCCGTCCGGAACCTCGACCCGAGACTGCTGCAGCCAAGGGCTGTCGACGAGGAGGCTCATCGATGTCGGATCGGCGTTCAGCGGCGCCAGGCGGCGGACTCGCGCGGCCGGATTGAGACCCTGGAGATGATCGAAGAGTGCGCCAAGATCGCGGAGGCTCGCCAGCGCGATGGCGTGGGAGACGAAGGCAAGATCAACGGGTTCCGGGCCGCCGTCGGCGACCATGCTCGCCGTGATCTCTTCAATCTTAGAATCTCGATCGCAGGCGACAGCGAAACGATCCACGAGCACGAACCAGTTGGGGATTTTGCCGAAGGCAAACTCGTCGATCAGGATCTTGGAGAGGACCATGACCTCAAGATGACCTTTGGTCTCAAGATCGGTGATCGCGTCTATACAGCTGATCAGGGAGGTGGCGGATTGCGCGATCTTCGTTGCATCGCCGAGCGCTGTGATCAATCGATGCTGCGCCAGTCGAACCAGCACCTCCAGATACTGGTTTCCTTTCAGGACGCCCGCCAGGTCGCCGCTCGCTCCCCGAAAGATCGGCATGGCGCTGGCCAGCAGCGGGCGCGAGCGGCCGTCCAGGCTGATCACGTGGATCACGATGGGGGTGATCAGGTCGTCGGCGCGCGCCAGCACCGCATGAAGGAAGGCTGTATCGGCCATATCCGCATCGACCGTGCCCCGGGCCAGCAGGCTGAGCGCGATTTCGCGGTCGAGCACGGTCAGTTCGGCGGCAGACAGCATCTGCTTGTCGAGGCCAGCGACTAGCGGCGAGGCGCGAAGGCGATCTGGGCTCAGGCGTTCGATCCAGTGGCCGGCGAGCCGATCCAGAGAGGCGGCGCAGTCCTGCAGCGTGGGCGGCGCCCGGCCTACGCTCAGGGCGAGTTCGCGATCGAAGGCACCGTTGATGCGGGTTGCCCGACATAGAAACTGCATCGTCTGGTCGGAAAGCTCCTGCAGTAGGCGGCGGCGGGCGGCGTCTCGCTCGGCCTCGACGTCCTCGCTCTTAAGCCCTGCACTGATCCATTTTTGCATTTCGTCGGCGGGCCAACCTCGGCTGGCGAGGCCGGACACGACGACGTCGACGAGCTGAGGATGCCCACTTCCGCCGACCAGCCAGACGAAGCGGGTCCATGGCGCCGGATCGCCGCCATAGGCGGTGACCAACGAGGCGGTGTCTTCCTCATCGAAGGCGGCCGCTATGGCGATCGCCTCGGGCGGAACGCCGACGGCGCGCGCGAGCCGGCGCCCCGGCGGGTTATGGCTGGTGACGATACAGACCGCATCCCGGCGATCCAGCGCCGCCCGGAGATGCTTGAGCGGGCCTTCGAGTTCCGCCTCCAGCTCCGTCGCGAGGTCGTCGATAATGACGCCCCTCAGATCGGCGACGCCCCCGATCGCGCCCGCGGCCGCGACGAGCCTTTCCGCCGCGGCGCCGGCCGGCGCGCCCCGCAGATCCAAGAACCGCCATGCACCGCCCGCCGCTTTGGCCACGAGCTCAGCCAGGATCGATTTCCCAAGCCCCGTCGCGCCATGGAGCCACAGGGCGCCGTGGGTCTTGAGCACAGGCGAGAGCGTGCTGACGGTTTCCCGCCGGTTCGCGCGCGGGCCGCCGGCGAGGGCCGCGAGGTCGTGCCAGGCGCCTGTGCCTGACAGATTCAGGGCGGCGCCGGCGGCGGCCGACACCAGCATGCCCGCGACCGCCTGAGCCGGCATTCTTACGGTCACCGCTTCGTGGAATACCTGAAGGAGATCGCCCCGGGTAAGGCGCCGGGTCCCACCGGGTTGAACAATCGCGCTGAGGATGCGCGACAGCAGCACGTCAGCGGCGCGCGCCGACAGATCGGGCGTCGACTGAAGGGTGTGGCCCAGCTCGATGAGCGCCGAGCGATTGTCGGCCTCGATCTCAGGGATCGGCGGTGCGCCGCAGCTCCAGCTCAGCGGACGCAAGATGCGATCTCGAAACGCGGCGTCGTCAGACTCCGCGATGAACGTAGCCAGATCGGGACGTTTGAGCCGCGCCTTCAAAGCGTCTCGGATCGCCATGACCGGCCCGCCGCGAGCCGCGTGGCGCCACGCTTCAAGTCCGGCGCGCCCGTCAGGTAACGGGTTTACACGCTCCTTGGCGATCGGTGAGGTGGTCAGGAAATTCAAACGGATGGGTCGGCCGGGATTCTCCTCCTGCAAGGCCCAGAGCCGGCCGATGGCGTCGAGCACATCAGCGGAGTTCAGGGTCACCGCCCCGGACTCGCGAGTCTCCTTCACCTGATTGGCTTGCAGCACCTGTTCGAGGGTCGCCGGGTCCTTGGCGATGGTCGCGTAGTCCTCGGCCGCCTCGAGGTGAAGCGTGGCGCCAGCAGGAAGCGCAATCCAAGCCGCCAAGGAGTGGTGGAGCTGGTAGGCGTAGCCGCGAAGCGACGGGATGGCCTGCCGCGCAGCCTCGCCCGGCGGCAGGTTCCAAGTCGCGCCCCCAGCATCAAACAGCGCCGACTCATTGTCAGCCACGGGATGACCTCGCGCCGCCATGGATGATTCGAAACGAAGTCGGCATCCAGAGAAGGTGACAGGCCTCGTGCGATTGCGGAACCGCAACCGACCCGCTCGGTCGGTGAGACGGTGACCGAGCACCTGAGCAAACTCCAAGCGGCTCATGCCAAGGCTATCGTAGCAGGCGAGTTCGTGTGCACACGCTCTGCACACGGAGGGGCCTAATTACTTGAAATCCCAGGCCCGTATCCATCATCCATCATAGGAGCCACAGCTAATCTATACGATTGATATTTCACAATTTTTCCGTTAAAATCCAATGCATCAGCCAGCGGCTGTCGGCGCACTTTTGTACGCCAGAAGCCGGCATTTTTCGCCCTTGTTCGATATCTCACCGCACCTAATTCGCACCACCAAAATGGCATTCGCGGGGAGTTGGAATCGAGTGTGAACCTGGCGCCGGCTTCGATCTCACCAGAGGGCGGACGGGCGCCGGTCGGGATGGCGGCCGCATAGACCAGAGCCTGTCCATCCTCGTCATCCGGCCCTCGGCTCGGTGAAGCGCCGCCAACGCTCATAACCTACAGTAGTGATTTTTGGGAATTCTCTCGGCCGTTAAGGTTTGATACAGCATTCCAGCACACCCTTGTCCGGCGGTTTCCTGGGGAGGAGCGCCATGCTTGAAGTCGTCGATTGTCTCGAAAGAGCGGCGGAAGCGGAGCGCCACGCCGCCGCAATGAGCACGGACGAAATCCACGCCCTGTGCGTGAAGTCCGCGGTGTCGTGGCGCGCCCTCGCCGCCCTCATGCAGCTAGCCGAAGAGGCGTCGACCACGGAGTCCGACTAGGTCGAGCGAGCATCGACCTGGTCTGGCGACGGCGACGACTTCGTCAACCTCCGCCCGTCGGCCCCTTTGATCGGGCTGGAAGAACAGTCTTGGCCAGGATCGCTTCGAGTTCCGGTACGCTGAAGGGTTTGGCCAGGGTGGGCATCCGCGAGAAGTTCGCCGCGATGCCAGCGCGCCCATATCCAGTGGCGAAGATGAAAGGGATATCGCGTTCGATCAGCGCTTCGGCCACGGGATAAACCTTTTCCCCCCCAAGATTGACGTCGAGCACCGCGCCGTCGAGGGTCGCCCCTTTATCCTTGATCAGGGCCAGCCCCCCGGGAACGTTGGAAGCCAAGCCCACGACGACGCACCCCAGATTGACAAGCTGATCGTGAATCATCATCGCGATCAAGGCTTCGTCTTCCACGACGAGCAGTCGCAATCCGCTCAAAGAGTCCGACGCCGTCATGCCGCGACGCCAAGCTTCGCCGAGGGCGGAAAGCGCATTTGACACCAAAGACCTTCGGGCTTGAACACCAGCCGCGCTTCACCGCCCAGTTCGTGGACAAGGCCCTGTTCGATGAGCCTGGACCCGAACCCGTAACGCCTGGGCGCTTCCACCGTCGGACCACCGCGCTCGGTCCAGGAGAGCTTCACGAGCATGGGAACGACGGTGCGATCGATCGCCCACCGAACGCTGAGGCGACCGCGCCTGTTCGAGAGCGCGCCATATTTGCACGCGTTCGTTGCGAGTTCATGAAAAGCCATGGCGAGCGTTATCGCCGCGTTCGGCCCCACGTGAACGGGCGGCCCTCCAAACAAGATGTTTTTCCGGCCGGCGTCGTTGATCGCGATGTGGGGCGCCAGCGTCAGGGAGATGACGGCGGCCAGCGAGGTCCCCTCCCAAGACCCCTGTGTCAACAGATCGTGCACGCCGGCGAGCGCTCTGAGGCGAGCATCAAACGATGAGTCGAACTGGTCGGGTGTCTGCGCATTGCGGCGCGTTTGAAAAACCATGGATTGGACGGTCGCGAGCGTGTTCTTGACCCGATGATTGAGCTCGTCGAGCAACTGTTTCTGATGCTCCTCGGCCAGCTTTCTCTGGGTCACATCCATATAGACCGCGGTGATTTCCCCCTTCTTACCGGACCGGTCGCCGGTCAGCTCGCCGCGCCCGGACAACCAGTGCATCGAACCGTCCGGCCAGATCACACGGTGTTCGATCTCGTAACGTATGTTCGATCCGGCCATCACCTCGGCCTGATGAGTGCGAATGCGCTCGCGGTCATCGGGATGGTATCGGTCCTGAATATCGTCGGGAGACAGCGTCCGCTCGCTCGGATAGCCGAACAGGGCCACGAAACCTGGCGTATGGACCATACCGCCGCCGGCCAGGTCGAAGATGACCTCGCCCATCTTCGCGGCGTCCAACGCCAACCGCAGTTTGGCCTGAGCCCGCGCTGTCTCCAACTCCTGATCGCGGGCCGCGACCTCTCGGCGCAGATGGGCCAGACGGATCGCCGCCTGCGCCTCCGCGGCCTCCAGTTCCTTCTGCAGAAACTGTTCGCGAATGAGCCGGTTCTCGTCCTCGAACTGCTTGCGCCGGAGCTGGGCGATGACGCGGGCGTGGAGCACGGAGAAATCGCTCGACTTCGATATGAAGTCGTCCGCGCCCGCGCCGAGACCCTCGATCATGGTCTCGCGATCCTCGACCGCCGTCAGCATGACGACGGGAATATCCCGCATGACCGGGACGGCCTTCAGCCGGCGGCAGGTCTCCAGGCCGCCGACACCGGGCATGAGGAGATCCAGCAGGATGCAATCCACCGATTGGACCGCGAGCAACTCCAGGGCCTCCTCGCCGGATCGCGCCAGAACGACGTCATAGCTGCCCGCCCGCAACGCATCCCCGATCGACTGGAGGTAGGTTTCGCTGTCATCCACCGCGAGGATTTTCTTAGGTCCGAGCACACTGGCGGTATCCTGGTCGCCCAGTTGCGCGCCGGCGCTTCGCAGCATCGCTTTGAACTTGGCGAGTATGACCGTGACGTCGTCCGCTTTCCTGACGAACGCGTCGGCCCCGGCGTCGAGCGCCCGCACCTCCGCCTCACCATCCGCCGAGGCGGTGAGCAGCAAGCAAGGCGTGCGTCGCAGCGCCGCGTCAAATCTGATTCGCCGGATGACGGTCGCGCCATCGATGCCGGGAAGGACTCCGTCCACCACCAAGGCGGCCGGTCGCTCGTGAGCGGCCAACCGCAGTCCCTCTTCGCCGGTCTCCGCGGCGACGACGCGGTAGCCCGCCGCCTCGAGGGTTTCCCTCAGCGCCTCCCGGAAGGTGATGCTGTCATCGATGACCAGCACCGTCTCGGCATCGGGCGGGGCCACGGCCTGCCCACGCCCGACAAGTTCGCGGGCGCGGGCGATCACGTAGCTGGGCTCGTAGGGCTTGCCAATATATTCGTCGGCGCCGGTCTTGAGCCCGCGGATCCGGTCGCGGACCTCGGTCTCGGTCGACAGCAGCATCACGGCCGTGTCGCGGGTCGACCGTGTTTCACGGATCTCCTTGAGCAGCTCGATGCCGTCGGTATCGGGCAGCAGGACATCCAGGATGATCAGCGCGAATCGTCCTTGGCCGAGCGCCTCGCGCGCCTCGGCGCCGGTGGCGCAGGCGACGACCGGGAGACCGGCCGCCTCCAGCATCTCCACCAGGTTCATCCTGACCGTGAGGCTATCGTCGACGACGAGGACGGCGCGGGTCATCCGCGGGCCTCGTTCGCGGCGGCGATCGCGGGACCGATTTCCCCGAGGGGGAGCACGCTGTCGGCCGCGCCGAGCAAGACGGCTTCGCGCGGCATGCCGTAGATGATGGATGTCGCCTCGTCCTGGGCGATGGTCACCCCCCCGGCCTTGCGGATAGCGAGCAGGCCCGCCGCGCCGTCACGCCCCATGCCGGTCAGCAGGCACGCCAGGGCGGAGCGCCCGTACTCGCGCGCCACCGAGTCGAACAACACGTCGATCGATGGTCGGCAGGAATGCCGTTCCGGGTCCATCGTAAAACGCAGCCGCCCGTCGCGCACGACGAGATGGTGACCACCCGGCGCCATGACGACGCGCCCCGCGGCCAGGGCGACCGGATCACCGTCTTTCGGGTAGGCCACCCGCCGCGGCGTCTGGCCGTCCAGCCAATCCGCGAACGCCCTCCCGAACGGTTCGTTGATGTGCATCACAAACAGCACCGGAAGCTGGAACGTCGGCGGCAGGCCGCGCAGGACTTCAACGATCGCGGCCGGGCCGCCCGTCGAAGCGCCGATCACGACGAGTTCGAGCTTAGCGCTGAATGGACTTCCCGCAACGGGTTGTAGCGGTTCGGGACTCGGGAATTCCGCCTGGCTTGACCCCCGCAGGCGTCCTCGGGGATGGGTGATGACCCGGATTTTCGCCACCAACTTCATCGCCGCGACGAAGTCGCGCTCCCAGGCACCGTCGGTTTGGGTTCCATTCATCTTCTCGAACACGTCCACGGCGCCCGCCGCGAGAGCGTCGTAGGTCTTGAACAACTCGCCGCGGTTGACCGACGACGACACCACCAAGATCGGCGTCGGGCAGTGAGCCATGATGTACTCGGTCGCGGCCAGACCGCTCATGACCGGCAGCATCATGTCCATGGTGATCACGTCCGGCCGGTGTTTCTGGCAGAGCTCGATGGCGCGCTTGCCGTCCTCCGCTTCGCCAATCACCTCGATGTCCGGATCAGCCGCGAGAACCCCCAGGAGATGCTTTCGCACCGTCAGCGAGTCTTCCACAACCAGGACACGGATCTTCTTCATCGCCTAACCGATCAACTGCCTGATCATCGCGAGCAGTTCGGCCTGATCGAACTGGCTCTTGACGATGTAACCGCTGGCGCCGGCGTCGACGCCGCGCTGACGATCTTCCGGCGCGTCCCTGGACGTGACCAGGATCGCGGGGGTGTTATGCAGCGTGGAATCAAGACGGACCCGCTCCACGAAGGTAAAGCCGTCCATACCGGGCATTTCGACATCGACGAGGAACAGCGCGTGCCGGTTGCGCCGCGCGCTCTCGAAGCCCTCTTCGCCCGAGGCGGCGAGTTCGACCTCGTAGCCGGCCGACTCGAGGATGCTTCGTTCCAGCATACGCGTGGTCAACGAGTCGTCGACGACCAACACGGAATGGCGGACCGGCGTCTGCTCGAAATCGGCGTCGCCTCGCTGGGCCTCGGCGACGAGACCGTCCGGATCGAGCACCAGTTGTGGATTGCCCTCGGCATCGAGCGAGGCGCCGGCGACAATCGCGCTGTCGGGCGCGAACTCCGGCAGCGGGCGCACGACCACCCTTTCCGAGCCGAGCAGGCGATCGACCCCCACCGCCGCCAAGCCGCCCGCGCCGGCCACCACCACGATCGGCCAGGCCCGGCCCGCGGGCGACTGGATTCCTTGCAGAGCCTTAGGCAGCGGAAAAAACGGAATCGCCGTCTGATCATAGACGATGGTGGCGCCCGAGGCGGTTCGAGACATATCCCCCCCGGCGACGCTGATCGTACGGCGAACCGCATCGAAAGGGATCGCGACCGCGACGCCGTCGACCTCCACGACCAGCGCGTCGACCGCGGCGAGTGATAATGGCGCGATGAGTTCGAACGTGACCCCGACGCCGGCCTCGGTGTGGAACATGACTTCGCCCGAGAGCTTCTCCATGGCCGCGCGGACCACGTCCAGGCCGACGCCTCGCCCGGAGACGCCAGTCACCGCCTCCGAGGTGGTGATGCCGCCGCGCAGGAGCAGACGGACGAGATCGTCCGCGCCGAGCCGCGCCGCCTGCGCGCCGACCAGCCCTCGCCCGACAGCCACGCGCCGGACGCCATCGAGATCGATACCCCGACCATCGTCGCGGCATTCGAACACGATCCGCCGTCCCCGACGAGCGACGCACACGCTCACGCGTCCGGTCGCGGGCTTTCCGGCTGCGAGGCGTGCGCTTTCCGGCTCGATTCCATGCGCCACGGCGTTGCGGACAATCTGCACCAGCGCGCCCTGGATGGTGGCGAGGACGTAGGCGTCCAGACGGATTTCGCCTCCACGTCCCTCGAACACCACCGACTTACCTACCGCCGCGGCGGTATCGCGCGCCGTCCGCTCAAGCGCGGTCAGCAGCGTTCCGGCCGAGATCAACCGGAGTTGCTCGGCCGCGCCGCGCAGTTGGCGGAGTTCGCGGTCCATCTGATCGATCGTCGAACCGAGATCGCGCTCCAGCCCGGCGAAACATCTTCGAAGCTCGTCCGCCGTGGAGAGGGCCCGATCAGTCGCGCCGGCCCCGGGGCGACCGCGATCCATCGCACCGCGCCCGCCAAGCTG
>DATAYD010000090.1:0-15930 GCA_036272715.1 Caulobacteraceae bacterium | reverse complement strand
GGAAGACGCCGCGCAGGATCAGGTTCTCCACCCGGTCCGGGTGCTTGATCGCGTAGGCCAGCGCCAGTGTCGAGCCCCAGGAGCCGCCGAACACGGTCCACTTCTGCACGCCCAGCCGCTTCCTGAGCCGCTCGATGTCCTCGACCAGCGTCCAGGTGGTGTTGTCGTCGAGCGAGGCGTTCGGTCGGGATTTGCCGCAGCCGCGCTGGTCGAACAGCATCATCCGCCAGCGGCTGGGGTCGAAGAAGCGGCGCATGGTCGGGTTGATCGCGCCGCCCGGGCCGCCGTGCAGCACCACCGCCGGTTTGCCGTTCGGTCGGCCGCATTCCTCGTAATAAACCTCGTGCGCCTCGCCGGTCGGCAACCAGCCGAAGGCGAAGGGTTCATTGTCTGGATAGAGGCCGCGCCGCGAGGCGTGTGCGACGGCTGGGGTCGAGGGCGCTGGGGTGCGTTCCATGAAGTCTTTCTACTTCGGAAATCTGCGGTCCATCCAGCCCAGGATGGCGGCGTTCACCGCTTCCGGCTTCTCCTGCTGAGTCCAGTGGCCGGAATCGAGGATCAAGGTCTTTTCCAGGTCAGAAACATAGGTCTCCATCCCCTCGGCGGCCGAGGGCGGCAGCACCGCGTCCTTCTCGGCCATGATCATCAGGGAGGGGACGGTGACCCTTTCGACGATGTTCGCCGACCGCTCCCAATTGCGGGTGAAGTTGCGGTACCAGTTGATACCGCCGGTGAAGCCGGTGCGCTCGAAGGTCTCGACGAAGGCGGTGAACTCGTCCTCGCTAAGGAAGCGTTCGCGCGAATCGAAAGCCGGATCGTAGAGCCGCAGGATCTTGATCAGGGCGAAGGCCGACTCCTCGCCGGGCTTGCGCTCGGTGGCGAAGCCCGCGGAGGGCGGCGCCTCGCCCGCGGGGCGGCGCATGAAGAAGTTCATCGCCTTGGCCACGTCGCCGTTCAGCACCGCGTCGGCTTCGCCGGGCTTCTGGAAATGCACGATGTACATCTCATCGCCCATGCGGCGGCGCATGATCGCAATAGGGTCGGCGGGCGAGCGGGCCATGAACGGCGTGTTCAGGCCGATCACGCCGGCCGTGCGGTCCGGATGGCGCAGGGGCATCTGCCAGACCACGATGCCGCCCCAGTCATGACCGCAGAAGACGGCCTTCTCGACGCCCAGATGATCCAACAAGCCCAGGAGATCGCCGGTCAGGCTTTCCATGTCATAGGCTTCCACCGCCTCCGGGCCCTGGGTGAGACCATAACCGCGCTGGTCCGGCGCGATCGCCCAGCGCCCGGCCGCCTCGAACGCCTTCAGTTGATGGCGCCAGGAAAAGGCCAGTTCCGGAAAGCCGTGGCAGAAGATCACTGGAACCCCTTCGCGGGGGCCGGCCTCGTAATAGGCCATCTTGACGCCGTTGGTCAGGGCGTACTGGACCGGCGGCATCTGGCGGGTGAGGATGTCGGACATGAGGGCTCGTCGGCGTGGCTCGGGATCTAACGCCACCGTGATCGCTCGCCGGCGCTCAGGCAAGGCCAGACGAAGGGTTTTGCACCCGGCGAAATCCTTTAAGAAGGCCGTCCGCCGCCAGGAGTCCTTGTGACCGCGCCCGCTCAAACCGCCGCCGCCACGGAGCCGCATGCGCCGGCGAAGGTCTCGGTCGGCCTCGTCATCATGCTCGGGGCGCTGACGGGGTTCGCGCCCATGTCGATCGACATGTACCTGCCCAGCGTGCCGATGATCACCAAGGCCTTCGGCGGCGCGCCAAGTTCGGCCCAGATCACGCTGGCCACCTTCCTGGCCGGCATGGCGATCGGTCAGTTCTTTTACGGCCCGGCCTCGGACCGATGGGGCCGGCGAGGCTCGATCCTGTTGGGGGCGGGTATCTATGTGATCGCCTCGGCCGCCTGCGCGCTGGCGCCTTCGATGGGCTGGCTGGCCCTGGCCCGATTCGTCCAGGCCCTGGGCGGCTGCGCCGGCGCGGTGGTGGCCCGCGCGGTGGTGCGCGACCGGTTCGAGCATCGCGACGCCGCCCGCGTGCTGTCGCTGCTGATGCTGGTCATGGGTCTGGCGCCGATCGTCGCGCCCCTGGTCGGCGGCGCCCTGCTGAACGTGGTCGGCTGGCGGGCGATCTTCTGGGTTCTGACCGGCTTTGGCGCGCTGATCAGCGTCGTGGCGTTCCTCTGGCTGCCGGAGTCGCGGTCCGCTGAAACGGCCGCCCAAGCCAGGGGCGAGCACCCGATCCGCGGCTATGTCACCCTGCTGTCCAATCCCAGGCTGATCGGTTTTTCGCTGTCCGGCGCCCTGAACAGCGCCGCCCTGTTCGGCTACATCTCCGCGTCGCCGGGACTGCTGATCGGGGTCTATGGCGTCCCCGTCAGCCAGTTCGGCTGGGTTTTCGGCTTGAACGCCGGGGCGATGATCGCGATGAGCCAGGTCAATGGCCGGCTCTTGCGGCGTTACTCGCCCGAACAACTGGTCGCCTGGTCGCGGCCCGCTTGCCTGGCCTTCGCCCTGGCGCTGGCGGGCGCGGCGCTGACAGGCTTTGGTGGGATGTGGGGCGTGCTGATCCCGCTGTTCTTCATCCTCGGCTCGTTCGGTTTCATCGGGCCGAACACCATGGCCGGCGGCCTGAACGTGGATCCCCGGCGCGCCGGGTCGATCTCGGCCCTGATCGGCGGGGCGCAGTTCGGGGTGGGCGCCCTGGCGTCGGCGGCGATCACCGCCTGGCATGACCCAGGACCCCGGCCGATGGCGATCGTGATCCTGATCTGCATCGTGGGCTCGTCGATCGCGCTCTACACCCTGGCGCTGCCCAAGGGCGCCAGGGACGGGTGAGGGCGCCGTTCCAGGCCAATTTCGAGCGAAGCCCGCCTAAAAGTGGACACCGGTTCGTCGTCAGAAAATGCTCTGATGCATTGGGTCTAGCCGGCGGTCGGGCGAGCCATGAACGCGGCCCAGGCGAGCGTCGCCCAGCCGGCCAGCAGGACCAGGCCGCCCAGGGGCGTGATCAGCACCATCCAGCGGTCCGGCGTCAACGCCATCAGATAGAGCGATCCCGAAAACAGCGCCGCGCCGATCAGGAACAGCCAGGCGGAGACCCTCGCGCCGCGCACGCCCGCGGCCCACAGCGGGAAGCAGGCGAGGGCCGCCACGGCGTGGGCCAACTGGTATTCCGAGCCGGTCCTCAGCCAGTCCTTGGCCTTGAGGTCCTGAACGCCATGCGCGCCGAAGGCGCCGGCGGCGACGGCGACCAGGCCGCTGAGCGCCGCCAGGGTCAGCCAGGCGCGGGTCTGTGCGGTCATCGGCGAATCTCTCTTTTCGCCCGCAGGCCAGGCGCCCTAAAATGGCTCAGCCGCCTTCGTTGATCGCCGCGTCGAACAGCAGGAAGACGCGGCCCTGGTCAGAGCCCAGGAGTGCGCTGATGACGAAGTTCTGGCCGTCGCCGCGGGTCTCCGCCAGCATGGCGGCGTAACGCCTTACATAGCGTTCCGCGTGGCCCCGGAAGCCGCGGTCAGCGATCATCCGGCGAGCCAGGCGACGCACCGCGGCGGGCGCCAGGCGGCGCACGATTTCACGCCCGGCCGCCGGTTCACCGGCCTGGATGGCCGCCGCGATCTGGTCGATCCGCATACGCGGCAGGAGCGCGCCGGCGTCGATGCCCATGGCGCCGACCTCCACGAGCAGGGTGTCGGCCAGGGACTTGTCGTCGCCCATGCCATCGCCCATGCCCTCATCCATCGAGGACAGGAGTTCCTTCCAGGTCCAGCTTTCGCTTCCCGTGGTCGTCGGCGCGGTGGGAGCGGGCGGCGGAGCTTCGCGGCCGCCTGCGGAGTCGAAGACGGTCCGGAACTCGTCGTCGGTGGCCGTGGGGGTGAGTTTAAGTCGGGGACGCAGGCCTGAGGGCGCGTCGGCGGCCGGCTGCTGGGGCGGCGGGGTCTGAGCCGTGGGCTGGGGCTCGGGCGCGGCGGCTTGCGGCGTTGGCGTCGGAGGAGGGGCGAGCGCCGCGGCGGCCACCGGGGCAGGGGCAGGGGGGGAAGGCGCCGCCGAGGACGGTCGGGCGGCCGCGGCGGGACGCAACGGGCCGCCCGCCGCGCCGGCGACCACGCCCATCAGCCGGACCGCTTCGCTCAGCATCTCATAATTGCGGCGCACGCGTTCCTGGAAGGTGGCGTCGATGGCCTGGGTCTCCTCGGCGGTCCGCCGCGCCGCCTCCAGAAGCGCGTTGATGTTGTGCTCCACGCTGTCGCGCACGGCCTGGGCCTGGGCCTGGGCGGCCTGTGGCAAGCCCGTGACCCTGGCGTCGATGTCGCTGAGCAACCGCTCCAGCTCGCCCGACGCCGCGCGGGCTGCTTCGACGCCTTCGGTCAGGCGCGCGGTGGACCGGGCGCTGGCGTCCTCCACCATCCGCGCCGACTGTTCGATCATGGCGCGGGCCTGGCTCAGTCGCGATTCAAAGGCGTTGTCGGCCTGCTGGCCGGCGCTGAAGGCGGCTTCGCTCAACTGGTCGACCTTGTCGCGCACGGCCTGGCCTTGTTCCTCGGCCGCGCGCCGGGCCTCCGCCGCCGCCGAGGACAGGGCCTCGATCGCCTCGCGGGCCTTGTGCTCCATGGTCTCGCGCTGCTGATGGCCGATTTCGGAGACTTCGTTCAGCGATCGCGCCGCCGCGGCGGAAATCGCCTCGATGGTCTCGCGCGCCTGGCTCTCCACGGCTTCGCGCTGGTTCAGCGTGATCTCGGAAACGGCGTCCAACGACCGGTTCGCCGCCGACGACAGGGCCTCGATGGTTTCCAGCGTCTTGGCTTCCAGGATATCGCGCTGGTTCAGCGTGAGTTCGGACGCGGCGCCCAGCGATTGGTTCACCGCCGCCGACAGGGCCTCGACGGTCTCCAGCGCCTTGGCTTCCAGGGTCTCGCGCTGGTTCAGGCCAAGCTCGGACACGGCGTCCAAGGACTGGGTCGCCGCCAAGGAAAGCGCCTCGATCGTTTCCAGCGCCTGGCTTTCCAGGGCTTCGCGCTGGCGCAGGCTGATCTCTGACACCGCGCCCAAGGACCGGGCCGCGACCTCCGACAGCGCGTCGACCGTCTCCTTGGTCTGGCTCTCCATCGCCTCGCGCTGGCGCAGGCCGATCTCGGCGACCGCGCTCAGTGACTGGCTGGTGGCCGCGCCGAACAGGTCGCGTTCCTCGGACGCCGTTTCGGCCATCAGGCGGAGCTGGTCGCCGGCCTGGCCGACCAATTGGCGCAAGGCCTCGGCCGTCATGGCGGCGGTTTCGTTCAATTCGCCGGCGCCGCCGCGGGCCTGGGCCAGGATCTCGACCAACTGGGCCTTCTGGGTTTCCGCTTCGGTGGAAAAAGCCTCGTTATCGGCGCGCATGCCGTGCGCGGCGGC
Organism: Caulobacteraceae bacterium; assembly: GCA_036272715.1. Lineage (GTDB taxonomy): Bacteria > Pseudomonadota > Alphaproteobacteria > Caulobacterales > Caulobacteraceae > Poindextera. Next base: position 10,541 of record DATAYD010000090.1, on the reverse strand, counting down.
CACGAGAGCCGCGCGCTGTTCGGTCAGGCTTTCTTCCAGGACGCGGACCTGGTCGCCGACGCCAAGGCCGGCGGTCTCCAGCCTGGCGACCTGGCGGGCCAGGTCCTCGCCGGCCACGCGCGCGGCGTCGCCGGCCTCTCCGGCCGCGGCGGCCAAATCGGCGGTGCGGGCGGCCAGCGTGGCCTCGGCTTCGCGGATCTGGGTCTCGGCGAGGTCGGAAGCCTCGGCGACCATGCGCGCATGCTGGCTGATCGCATCCACCACGCCGGTGGCCTGGGCGCCCAGGAACTCGGCGAGCTGGGCCATCTTCTCGCGCTCGGTCCCGAGCTCGTGGGTCAGGTCCGTGGCGTTGCGGCTCGAGCCGGCGGCGGCGGCCACCAGGCGTTCGCTTTCCTCGGCCAGCAGGTCGCGCAGGGTCAGAAGCTCGCCGCGGGCGTGGGCCGCCGCCGCGGAGGCGTGGTCGATCTCCTGGCGAACAGTGACAACCGCCATGCCGACGCCGTGGGCGGCCAGCGCCGCGGGCTGGACCATGCTGTCGGCCAAGGCCTGGGTGCGGCGCGCCTGGGCCGCCAGCCGCACGCCCTGATGCAGCAGGAACGCCGAGAGCCAGATCAGGGCCACGGGCCCCAGCGCCATCAGCGCCAGGACGGCCAGGGCGAAACCGTCGTTCTCGAACGGCCCGGCGCCGCGCCGATAGCCGAGGGCGAACATGATCGGCGCGAGCGCCCACAGGCAGGAGACCACCGCCGCGGCGATATAGATCGGGGCGCCGCGCGGCTCCCGCGCCTTGGCTTCGTTTCGTCGGGGATTGAGATTGAGCGGGGGCAGATCGACCGTCTCGCGGCCGGCGTCCAGTTCATGGTCTTCGCCGCGCGCCACGGCGCCCAGCCCACCCGGCGCATCGAGCCGATGATAGTAGGGATCCAACGGCGCCTCGGGGGCGTCGTTCATGGCGACCGGATCCGCCACAGGCGTCCCGGACAGGTCCAACGGCCGGAACTTGGGAGACTTCATGCGCCGTTTTATCCTGGATGACATGGGCGTCGCGGCCCCGAAACCGCCAACTTTCGCGTCTGGCTTGAAACTAGCCGGCTAACGAGGTCCGGCAAAGCGGGTTTCGACGAGACGAATCGGCGCGCTCGGCTTGTTCGCGGGAATTTCTTTCGGCGTCGTCGGCGCCGGACCCGGGGGCGGGGCAGCGTGTCATCGGTGGTCGGACGAGGGCGCCGAAATTGATACCAAAAATCCCGAACAGATTGTTGCAATTCAGAAATCCCGCCTTGGTCGTGGCCTCGAAGCGCGGTCGCCAAGACCATTTGTCTACAGATTAATTAATCGTCGCGCCCGTCAAGCACGGCCTCGGAAGCCACGCCTGGCGGGGTCGGGTGCGACACTGTCACTAAACTGACAAGGCCCATGTCTATTCGTCCCCACATCCGAGCGCGGCCGGGCTGGCCGTATGTCCAAGGAGACGGGGATGTTGAAGACGATCATGGCGGTTGCCGCCTGCGCCACGCTGGCGCTGGGCGCGGGGAGCGCCGCCCAGGCCACCGATATATCCGGAGCGGGCGCGACTTTTCCGGCGCCGGTCTACGCGAAGTGGGCCGAGACCTATAAGGCCCAGACCGGTACGGCGGTGAACTACCAAGCCATCGGCTCCGGCGGCGGCATCAAGCAGATCAAGGCCAAGACGGTCGAGTTCGGCGCCACCGACAAGCCGTTGAAAGCCGATGAACTGGCCGCTTCGGGCCTGTTCCAGTTCCCGACCGTGATGGGCGGCGTCGTCCCCGTGATCAACGTTCCCGGCGTCGGCCCCGGCCAGGTCCGCCTGACCGGCGCGCTGTTGGGCGCGATCTATCTGGGTGAAATCAAGAAGTGGAACGATCCGCACATCACCGCGATCAACAAGGGCGTCAACCTGCCCGGCCTGCCGATCACCGTGGTCCACCGTTCCGACGGTTCGGGCACCAGCTTCGTCTACACCAACTATCTCGCGCTCAAGAACGCGACCTGGAAGGCCAAGGTCGGCGCCAGCGATTCGGTGGAATGGCCGGCCGGCATCGGCGGCAAGGGCAATGACGGCGTGGCCGCGGTGGTCAAGCAGACGATCGGGTCGATCGGCTATGTCGAATACGCCTACGCCAAGCAGAACCACATGACCTACACCAAGCTGCAGGCGGCGGCGGGCGGCTTCGTCGACCCGACGGCGGCCAATTTCGCGGCGGCGGCCAGCCACGGCCAATGGTCGGCGGCCCAAGGCTTCTACCTGCTGCTCCTCGACCAGCCGGGCGCCAATTCCTGGCCGATCACGGCGGCGACCTTCATCCTGGTCTATAAGCAGCAGCCGAACGCGGCCGTTGGGTCCACGATCCTGAAGTTCTTCGACTGGGCCTATAAGCAAGGCGACCCCCAAGCCGCCCAACTCGACTACGTCCCGCTGCCGGCCAATGTGAAGGCCCTGGTCCGCAAGGCGTGGCTCGACGTCAAGGGTCCGGACGGCAAGCCCATCTACGTCTCGCACTAAACGCGTAGCCGAAATCTTCGGAGACGGAGGCCGCGCGTCGGCCTCCGTCGTTTCCCATTCAGGGGCTTCATGTCAGCCGTAGACGCCGCTTTCGTCCGAAGATCGCCGCCCAAGGGCGCGGGCTTCGATCCGATCTTCAAATGGACCTGCGCGTTCGCGGCCACGGTGCTTCTGGCGTCGCTGACCGGGATCGTGATCGCTCTGGCGATCGGCGGCGCGCCTGCCTTCGCCAAGTTCGGCTTCGGCTTTTTCACCAACTCCCACTGGAATCCGGTGACCGAGGTCTATGGCGCGGAGGGACCGATCGTCGGCACCCTGATCTCCGCCATACTCGCCCTGATCTTCTCCTTGCCGATCGCCTTCGGGGTCGCGGTGTTCCTGGTCGAGTTCTGCCCGGGGCCGTTGCGCCGGCCGATCGGCGTCGCTGTCGAGTTGCTCGCCGGCATCCCGTCGATCGTCTATGGCATGTGGGGCCTGTTCGTGTTCGCGCCGCTGTTCGCCCAATATGTGCAGCTACCGCTGATGACGGCCGCACCGCCAGGTTCGATCTGGGACACCCTGACCCAGGGTACGCCCAACGGCGCCAATATCTTCACGGCTTCGATCATCCTGGCGATCATGATCCTGCCCTATATGGCCGCGGTGTTGCGCGACCTGTTCCTGACCGTACCGGTCCACCTGCGCGAGAGCGGCTACGGCATGGGGTCGACCACCTTCGAGGTGATCACCTCCATCACCTTGCCCTATGTGCGCCGCAGCGCCATCGGCGCGGTGATGCTCGGCCTGGGCCGGGCGCTGGGCGAGACCATGGCGGTGACCTTCGTCATCGGCAATTCGCATCTCCTGCCGAAATCACTGTTCGATTCGGGTTCGACCATCGCCTCGACCATCGCCAACGAATTCAACGAGTCGACGACGGACATGCACACCGCGTCCCTGATCGCCCTCGGTCTTGTGCTTTTCCTGATCACCTTCGTGGTCCTCGCCATCGCCCGCGCCCTGCTGGGCGCCGACAAGACCGCGTGAGGTAACCCGATGGCTTCGTTGAAAAAATCCATTCGCTCGGCGGGCAACGGCGTTTTCATCGGCCTTTGTTTCATCGCCACGGTGCTGGCCCTGGCGGTGCTGACGGTCATCCTCTGGACCCTCGTGGTCAAAGGCGCCGGGGGCGTCAATCTGCACGTCTTCACCATGTCGACGCCGGCTTCGGGGTCCGAGGGCGGCCTGCTGAACGCCATCGTCGGCTCCATCATCATGTGCAGCATCGGGATGGTGATCGCGGTGCTGTTCGGCGTGCTGGCCGGCACCTGGCTGGCGGAATACGGCCGAAACCACTGGTATGCCGAGACGGTCCGGTTCGTGAACGACATCCTCTTGTCCGCGCCATCGGTGCTGGTCGGCCTGGTCGTGTTCGAGTTCCTGGTCGTGCCGTTCCATGGCGCTTCGGCCCTGGCCGGTTCTGTGGCCCTGGCCCTGGTCGCCGTCCCCATCATCACCCGCACCACCGAGGACGTGCTAAAGCTGCAGCCCTCGGCCCTGCGCGAATCCGGCGTCGCCCTGGGCACGCCGCTTTGGACCACGATCCGCCAGGTGCTGTGGAAATCCGCCGGCGCCGGCATCCTCACGGGCGGCCTGCTCGCCTTCGCCCGGATCAGCGGCGAGACCGCGCCCCTGATCTTCACCGCGGGCGGCAACCAGTTTTTCAGCCTGAAGCTGGACCACGAGATGGCCAGCCTGCCGACCGTCATCTTCAACTTCGCCCTCAGCGCCTATGACGATCTGGTCCGGCTCGCCTGGACCGCCTCGCTGATCGTCGCCGTCGCCGTCCTCGCCGCCAACATCCTGGCGCGCACCATCACGCGGGAGCGCCGCCCATGACCGCCATGAATACCGACATCACCGAGCAGTTCACGGCCGAGCCGAACGAGCCGATCAAGATGCGGACCAACAAGCTCGACTTCTTCTACGGCAAGAGCCAGGCGTTGCACGGCGTCAGCCTGCCGATCATCGAGAAAGGCGTGACCGCCCTGATCGGGCCGTCCGGCTGCGGCAAGTCGACCCTGCTGCGCACCATGAACCGCATCTATGGGCTCTATCCAGGCCAGCGCGCCGCTGGCGAGATCATCCTCGACGGCGAAAACATCCTGGACCGCAAGATGGATGTCGCCACCCTGCGTTCGCGGGTCGGCATGGTGTTTCAGAAGCCGACGCCGTTCCCGATGTCGATCTATGACAATGTCGCCTTCGGCGTGAAGCTCTACGAGAACCTGTCCCGTCCGGAGATGGATGAGCGCGTCGAGCAATCCCTACGCGGCGCGGCGCTGTGGGAAGAGGTCAAGGACAAGCTGAAACTGTCCGGCCTGGGCCTCTCCGGCGGCCAGCAGCAGCGGTTGTGCGTGGCGCGCGGCATCGCGGTGAAGCCCGAGGTGCTCTTGCTGGACGAACCGGCCTCGGCCCTCGACCCGGTCTCCACCGCCAAGCTGGAAGAGACCATCGTGGCGCTGAAGAAGGACTACACGATCGTCATCGTGACCCATAACCTGCAGCAAGCCACGCGGGTCTCGGAGAACACCGGCTTCATGTTCCTGGGCCGGCTGATCGAATTCGGCCCCACGGTCGAGTTGTTCTCAGCGCCGCGCGCCGAGCGGACCAAGAACTATATCAGCGGCCGGTTCGGCTAGGCGGACTTCGGGTTTTGACAAAAGCGCCGAGATCGAACTGGTCCCGAGTCGGCCGCTCTGGGACGTCGCGACCAAACTGGCCAGTCCGTTAACTTTCCGCGCCGTCATCACAGCCGAACCATTCACGGAATGGATTCCGGCATTCCGCTTCGCTCCAGCCGGAATGACGGGGAAGACTGACTATTCTGATAACCTATAAGCCGCGGCCTATATCTCGTCCTGCTCAATCCAATCCATGGTGCGCTGAACCGCTTTCCTCCATTGTCGAAAGGCCTGTTCACGAGGCTCCGCCGCCATTGACGGCGTCCACTCGGCGGACTTGCGCCAATTGCCGCGCAGGCTCTCCAGGTCCGGCCAGAACCCGACCGCGAGCCCCGCCGCATAGGCCGCGCCGAGGCAGGTGGTCTCGGCCACCACCGGGCGCACGACGGGGGCGCCCAGCACGTCGGCCTGAAACTGCATGAGCAGGTCATTGGCGGTCATGCCGCCGTCGACCTTCAATCGGGTCAGGGCCACGCCGGAATCGGCGTCCATGGCGTCGACCACCTCGCGGGTCTGCCAGGCCGTGGCTTCCAGCACCGCGCGGGCGATGTGGCCCTTGGTGATATAGCCGGTCAGGCCGGCGATCACGCCGCGGGCGTCCGAGCGCCAATAGGGCGCGAACAGGCCGGAAAAGGCCGGCACGAAATAGCAGCCGCCATTGTCCTCGACCGTGCGGGCCAGGGCCTCGATGTCCGCGGCCTTGTCGATCAGGCCCAGATTGTCGCGCACCCACTGCACCAGCGCGCCGGAGACCGCGATCGATCCCTCCAGCGCATAGACGGCCGGCTCGCCGCCGATCTGGTAGCCGACCGTGGTGATCAGGCCGTTCTTGGACGGCCACGCAGTCTCGCCGGTATTGACCAATAGGAAGCTGCCGGTGCCATAGGTGCACTTGCCCTCGCCGGGTTCGAAACAGGCTTGGCCGAACAGGGCCGCCTGCTGGTCGCCGAGCGCCGAGGCCACCGGGACGCCCTCCAGCACCCCGCGAGCCGTTCCATAGGCCTCCGACGACGGCCGGATCTCCGGCAGCATGGCCCGCGGAACCCCGATCGCGGCCAGCAGGTCGTCGTCCCAGTCCAGGGTCTGGAGGTTCATCAGCATGGTGCGGCTGGCGTTGGTGACGTCGGTGGCGTGCCGGCCGGTCAGTTTCCAGATCAGCCAGGCGTCCATGGTGCCGAACAGCACCTCGCCGCGCTCGGCCCGCGTCCGCGCGCCCTCCAGATTGTCGAGCAGCCAGCGGATCTTCGGCCCGGCGAAATAGGTGGCCAAAGGCAGGCCGCAGGCGGCGCGGAACCGGTCCTGGCCCACATCGCCGCCCAATTCGCGCACCAGCCGGTCGGTGCGGGTGTCCTGCCAGACGATGGCGTTGTGGATCGGCCGGCCGCTGGCCTTGTCCCACAGCAGCGTGGTTTCGCGCTGGTTGGTGATGCCGACGGCGGCCAGACTCGAAGGGCCGATCTTCAACGTCGCCAACGCCTCGGCGGTCACGGTCTGGACATTAGCCCAGATCTCCTCGGCGTCATGCTCGACCCAGCCGGCGCGCGGGAAGATCTGGCGATGCTCCTTCTGGGCCATGGCGGCGATCTCGCCCTGGCGGTTGAAGATGATGCAGCGCGACGAGGTCGTGCCCTGGTCGATGGCGGCGATATAGGATGCGATCATGGGGCGATGATAGGCGAGCGTCGCGGGCGCGGCCAAGGTGATCTAGGGGGGTGCTTCGACACGGAGGCCGCGCGTCCTGCTCAGCATGAGCCGCTAGCGCGTCGCCGCCGCGAAATCCGAAAATCCACCCCGCCGCACGCTCCCGGCCGCCAGCGCCACGCCTGAGGCGCACAGCCCCGCCAATTCCTCCGCATATCGATACCCCGGCGCGGCGTCTTCGAAGTCATCGCGAGTGGCGGGGTGGAGGTAGATCTCGCTGACGCCGCCGGGCAGGTTGTTCAGGACGCCCTCCAGCCGCGCTTCGGTCATCGCGCCCGACCAGCGCAGGCCGAACACCCAGTCCGGCATGTAGAGCCCGGCCTTCTTGAACCGCCGGCGCACGAAATGTGACCAGGGACCGGTGATCATGGCCGGGCCCGGGCGGTAGCCCGGTTCGGCGGCGCGCAGGGTGGCGCGGGGCTCGACCGGGACGCGCACCGCCTTCAGCCCGAACCGCCGGCCGGCGGTGATGATCGCGCCGGCGATGGTCGGATGCAGGTGGAAATGCTTATGCGCCGTGGCGTGGTCCAGCGGCAGGCCGGTGGCGGCATAGGCCTCGAACTGCGCCGAGACCTCGGCCATCAACTGGCGGCGCACATGGGCCTTGAAGAACATGTCGACCCCAGCGCTGGCCATATCGGCGCGGAAGCGGCCGTCGGCGGTCACCAGGTCCGGCACCACCCCCGGCGGCAGCACCGGCCGGCCCTCGACCAACACCACGTGCAGCCCGATCTTCAGGTCCGGCGACTTGCGCGCGCGCTTGACCGCGTCCGCCACCGCGCGCCCAGCGACCATCAGGCTGGCGCAGGTCAGGACGCCCCGGGCGTGGGCCATCTCGACGGCTTCGTTGACCGGCTCGGCCAGGCCGAAGTCGTCGGCGGTGACGATGAGGCCCTTGGCGGGATTATTCATCGGTTTTGATGGTTCGCAAAAAGCCCTCCCCCTCGATGGGGGAGGGTGGGGTGGGGGTGCGGATGCTGGCGGTGACGAAGTTGTCGCGCAAGACGCCTCCCCCGTTCTTCGCCGCGACCTTGTGCGTTCACCCCCAACCCTGCTCTTCCCCCAGCGAGGGGGAAGGGTTCTCAGCGCAGGTTGTGTTCAGGCCTTGGCTCAAGCCGCGGCTCCGCGGCGCTCCTTCAGGAATTCGAAGAACTCCACGCCTTCGCGCAGGCGCCGCTTCATCATGTCGGGGCTGCGGACCATCTCGCCGACGATCGCGCCGATCTTGGGGGCGCGGAAGTAGAAGCGCTTGTAGAAGGTCTCCACCGAATCGAAGATTTCGGTGTGGCTGAGGTGCGGATAGCTGAGCGGCGCGATCTGGATGCCGTCGTCGGTGACCAGTTCGGCGTGCTCGGCGTCCAGCCAGCCTTCCTGCACCGCCTGGTTATAGAGGAAGGTGCCGGGATAGGGCGCGGCCAGCGAGACCTGGATGGTGTGCGGATTGATCTCGGTGGCGAACTTGATCGTTTCCTGGATCGTCTCCGTGGTCTCGCCGGGGAGGCCGAGGATGAAGGTGCCGTGGATGGCGATGCCCAGTTCGTGGCAATCCTTGGTGAACTTCTTGGCGACCTCGATCAGCATGCCCTTCTTGATGTTGTGCAGGATCTGCTGATTGCCGCTCTCATAGCCGACCAGCAGCAGGCGCAGGCCGCCGTCCTTCAGCTTCTTCAGCGTCTCGCGCGGGACATTGGCCTTGGCGTTGCAGGACCAGGTCACGCCGAGCTTGCCGAGTTCAGCGGCGATCGCCTCGGCGCGGGGCAGGTCGTCGGTGAAGGTGTCGTCGTCGAAGAAGAATTCCTTGGTCTGCGGGAAGGCCTTCTGGGCCCATTTGATCTCTTCGATCACATGGCCGACGCTGCGGGTGCGATAGCGATGGCCGCCCACGGTCTGGGGCCACAGGCAGAAGGTGCAGCGCGATTTGCAACCGCGTCCCGTATAGATCGAGATGTACGGGTGCTTCAGGTAACCGATGAAGTAGTTCTCCATCTTCAGGTCGCGCTTGTAGATCGGCGTTACGAACGGCAGGGCGTCCATGTTTTCCATCATGGGCCGATCGGGATTGTGAACGATCACGCCGCTCTTGTTGCGCCAGCTCAGGCCCTGGATGCCGGACCATTCATAGTCGTCGGCGACTTCCTTGACGGTGAAGTCGAATTCGTTGCGGGCGACGAAGTCGATCACCTCGCCCTCGCGCATGGACAGCTCGGCGTCGACGGCCACCTTGGCGCCGATCATGCCGATCTTCAGCGAGGGGTTCTCGGCCTTCATGGCCTCGGCCGTCTTGACGTCCGACTGGAACGACGGGGTCGAGGTATGCAGGATCAAAAGGTCGTGGTCCTTGGCCATCGGCAGTACGTCGGCCAGGCTCTGGCGGTGCGGCGGGGCGTCGACCAGCTTGGAATTCTCGACCAGGGCGGCCGGCTGGGCCAGCCAGGTCGGATACCAGAACGACTTGATCTCCCGCTTGGCCTGATAGCGTGAACCGGCGCCGCCATCGAAACCGTCGAAGGAGGGAGCCTGCATAAAGAGGGTGCGGAGCATATTCAGAAGTCCTCGACAGGATAGATGGTGCCGCTTTTGTGGATCTTGAAACGGCGACCGCGCCAGGTCACCGAATTGGTGAAACAAGCGCACACGAACACGATGAAGGATAGCATATCACGGACCGGGACCAGCCACAGCGCGCCGGCCTGGCACCCGGTGCGGCGGTCGACCCGCCAAGCCAGAAGCATCCGAGCGGCCAGCGACGCTAGCACAAACCACAGCGGAAGGGGCGAAAAGCGCATCAGCACGCTGGCGATCACGGCGAAGGGCAGGGCGTAGGCGATGCCGCTGCCGACGAAGCCGGCCGGCTCGATCACGCGAATCGTCCGCGCCCAGCGAATCTCGTGCTGGATCAGCTCGGCCGCGCTGGGCTCGGAGCCCATATGGGAGATGGTCCAGCGCGATACCCTGGTCTTGAACCCCTTCTCGCGCACCAACTGGCCCAACACGAAATCGTCGGCCAAGTGATCCGCCACGGCCTTGAAGCCGCCGATATCGTCCAGAACCGACTTTTTGAGGGCCACCGTCGAGCCGAAGCAGGGCTTGGCCAAGCCCAGCGTCACACCCATGACCACGTTGGGCAAGAAGTGGTGATTGATCGACATGGCCGCAAGCTTGGACCAGACGCCGCCGAGCGGCTTGCCGACATAGAGACAGGTTATGGCGCCGAGGCCCGGCTGCTCCAGTTCGGCGACCAGATGCCGCAGATAGCGCGAATCAACCCGGATATCGCTGTCGGACAAAACGACCACGTTGTTGCGCGCGCGCTTCTCCAGATTGATCAGATTCGAAACCTTGCGATTGCCGCCATGCATGTCCGAATCGATGATCAGGGTCGCGTCCAGCCCAGGATATTCGGCCAGCAGGGCGTTAACGACAGCGATGGCCGGATCGCGCGCGTCCTGCACCCCGAAGACGATCTGGATCGGTCCCGGATAGTCCTGATGCAGAAAACTTCGGAGATTGTCCTCCAGCCCCGGCTCCAAGCCGTGCAAGGGTTTGAGCATCGTCACCGATGGAAACGCCTTGGGGTCGGCGGGCGGTGGTCC
>DATAYD010000089.1:0-45554 GCA_036272715.1 Caulobacteraceae bacterium | reverse complement strand
AGGAAGGTGTCCTGGAGATTTTGTTTCTTTTCGCTCGACATGATGTCAGGCGCTCCTTGTCGTAAGGTCGGAAGCCCAACGCTTCCACACACAGATTGGTTCTAGGCTGGATGGCCGTGGCGCGGCAACGATTTACGCAAGATCAGCGAACGTTCGCGCGGGCGTTGTCCAGATATAGGGCGCGCAGGCGCTGGCTGACAGGGCCAGGCCGCCCATCGCCCACCGCATGGCCATCGATCGAGATCACCGGCATCACCAGGGTGGATGCGGCGGTGATAAAGGCCTCGCGCGCGTTTTTGGCGTCATCGACAGTGAACGGCCGCATGGACACCGGATGGCCAGCGTCCGCGGCGATGCCGAGCAGTCCCTTGCGGGTCACGCCGCGCAGGATGTTGGCGTTGGTGTCGCGGGTGCGCAGAACGCCCTCCGCATCGACGATCCAGGCATTGGTCGAGGAGCCTTCGGTGACGAAGCCCAGCTCGTCGACCAGCCAGGCCTCATAGGCGCCGGCCTCGCGGGCCGCCTGCTTGGCCAGAACATTGGGGAGGAGGCCGACCGTCTTGATATCGCAGCGGCCCCAGCGGTTGTCGGGCTGGGTCAGGACGCCGACACCCTTATCCGCCTTGGCCTGTTCGGCGGCGAAATCGACCGGCTTGGCGGTGACCACCACGGACGGGACGACCGGGCGCGCCGGAAACGGGTGGTCGCGCTTGGCGACGCCGCGGCTGATCTGCAGATAGATCGCCCCGTCGCGCACGCGGTTGCGCCGCACGGTTTCATGCATGACCATGACCAGGGCGGCCTCGCTCATCGGCGGGGCGATGCGCAATTCGCCAAGGCTGCGCCACAGCCGCTCCAGGTGGCCATCCGCATCGGCCAGCTTGCCGCCGAACACCGCGAAATACTCGTATACGGCGTCCGCGAACTGATAGCCGCGGTCCTCGATATGGACGCAGGCCTGGCCGTGCGGCGCATATCGGCCGTTGACATAGGCGATGCGCGACATCAGGCGTCCTCGTCCTCGACCAGGCGCGACGGCGCCACGCCGAGCGACTTCAATTTCCGGTGCAGCGCGGACCGCTCCATACCGATGAAATTGGCGGTGCGCGAGATATTGCCGCCGAAACGCATGATCTGGGCGTTCAGGTATTCGCGCTCGAACACCTCGCGCGCGTCGCGCAGCGGCAGGGCGATGATCCGCTCTGAACCGATCGAGCCGACGGCGGCGTTGGTCGCGACCTCGGCCGGCAGCATGTCGGCGGTGATCGGCTCGGACGGATCGCCGGCGGCCAGGATCAGCATCCGCTCGATATTGTTCATGAGCTGGCGGACATTGCCGGGCCAGTCATGGACCTGAAGGGTGGCGATGGCGTCCTCGGTCAGGCTGCGGCGCGGCAGGCCGCTGGCGTCGCAGATCTTCTCGATGAAATATTCGACCAGTTCGGCGATGTCCTCACGCCGTTCCGCCAGGCCGGGCACATGGACGGGGACCACGCTCAGGCGGTGGAACAGGTCCTCGCGGAACCGGCCCTCGGCGATCTCCAGGCGCAGGTCGCGCGAAGTCGAGGAGATCACCCGCACGTCGACCTGAACATCGTGGTCGCCGCCGACCCTGCGGAAACGGTGCTCGACCAGCACGCGCAGAATGCGGCCCTGGGTTTCGCGCGGCATGTCGCCGACCCCGGCCAGGAACAGCGTCCCGCCATGGGCTCGCTCGAAGACCCCGATCTTGCCGGGACGGCCACCCTCGCCTTCCTCGCCGAACAGCTCCAGGTCCATCCGGTCCGGCGTCATGCCCGCCGCGCCGATGGTGATGAATTCCCCGCGCGCGCGGGGGCTGGCGGCATGGATCAGGCGCGCCACGAGCTCCTTGCCCGAGCCCGGCGGGCCGGAGATCAAAAGGCGGCTGTTGGCGGCGGCGATCTTGCCGATCAGTTGCCGCAGTTGCTGGGCCGGGCCGGAGCGGCCGATGAAGCCATCGGGCACCACGGCCTTGCGCCGCAGCCGCCGGTTCTCGCGTTTCAGCGACGCCTGCTCCAGCGCGCGCTCGACCACCAGCAGCAGCCGGTCGGTCTTGAACGGCTTCTCCAGGAAGTCGTAGGCGCCGCGCTTGATCGCGCTGACCGCCGTTTCGATGTTGCCGTGCCCCGAGATCATGACCACGGGCAGGTCGACATCCATCGCCTTGACGAGGTCGAGCAGCTCCAGCCCGTCCATGCCGCCGCCCTGCATCCAGATGTCGAGCACCAGCATCGCCGGCTTGCGCGCCTTGAGGCTGGCCAGGGCCGACTCGGAATCCGAAGCGGTGCGGACCGAATAGCCCTCGTCCGTCAGGATCCCCGCGACCAGTTCACGGATGTCGGCCTCGTCATCGACCACCAATATGTCGGCCGCCATGTTGTTTCTCATGCTACCGCTGCGTCCTCGGGGGTTAGGCTGTGGGCGGATTTCAGTTTCGGAATGCGCAGGATCGCGCGGGCGCCCGGAAGCGCGGCGGCGTCGAGCAGGGCCAGTTCACCGCCGTGTTCCTCGACGATCCGCTTGACGATGGCCAGGCCAAGGCCCGTTCCCTTTTCCCGCGTGGTCACATAGGGCTCGGTCAGCCGTTCGCGCCCCTTGGCCGGCAGTCCGATCCCGTTGTCCTCGACCTCGAACACAACCTGATCACCGACCAGGCTCAGGCGCGCCTCGATATGCCCTTTGAGTTCGGGCTCCGAGGTTCGGCGGGCCGCGATCGCCTCGCCGGCGTTTTTCAGTACGTTGGCCAGCGCCTGGCCGATCATCCGGGTGTCGCAGACCATGCGCAGTTGCGGCAGCGTATCGGACAAGGTGATCTCGGTCTCCGGATCGGCGACTCGCTGGGCGAACACCGCATGGTGCAGCACTTCGGCCGGGTCGGCTTCGGAGAAGGCCGGCGCCGGCATGCGGGCGAAGGCCGAGAACTCGTCCACCATGCGGCCGATGTCGCCGACCTGACGGATGATGGTGTCGGTGCAGCGGTCGAAGGTCTCGATATCCGAGACGATCTCCTTGCGATATTTCCGGCGCAGCCGTTCGGCCGAGAGCTGGATCGGGGTCAGCGGGTTCTTGATCTCATGCGCGATCCGGCGCGCCACATCCTTCCAGGCGGCGTTGCGCTGGGCGGTGACGAGGCGGGTGATGTCGTCGAAGGTCAGGACCAAGCCGCCGTCCGAGCGCCCGCTGGCGCGCACCCGCAGCCGGCGCGCTTCGCCGGTGCGCACGACGTCGACCTCGATCTCCGCGTCCCGGCCCGTCGCCGCGGCCTCGGTGGCGACCTCCGCCAGTTCCGGCGCGGCCTCGCTCAGCAGATGACCGTGGGCGCTGGCGCGGGCCAGGCCGAGAAGGACGAGCGCCTGGCGGTTCTCCGCCGAGATCCGGCCGTCGCGATCGAGGCCGATCACCCCCGCGCTGACCCCCGAAAGCACCGCCTCGATGAACTGGCTGCGCGATTCCGCCTCGGAGCCGGCCGCGACCAGGGCGGCGCGCTGGGCCTGCAGGTCGCCGGTCATGCGGTTGAAGGAACGCGCCAGGTCGGCGATCTCCTCGGGCCCCTTGTCGACGCTGACACGCGCGGTCAGGTCCCCGCCGGCGATGCGGTCGGCGGCCTGGACCAGCCGGGCGATCGGGCCCGAGATGCTGTTGGCGGCGGCCAGCGCGATCCAGACGGCGCCGACCAAAACCAGGAGCACGGTCTCCAGGTAGCTGACCTCGAAGGCCGCCTTGATCTGGGCGCGGTGGGCCGCGATATCCTTGTAGGCCGCCGAGGCCGCGGCGGTCTCGCTGAGATGGCCCAGTATGCCATGATCGACCGAGCGGACCACATAGAGATAGGCGTCGTCGAACGCCTTCAGTCGCGCCACGCCCGTCATCAGGTCGGCGGAGTCGAAGGCGCGGATGGTCATGACGCCGTTGTCCGCGTCCGCCAGGGTGCCCGGCGGCGGCGAGAGATAGCGGGGCGGCGCGTCCACCTCGGCCCGCGCCAGGATGCGGCCGTCATGGTCGATCAGATAGGCGGCGGGGAAGTTGCGGATCGCCGCCTCCTCCGCCAGGAACCGGCTGAAATAGACCGGGCTTTTCTGCAGGCCCGGCGCCGCGCGGTTCAGGTCGGAGGCCATCACCTGGACCTCGTCGTGGATTGAGTTCTTCTGGAAGCCGAGCCACGACTTGGCGACGATCACCGAATTGTCGACCACGGTGCGGACGCGCTGGTCGAACCAGCTATCGACGCCTTGGGTCACCAGCACGCCGAACACCAGGGCCACCGCGATGGCGGGCACGGCCGCCACTCCGGCGAACAGCAGCACGAAGCGCAGATGCAGCCGCGCGCCGGCGTCGCGCCGCTGGGCGATGATCAGGCGGAGCACCCGCCAACCGATCGCCGCGGCGAGCGCGACGATCAGGATGAGGTTAAGGCCCTGGAGCACCAGGATGGCCTGGCTGCGCGGGCCGACCGGTCCGGTGATCGGCGCCGAAGACGCCATCCAGACCGTGACGGCGGTCAGGAGCGCCGCCAGGCCGTAGCCCGAGCCGAGCGCGAAACTGGAATTCAGCCGTTCGCGCCAAGCCAGGCCGCGCCACCCCAAGGGCGCGCCTTTCGCTTCAGCGTTAACCAGGGCGTCATTGGCCATCGGGGCAAGGTACAGAACCCTGTGCCCTGAATTCAACAGCTATGTTGCTATTGCGTCACCGCTTGCTGCGCGCCGTCTCGACGCCCAAGTCCTGGATTTTCTTGCGCAAGGTGTTGCGGTTCAGGCCGAGGATCTCCGCCGCGCGGACCTGGTTGCCGCGGGTGGCGGCCAGGGTGAGGCGAATCAGAGGGCGTTCGATCTCGTGCAGCACGCGGTCATAAAGCCCCGGCGGGGGACCGCCTTCGGGCTGGCCGGCGAAATAGCCCGCCAGATGCTGCTCGACCAAGGTGGCCAGGGTGGCCGGCCCGCCGGGCTCGGCCGGCGCGGTGTTCTGATCCTGGAGCTCCCGATCCACGATCCGGGCGGTGATCAGGTCTTCCGCATAGAGCGCGCAGATGCGGCGGATCAGGTTCTCCAACTCGCGGACGTTTCCGGGCCAGTCATAGGCGGCGAGCCGCTCCAGCGCGCCGGCGTCGATCGCCTTGGCCGACAGGCCTTCGCGGTGGGCGCGGAGCAGGAATGAGCGGGCGAGGTCCGGAATGTCCTCGGTGCGATCGCGCAATGGGGGCAGCCGGATGCGGGCGACATTCAGGCGGAAAAACAGGTCCTCGCGGAACAGGCCCTGCTGGATCAGCGCGCGCAGGTCGCGGTTGGTGGCGGCGATCAGGCGCAGATTGGGCCGCCGGTTGGTGCGCGGATTGATGGCCACCTCCGAGCCGTCGATCACCCGGATCAGCCGGGTCTGGGCGTCGAGCGGCATGTCTCCGACCTCGTCGAGGAACAGGGTGCCGCCGTCGGCCTCGACCAGCTTGCCGACATCGCCGTCGCCCTTGCCAAACAGCTCCGTCTCCACCCGCTCGCGCGGCACCGCGGCCAGGTTGATCACGGCGAAGCGGCCGTCGCGGCGCGGCCCCAGATCGTGCAGGGCGCGGGCCACCAGTTCCTTGCCGGTTCCGGACTCGCCCAGGATCAGCACCGTCAGATCGGCGCTGACCAGCCGCGCGATGGTCCGATAGACATCCTGCATCGGCGCGGAGCGGCCGATCAGCGGCAAGCGCTCGTCCCGAAGCGCCCTGGCCTGGGCCCGGTTGGCCTCCTGATCGACCGGCCGCGTCAGCGCCCGTTTAGCCGCGGCGGTCATGTCGTCCAGGTCGAAGGGTTTGGGAATATATTCAAACGCCCCGATCTCCGCGGCGTTGACCGCGGTCAGCAAGGTGTTCTGGGCGCTCATCACGATGACCGGCAAGGACGGCCGGTCCTTGCGGATGCGCGGAAGCACGTCGAAGACGTTTTCATCCGGCATCACCACATCGGTGATAACCAGATCGCCCTCCCCGTCCGAAACCCACTTCAGAAGCGTGGTGGCGTTGCTGGTGGCGCGGACCTGATAACCCAGGCGGCTGAAGGCTTGACTAAGGACGAGGCGGATGGAGGCGTCGTCATCGGCGATAAGTATTTTATGCTGTACCGTCATGTCCGCGACTTAACCTCTAGTCCGACTGGATTCGATTGGCAGAAGCACCCGAAAGACAGTTCTGCCGGGCTCTGACTCGAAATCGATCAGCCCCCCGTGGGCGGCGACCAATTTGGCGACAAGCGCCAGCCCGAGGCCCACGCCAAAGCTTTTCGAGGTGACAAAGGGTTCGAACAGGTGATCGCGCAGGTGCGCCGGGACGCCAGGCCCGTTGTCCTGGACGCGCACCTCGAGCGGCGCTCCACGCATCATCTGCCCGGCGACGGACCGGACACGGACGCCGTGACGATAGGCGGTCGATATGCCGACCTCGCCGCGACCGTCTCCACGGGCGTGCGCCGCTTCGGCGGCGTTCTTGACCAGGTTCAAGAAGATCTGGATCAGCATGTCCTCGTCACCGGGCGTCGGCGGCAGCGAGGGATCGTAGTTTTCCCGGAAGTGGAGGCCATCGGCCACGCCGTTGACCGCCAGGGCGTGGACCCGGTCCAACACCTGATGGATGTTCACGGACGTGCGGACCGGGACCACCTCATCGGAGAAAGCTTCCATGCGGTCGACCAGCCGGTGGATGCGGTCGGTTTCGTCGACGATCAGTTGGGCCAGCGAGGCGTCCTCGGCGCGCACGCCGACCTTCAGCAATTGGGCCGCGCCGCGGATGCCGGCCAGCGGGTTCTTGATCTCGTGGGCCAGCATGTGGCCGAGACCGACGACGGAGCGGAGCCCGGCCGCCTCCGCGCCGCGCTCGACGCCCAGCGCGCCGCCACGCAGTTGCAAGGTGACCAGGACGGCGCCGTCGCTCATGGGCGTCGCCGCCGCGTCGGCTTCGAAGGCCGGGTGGCCGAACAGGGCGACCTCCATGCCCCGCTCGCGCACCAGCACATCCATGTTCAGCGCCCGGTCGATCAGGGCGATCAGGGGGGAGCCGGGCGGCAGGGCGTCGCGGAACCGGCCGCGGCTGAGCAGGGAGAGCCCTTGGCCGAACAGGGTTTCGGCGGCCTCGTTCACGGCCACCAGAGCACCGACCGCCGAGACGACCAATGCGGGGTCGGGCGAAAGGTCGAAGGCGGCGACACGCACGCGGTCCGCCATGTCGGTATGCAAGGGCGAGCGGAGCCCGCCGGTCACGCGGCGATCCTTTCCGCGCCGGCCCAGAGCGCGATGAGCCCGGCCTCGACGTCGGCGGCCCGTTCCAGCCGGCAGAGCTTCGCCTTGGCCTCCCGCCGCGCCGCCAGATCGATCGGCGCCGGCGCGGCCTGAATGTACCAGCCGAGATGCTTGCGGAAGACCTTCAGGCCCAAGGCGTCGCCATAGAACGCCAAGGTCTCCTCGAGATGGCGCAGGGCGATGTCCAGGCGAGCGTCCAGATCGGGTTCCGGGGCCGTCTCGCCATCGAGCGCCAACTGGATGGCCGCCGCGACCCAGGGCCGGCCATACGCGCCGCGGCCAATCATCACCGCGTCCGCGCCGGACAGCGTCAGGGCGCTGGCCGCGGTCTCGCCATCGATGATATCGCCATTGACGATCACCGGGATCGACACGGCTTGTTTCACCGCCCGCACGGCGCCCCAGTCGGCCACGCCAGCGTAAAATTGCGATCGCGTCCGCCCATGAACGGTCAGGGCGGCCGCGCCCAGCCGTTCGGCGCGCTCGGCCAAGGCCGCCGCATTCCGGTTGGCTTCGTCCCAGCCCAACCGCATCTTGACCGAGACCGGAACGCCCGCGCCCAGCGCCGCTTCGATCAGCCGTTCAGCCAGGTCCAGGTCGCGCATCAGCGCCGAACCGCAGGCCGCGCCGGTCACCTCGCGCGCGGGGCAGCCCATATTGAGGTCGATGACTTCGGCGCCGGCGGCGGCGGCCAGCCGCGCGCCCTCGGCGATCCAGGCCGGATCCCGGCCCAGCAGTTGAACGACCATCAGCGGCAGGCCCTCGCCCACCGCCGCGCGCCGGACCACATCCGGCCGTCCGCGGGCCAGGTCGGCGCAAGCGACCATCTCGGTCGCCACATAGGGCGCGCCCGCCCGCGCCGCCGCGCGGCGGAACGGCAGGTCGCTGATTCCCGTCATCGGGGCGATCCAGACCTGGCCCGCCACACTCGCGGTTCCGACTTTGATCTCATTGCTCATTTAATAATCAACCCCGTCGATGAACTTTTAGGCAATTGTGCGCCCCGCGTCTAGGCTGGACATCCGGGCGGCCTGCGGCGAAACAACCCCATGCGATTTTCAGCCGTGATCGTGGCGGCGGGCTCCGGCTCGCGCGCCGGCCCTGGCCAAGCCAAGCAGTGGCGCTCGCTTCGCGGGCGGCCGGTGCTGAGATGGTCGGTCGAGGCCTTGACCAGGGCCGGCGCCCAGCGGGTCGTGGTCGTGGTTCCAGCCGGCGACCAACCCATCGCCGCCGAAGTCCTGGCCGGCTTGGGCGGATGGGTGGCCGTCGCCGGTGGCGCGGTGCGTGCGCTGTCTGTTCAAGCCGGACTCGACGCCCTGACCGATCGGCCCGCGGACGAGGCGGTGCTGATCCATGATGCGGCGCGGCCGTTCGTGGAGAAACGCCATATCAAGGCGTTGCTGGACGCGCTGGCCGAGGCCGAGGGTGCGGTCCCGGCCCTGCCCGTCGCCGACACGCTGAAACGCCATGACGGCCATGCACCGGTCGCCACGGTGTCCCGTGAGCATCTGTGGCGCGCCCAGACGCCCCAGGCGTTCCGGCTCGCGGACCTCAAGGCGGCCTATGCGGCGTGGCCGGCCGAGGCGGGCGAGCCCACCGACGACGCCGCCGTCATCGAGCGTAGGGGCGGCCGCATCGCGCTCGCGCCCGGCGACCCGATGCTGATGAAGCTGACCTATCCGGAGGATTTCGTCATGGCCGAGGCCCTGGCCGCCCGATCCGAGGCGCGCGTCACCTGTATCGGCCAGGGTTTCGACGCCCATCGCTGGGGACCTGGCGAGGCGGTCTGGCTGTGCGGGGTGCGGATCGACCACGACCAGACCCTGATCGGCCATTCCGACGCCGACGCCGGCCTGCACGCCCTGACCGACGCACTGCTGGGCGCGATCGGCGAGGGCGACATCGGCGACCATTTCCCGCCGACCGACCCCCAATGGAAGGGCGCGGCCTCCGACCTGTTCCTGACCCACGCGGTGGAGTTGATCCGCGCGCGTGGCGGACGCATCGCCAATGTCGACCTGACGCTGATCTGCGAGCGGCCGCGCATCAAGCCGCATCGCGCGGCCATGCGCGAGCGCCTGGCGGCGCTGCTGGGCCTTCCCCTCGCCCGCGTCAGCGTCAAGGCCACCACCACCGAGGGCATGGGCTTTACCGGCCGTGGCGAGGGCCTGGCCGCGCAGGCGATCGCCGCGGTGGAGTTGCCGGCCTAGCGGCTGGCGTGTCGCCCGCGACGCGTCAGCGTTCCGGGCGCCGAAGGCGGCGGACCAGGGCGCCGAAAAGGTTGGTGTAATCGTCGGTCCAGACCCGTACGCCATTGGACCGGGCCGGCGACCAGCGCGGATCGGCGCGGAATCCGGCCAGCGCGGCGGGGGAACGGCCGACAATCACCGCGTCTTCGGCGGTGTCGACCAGGGCGAGCGCGCCCGGCGGCGGGCGATAGTGCTGCTCCAGCGCGAAGCCTCCGGCGGCCTCGGCTATGCCGGCGACGGGACTCATCAACTCCAGGTTCCGGTTGGAAAGGTGCATGATCACCACCCCGTCCGGCTTGATATGCGCCAGATAGCCGCGCATCGCCTCGACCGTCAGCAGGTGCGCCGGGACGCTATCGGACGAGAAGGCGTCGACCAGAAGGAGGTCGAAGGCGTTCGGCGGCTCGCCGGCCAGGGTCAGGCGAGCGTCGCCCAGCACCCAGTCGATCCGGCCCTTGGCGCAACCATGGATATAGGTGAAGGCCGTCGGATCATTGGCCATGCGCACGACCAGGGGGTCGATCTCGAAGAAGCGCAAAGCGTCGGTCGGGCGCGTATAGGCGGCCACGGTTCCCGCCCCCATGCCGATCGCGCCGATCCGCATCGCGGGCTTTTCACGCCCAAGCGCCGTGAACACCTGGCCGATCGGGGTGGTCGGCGCGTAATAGACCAGCGGCTGGCACATCTTGTCGGGCGCCTCGGCCTGGGCGCCATGCAGCGTGGTGCCGTGCGCCAGAAGACGGGCGAGGCCGAGCCCGGGAACGTTGAGCTCGGTCATGCGCAGGACGCCGAAAAAGCCCCGCTGGGTTCTCAGGATATCCGGCTGCGGCGCCAGTTGCTGGGCGGTGAAGGCCAGGGTCAGACAAAGCGCCAGGAACGCCCACGCCCGGTCGCGGAGCACGAACGCCGTCACCACGGTGACCGCCAGCAACAGCTTCACGCCAAGACCGAAGGCTTGGAACCCGTTGAGCGCCAGCGCCATCCCCGCGGCGGAGAGTCCGGCGACCAGGATGGTCAAACGGTTGAGCGTCAGCGCCCCTCGTCCCCAGGGCCTGACCAGGCATGTCAGCATCAAGACCAGCGGGTATTCGAACACCGTGTCGAAGATCCGTGGGGCGATGAAGGCGTTGAAGGCCCCGCCGACCACCCCGCCCAGGGACATCGCCAGATAGAATTCCGTCAGCCGGCCGGCCGACGGCCGACGCGCCGCGAGCGCCTGATGGCAGATCAGCGCCGTGAGGAAGAACCCCGCCAGATGCAGCAGCAGTTGAACCACGAAGGGCTTCAGCACCAGGCTGAAGCTGATGAAGCAGGCCAGCACCACCGCCGCCTGGAAGATCAGAGCCAGGCGCGGCGGGACCCACGGGCGCGCCTGGAACGCGATGATGAAGGTCAGAAGATAGAGGGCCAGCGGCGCCACCCATAGGAACGGCGCGGAGGCGATGTCGGTCGTGATGTGACTGGTCACGCCCAGCATCAAGCTGGACGGCGCGGCGGCCAGCCCTACCCAAATCAGCCGTTCGCTCCAGGGCGGGGCCGGATCCGCCGAGGTCCCCGCCCGCGCCGGCGCGGCCTCGTCGCGCGCCGCCCAGGCCGCCCGAGCGACCAGCGCCATCATCAGGACGAAGGCGCCGTAACCCAGGCTCCAGGCCAGGGTCTGGGTCCTCAGCCGCAACAACGGCTCGGCCAGCACCGGATAGGCCAGGAGGGCCAGGAGGCTGCCCAGATTGCTGGCGACATAGAGCACATAAGGGTTTTCCGCGTCCGGCTCTCCGGCCCGCAGGCGGGCGTACCAGGCCTGCAGCAAGGGCGCTGTCGCCGAGAGCGCGGCGAAGGGCGCGCCTACGGAAAGGGCGAGTACGCCGGTCAGCCACAGCGCCGGCGGCAGGCTCCGCGGGTCCCCAAGAGCATGCGAGACCCGCAGCGGCAGGATCGCGCCGGCGGCGATCAGCATGGCGAGATGGATCAGCGCCTGACGCCGCACCGACCCGGCCCGCTGCAGGAGATGGGCGTAGGCGTAACCGGCGAGCAGCGCGGCCTGGAAGAAAGCCAGGCTGGTGTTCCAGACCGCCGGCGAGCCGCCCAGCAGCGGCAGCACCAGCTTGGCGATCATCGGCTCGACCAGGAAGACCAGGCCGGCGCCCGAAAACACCACGCCGGCGAAAAGCCCACGCGCGAACCGCGCGGCGCCCAGCCCCGCGGCCCCTGTCGTTGTGCTGCTCCTCCCCACGGCCTCCGCCATGTCGGCCTCGAATCAGCTTGATCGACCGGCTTGGAGGATGTTGGTCTCAATCGCCAACGCTTTGCAAACGCGCCCGCTCGGCGGAGCGCCAACGAGAGGCCTGACATGTTCACGCTCGAGATCGAGACCCTCGCCAGGCTGTTGGTGGATGAAGCGCAGGGCCAGCGGCTGCGGATCGTCACGGCCGAGAGCTGCACCGGCGGCCTGGTGTCCTCCGCGATCACCGCGGTCTCGGGCGCTTCGGAGGTGTTCGACCGCGGCCTGATCACCTATTCCAACCGCGCCAAGCAGGAACTGCTGGGCATCGCGGGCGACATGATCGCCGACTATGGCGCGGTTTCCGAGCCGGTGGCGCGGATGATGGCCGAAGGCGCGCTGGAGAACTCCAACGCCCATATCAGCGTCGCCATCACCGGGGTGGCGGGCCCGACCGGCGGCACCGAATTAAAGCCCGTGGGGCTGGTTCACCTGGCCACGGCGCGGGCCAACCAGTCGGTCCATCACCGGGTGGAGCGATTTGGAGATATCGGCCGGGAGAACATCCAACTGGCGGCGGTGCGGATCGCGCTGGAAATGCTCCGTGACCGGATTCGTTAGACGCGCGAGGACTTCGAGTTCTGAACAGGTTTTTGCCGCTCACCCCGATCTAATTCACCCTGGATGGCGTATGCTGCGGTATTTGTCTCTGTCCTGCTCGGACAATTTGCGTGTGGCCGCGTGATGAATCGAATCGCTTCCCTGAACGGGCTCCGTCTGTTGGTGGTTGAAGATGAAGCGATGATCGCCATGATGCTTGAGGACATGCTGGACACCTTCGGCTGCGTCGTGGTCGAGGTCGCCGGCACCCTGTCCAAAGGCCTCGACCTGGTCGCCAACACCGCTCTGGACCTCGACGGCGCCATTCTGGACGTCAATCTGGGCGGCGAGCCGGTCTATCCGGTGGCCGAGCAGCTCGCCGCCCGGGGCGTGCCGTTCATCTTCTGCACCGGCTATGGGTTGAAGGGCCTCGCTTCCGATTTCGCCCATGTGCCGACCCTGGCCAAACCCTATATGCGCGAAGAGTTGGAGAGCCTTCTGATGTCGGTCATGGTGGGGGCCCAGGCTCACTGACCTGGTCCAGATCGGCTCAGGTCTTGCCGTAGAGCGCCTTGGCCCGATCCTCGAAACAACCAATCAGCCGGTCCACCGCATGGTGGAAATTGGCCTTGAGCAAGGTCTGCAAGAGCCGGGACTTGAATTCGAAGTCGATCTCGAACTCGACCCGCGTTCCGTTCGGGTCTTCGCGGAACCTCCACCGATTGAACAGTTGCTTGAACGGCCCGCTCAACAGGCTGACCGTGATCTCACCGGCCGCCGGATCACGCTTCACCCGCGTGGAGAAGCGCTCGCGCAGGAACGAGAAGCCGACGCCCGCCTCGGCGTCCAGTTGGCTCTCGCCCCGGGCGTCCGTGCGTTCGTTCCATACCCGCATGCTGGTGATCCAGGGCACGAACAGCGGATAGGCCTTCACATCCCCGACCATGTCCAACAACTGTTGCGGGGCGTAGGGAAGGATACGGACGACGGCGTGCCGCAAAGCCTTAGCGCCTGGCCTCTTCCTCCGCCCGGGCGGCGCGCAGCCGGGCGAAATCCTCGCCGGCATGGTGCGAGGAGCGGGTCAGCGGACTGGCGGAGACCATCAGGAACCCCTTGGCCCGGGCGATGGCTTCATAGCCGGCGAATTCCTCCGGGGTGACGAACCGGTCGACGGCGGCGTGGCGGCGGGTCGGCTGCAGATATTGGCCGATGGTCAGGAAATCGACGCCGGCCGAACGCATGTCGTCCATCACCTGCATGACCTCCTCCTTCGCTTCGCCAAGGCCCACCATCAGGCCGGACTTGGTGAACATCGAAGGATCGCGGGTCTTGACGCGGTCGAGCAGACGCAAGGAATGGTAATAACGCGCGCCGGGCCGGATGCCGAGATAGAGCCGCGGCACGGTTTCCAGATTGTGGTTGAACACGTCGGGACGCGAATCGATCACCTGGTCGGCGGCGTCGCCCTTGCGCATGAAGTCGGGCGTCAGGATCTCGATCGTGGTGGCGGGGGTCTCGGCGCGGATGGCGCGCACCACGGCGGCGAAGTGAGCCGCGCCACCGTCGTCCAGGTCGTCCCGGTCGACGGAGGTGATGACCACGTGCTTCAGGCCCATCTGCCGCACCGCGCGGGCCACGCGTTCGGGCTCGGTGGGATCCAGCGGCTGTGGCAGGCCTGTCGTGACGTTGCAGAAGGCGCAGGCGCGGGTGCAGATCTCGCCCATGATCATCATGGTGGCGTGGGATTGGCTCCAGCACTCGCCGATATTGGGACAGGCCGCCTCCTGGCAGACCGTGGTCAGGCCGTTGGCCTTCACCACGTCCAGGGTGGCGTTGTAGCCGGCCGAGCCTGGCGCGCGCACGCGCAGCCAGGGCGGTTTGCGCAGCACCGGCGTCTCCGGCCTGGCTTGCTTTTCAGGGTGGCGCGCGGCGCGGGCCGAGCGGGTGTCGATAACGGTCGCCATAGGGTCTAAATCGACCTTTGCGGCGCAAGGATCAAGCGCCGCGCGGCAAGGTTTCGTTCTCTTTCCAACCGCGGCCCGGGGCGATAGCCTTGGCGCACAAGTCCGAAAGACACACACAGGCCCAAGAGAAAGACTGGGAGGCCCCAACCCCATGCCGCGTGATTACGATGCGCGAGCCGGCAATCGCGCCGTATTCGACGCCCTGATCGACGCCCGCGACCGGTTCGGGGCCAAAAAGCCGATCCTCGAGGACCAGGAACGCAAGCCCCTCACCTATACCGACCTGATTCGCGCCTCGTTCGCGCTCGGCCGCAAGATCGCCGCCATGACCGAAAAAGGCGAACGGGTCGGCGTGCTGCTGCCGTCCAGCGCCGGGGCCGTGGTCACCTTTTTCGCCCTGCACGCCTTCGGGCGCGTACCGACCATGCTCAATTTCACGGCGGGCATCCGCAATCTGAAGGCGGCGTGCAAGCTGGCGGGGGTGAAGCGCGTCCTGACCGCCAACCGGTTCATCAGCCAGGGCAAGCTGGACGACCTGATCGACGCCCTGCAGGCCGACTGCGAGATCGTCTATCTGGAGGACGTGCGCGGCAAGCTCAGCCTGGCCGACAGGGCGTTCGCGGCCGTGGCCGGCGCCCTGCCCCGCCGGTTCCGCACGAAACTTGGCCCCATGGATCCAGGCGTGATCCTGTTCACCTCCGGCAGCTTCGGCGCGCCGCGCGGGGTGATGCTGAGCCAGGGCAACCTGTGCGCCAATGTCGACCAGATCGCCGCCCATATCGACCTCGATCCCGCCTGGGTGATGTTCAACCCACTGCCGGTGTTCCATTGCTTCGGCCTGACCGGCGGCGCGCTCCTGCCGATCCTGACCGGCATGAAGGCGTTCCAATATCCCTCCCCGCTGCATGTGAAGCAGATCCCGCCCCTGATCCGCGATTCCAAGGCCTCGATCCTCCTTGCCACCGACACCTTCGTGAACCAGTACGCCCGCTCCGCCGAGCCGGGCGAGCTGTCCGGCCTGAAGTTCGTGGTTTGCGGCGCCGAGAAGGTGCGCGACGAGACCCACAACCTGATCGCCGAGCGGTTCGGCCCGGTGCCGCTGTTGGAAGGGTTCGGCGCCACCGAGGCCTCGCCCGTGATCGCGGTCAACCAGCCGCCGGACAATCGCCGCGGCTCGGTGGGGCGGGTGGTGCCTGGCATGGAAACGCGGCTCGATCCGGTGGATGGGATTCCCGAGGGTGCGCGGCTGCATGTGCGCGGCCCGAACGTCATGGCCGGTTACCTCAACGAGGCGGGCGGCGTCGATCCCTTGCCGGATGGCTGGCACGACACCGGCGATGTGGTGAGGATCGATCAGGACGGCTTCGTCCGGATCCTGGGGCGCGTGAAGCGGTTCGCCAAGATCGGCGGGGAAATGGTCTCGCTTACCGCCGCCGAGGACCTGGCCGCCGGCCTGTGGCCCGATGCTCGCCACGCGGTGATCGCGATGCAGGACCCCCGCAAGGGCGAGCGGCTGGTGCTGGTCACCGACCGTCTGGACGCCAGCGCCAGCGCCCTGCTCACCCACGCCCAGGCGCTCGGCCTGGGTGAGATCGCCGTGCCGCGCAAGATTGTCCGCGTACCGGAAATCCCCGTCCTGGGCAGCGGCAAGACCGACTATGTGGCGATCCATCGCATGGCGGAGGCCGATGCGTGATCCGTCTGGCCGCATGGCAAGCCTGACTGAGAATACTCAGGCGGAATGCACCAGCTTCCTCAGTGACGCCACGACCTGATCGCGGGGCGTGCCGTACTGGATCAGTTCGGCCATGTGGCCCTTGGCGTCCATCAGATAGATCAGGGTGGAGTGGTCCATGGTGTACTCGCCGCCCTGCAGCGCGACCTTCTGGTAATAGACGTTGTAGTCGTGCGCCGCCTCGGCGATCGCCTGGGGCGTGCCGGTCAGGCCGCGGATACGTGGATCGAAGGCGGTCAGGTAGGATTTGAGCCGCTGCGCGGTGTCCCGCTCGGGGTCGATGGTGACATAGACCACGTTCAGCTTGTCGGCGTCGGGGCCGAGGGCCTTCAGCCAGGCGCTCATATCGGCCAGGGTGGTCGGGCACACGTCCGGGCAATAGGTGAAGCCGAAGAACATCACCGTCGGCTTGCCCAGCAGGTCCTTGTCGGTGACTACCTGGCCGTTCTGGTCGACCAGGTGGAAGGGACCGCCCATCTGGATGCCGCTCTGGGCCGTCTGCTGGGGCGCATGGGCCTGGAACTGGTAGAGAGTGAAGCCCAGCACAATCGCGGCCAGGGCCGCCGCCGCATAGATCACGATCCGACGCATCAGTGCATTCCCATCGGCTGCATCGGCGGGGTCATCCGGCCGCCCAGATCCTGAACGGCGAAGGTCACCTTGACCTCGCCGGCCTTTTCGAACCGGAGGATCGCCGGCAATTGATCGCCGGCCTTCAGCGGACGCTTGGGCCCGATCAGCATCAGATGGCGATCGCCGCCAGGCGTCAGGGCGACGGTCTGGCCGGGGGCGATCAGCAGGCCGCCCGTGACCGGGCGCATGCGCATGATCTGACCAGTCATGGACATCTCATGGACCTCGATCGGGCCGACGCCGGCCGCGGTTCCACCCAGGAGGCGATCAGGCGTGGCGCCGTGGTTGGTGATGGTCAGATAGCCGGCGGCGGTCGGCGCGCCGGGCGGGGCGACGCGGATCCAGGGATGGGCGATGTGAAGGCGGCCGGCGTCATAATCTCGGGCGCTGGCGACAGCCGTGCAGAGCATGGCCACGGCGGCGCCGGCCACGACGCGGGCGAAAACGGAGTGTGACAAGGCGGTATCCTTTAGGAGCAATGACTTGGGCGTCGCGCGCGATGTCGCGCCGCCGCGATGAGGAGACGTCGAAGGGCCTGGCTTTATGCCCCGGGCGGGCCGCGCGCGGGCGGTGGAGCGCCGATCGAGGTCTGGCCGACTGTCAGATCGGTCCGTACGGGTTCGGACGATGGTCGTATCGTGACGGAATGGGCGATCGGCAGGCGCGGCGCGAGCGGCGGCGGCGCGGCGGTCGCGCCCGCGAACAGGCAGGGCGGTTCGGCCTTGGTTCGACCGGGCGGCGCCTTGGAATGGCCCAGCCGATCGGCGCCCAGCGTCAGCGGTCCATGACCCGTGCAGATAACCAGACGCGGCCCCGTCGGCGCGGCGACCGTCATGAAGCCCGGCGGCGCCAATAGCCGCATCGAAACCGCGACCAGCGTCAGCGCCAGGAAGACGCCGCGCCAGGACCACGGCGATGGAGTCGAAAACCGCATGGTTCGAGCTTCTACGCCGACATGGGGCTCCTGTCTCGGACGTCCAGCCGACGACAGGCGACCGGCCCGCCGCCCGTCAGGGGCAGTTCGAACAGGTCGGAATCAGCCGGGTCGAGGCCATGGCCCTAGAGATGCAGCACCCGTCCATAGGCGTCGAGCACCGCCTCGTGCATCGCCTCGCTCATGGTCGGGTGCGGGAACACCGTCTCCATCAGTTCCGCCTCGGTGGCTTCCATGGTGATGGCGATGGTGAAACCCTGGATCATCTCGGTCACCTCGCCGCCGATCATGTGGGCGCCGATCAGGGCGCCGGTCTCGGCGTCGAACACGGTCTTGACGAAGCCTTCCAGTTCGCCGGCGGCGATGGCCTTGCCGTTCACGCGGAACGGGAAGCGGCCGACCTTGACCTGGCGTCCCTCCGCCTTGGCCTGGGCCTCGGTCAGGCCCACCGAAGCGACCTGCGGCGTGGAATAGGTGCAGCCGGGGATCGGCGCGGTCAGGTTCGTGGATTTCAGCCCCGCGATGTGCTCGATGCAGTGCACGCCTTCATGGCTGGCCTTGTGGGCGAGCCAGGGCGGCCCGGCGACGTCGCCGATCGCATAGAGGCCTTTGACATTGGTCGCGGCGTGGGCGTCGATCACCACGTGGCCGCGGTCGACCTTCACGCCCAGATCCTCAAGGCCCAGGTTCTCGACATTGCCGGCGATGCCGACCGCGACGATCGCGACCTCCGCCTCCAGGGTTTCGGTCTTGCCGCCGGCCTCGACCGTCAGGCTGACGCCGGACGGGGTCTTTTCCAGCTTGGTCACCTTGGCCGGAACACGGAACTTCAGGCCGCGCTTCTCGAACGCCTTGTGCGCGGCCTTGGACACCTCTTCGTCCTCAACCGGCAGGATGCGTTCCAGGGCCTCGATCACCGTCACCTGGGCGCCCAGGGCGCGATAGAAGCTGGCGAACTCGATGCCGATGGCGCCCGAGCCGATCACCAGCAGCGACTTGGGGATCACTTTCGGGACCATGGCCTCGCGGTAGGTCCAGATCCGCTCGCCATCCGGCTCCAGGCCGATCTGGGGGATGGTGCGCGCCCGCGCGCCGGCGGCCAGGACGACATGCTTGGCCTGCAGGGTCCGCGAGCCGCCGTCCTTCAGCGCGACCGTCACCTTGGGCGCCGGATCGCCCTTTTCCAATTTGGCGTCGCCGTCGATCACCTCGATCTTGTGCTTCTTCATCAGGAAGGCGACGCCGGCCGAGAGTTGCTTGGCGACGCCGCGCGAGCGTTCGATCACCTTGGTGAAATCGTAGGACCGGCCTTCGATCTTCAGCCCGTAGGCCTCCGCGTGGCCCATGGTCTCGTAGAGTTCGCCGGATTTCAGCAGCGCCTTGGTCGGGATGCAGCCCCAGTTCAGGCAGATGCCGCCAAGGTTCTCCCGCTCGATGATCGCGGTCTTCATGCCAAGCTGGCTGGCGCGGATGGCGGTGACATAGCCGCCGGGTCCGGCGCCGATGACGATCAGGTCGAAGTCCACAGCTTAGCGCTCCTTCAGACCAGCATCGTCAGCGGATCTTCGATCAAAGGCTTGAAAACTTGCAGGAACCTGGCGCCGGTCGCGCCGTCGACCACGCGGTGATCGCAGGTGATGGTGACGCTCATGACCGTCGCCACCGCCAATTGGTCGCCGCGCGCGACCGCCCGCTTCTCGCCGGCGCCGACCGACAAGATCGCGCCCTGGGGTTCGTTGATGATCGACGAGAACGACTTGATGCCGAACATGCCGAGGTTGGAGACCGAGAAGGTGCCGCCCTGGTATTCCTCGGGCTTCAGCTTGCGGGTGCGGGCCCGCTCGGCCAGGTCCTTGGTCTCGGTGGCGATCTGGGCCAGGCCCTTGGTTTCCGCCGCGCGGATGATCGGCGTGATCAGGCCGCCGTCGATCGCCACCGCCATGGCGATGTCGGCATGGTGGTGCATGGCGATGCCTTCGGGGGTGTAGGAGGCGTTGGCCTCCGGCACCCGCTTCAGCGCCACCGCGACCGCCTTGATGACGATGTCGTTGACGCTGACCTTGATCTTCTGGCTTTCCAGCAGCGCGTTGATCTTGGCCCGCGCGGCCAGCAGGGCGTCGATCTCGACATCGATGGTCAGCGGAAAATGCGGTACGTCGCGGAAGCTTTCGGTCATGCGCCGCGCCACCGTCTTGTTCATGCCGGTCAGCGGGATCAGGTCGTAGGAGCCGGGCGTGACGCCCATCTGCTCCAGACTCTGGACCTGGCGCGGCGCCTCGGCGGCCGGTGCAGCCTGGGGCTTGGCCACGGGCGACGGGCTCGGCGCGGCCTTGGGGCGCGCGCCTTGGCTGGCGGCGTCGACGTCACGCTTGATGACGCGGCCGTGTGGGCCGGAGCCCTGAATGGTCTTCAGGTCCAGCCCAGCGCGCTCGGCCAGTCGACGGGCCAGGGGCGAGGCCAACACGCGCTCGCCGGCGGCGGCCTTGGGTGCGGCGGCGGCCCCTCCACCACCCTTCGGGTGGTCCCCCTCCGCCGATGGGGGACGAACTGACGCCGCGCTCTCTGCTCTCCCCCCGCTGGGAGGAGCGGACGGCGCGGCCGCCGTGGGGGGCGTTGCAGGCGCGGGCGTTTCGCCGCCCTCCCCGCTCAGCCGGGCGATTGGCGCATTGACCTTCACGTTCTCGGTCCCTTCGGGGACCAAGAGGGACTCGACCACCCCTTCTTCGACCGCCTCGACCTCCATGGTCGCCTTGTCGGTCTCGATCTCGGCGATCACGTCGCCGGAGCGCACGGCGTCGCCCGGCTTGACGTGCCATTTCGCCAGCGTCCCCTCCTCCATGGTCGGCGACAGGGCGGGCATCAGGATGTCGATGCTCATCGGGCGTCGTCCTGGCTGAGGTGAGCGAGAGCCGCGCCGTGCGCCTCCCAGTTTCGGCCGTCGAAGGCCTCGATACGGATGTCCAGGCCATCGGCCTGGTCCAGGCAGCGGGCATTGACCGACCAGCCGTCCGGATTGGAGCGCGGACGGTAGAAACTCTTGATCCCGCAGGCCTGGCAGAACAGGTGCCGGGCGACGCCGGTGTTGAAGGTGTAGCTGGTCAACGCCTCGCCGCCTGAAACCAGCCGGAACCGGCGCTCCGGCACGATGATATGGACGAAACCGGTCTTCTCGCAGATCGAGCAGTTGCAACTCCGCGCGTCGACCACCTCCGGAAGCCGAGCCTCGAACCGCACGGCGCCGCAATGGCAGCCGCCGGCGCGCCAGGAAAGGCCGTCGACGTCGGTCATTTGTAGCAGACCGCCTTCGCCGCCTTGATGATCTTGTCCACCGATGGCGAGGACAGGGCCTCGAGATTGGCGGCATAGGGCATCGGCACGTCTTCCTGGTGGACCCGCGCCGGCGGGGCGTCCAGGTAGTCGAACGCGTTCTCGATCACCCGGGTGACGATCTCGGCGCCGACGCCCATTGGGCCCCAGCCTTCCTCGATGGTGACCAGACGATTGGTCTTCTTCACGCTCTCGACCACGGTGTCGATGTCGAGCGGCCGGATGGTCCGCAGGTCGATCACCTCGGCGGAAATCCCCTCGGCGGCCAGTTTCTCGGCGGCGTCGAGGGCATAGCCGACCATGCGCGAATAGGTGGTCAAGGTGACGTCGGCGCCTTCGCGGCGGACCTTGGCCTTGCCGATCGGCAGGACCCAGTCCTCGACATCCGGGATTTCGAACTCATGGCCGTAGATCATCTCGTTTTCGAGGAAGACCACGGGGTTGGGATCGCGGATCGCCGCTTTCAGGAGACCCTTGGCGTCGGCGGCGTCATAGGGCGCGATCACGATCAGCCCCGGCACGGAGCCGTACCAGGCCGCATAGTCCTGGCTGTGCTGGGCGGCCACGCGCGCGGCGGGGCCATTGGGGCCGCGGAACACGATCGGGCAGCCCACGAGGCCGCCGGACATGTAGCGGGTCTTGGCGGCCGAATTGATGATGTGGTCGATCGCCTGCATGGCGAAGTTGAAGGTCATGAACTCGACGATCGGCCTCAACCCGGCCATGGCCGCGCCGGCGCCGAGGCCCGCGAAGCCGTGCTCGGTGATCGGGGTGTCGATGACCCGCTGGTCGCCGAATTCCTGCAGCAGATCCCGGCTGACCTTATAGGCGCCTTGGTACTGCGCCACTTCCTCGCCCATCAGGAATACGGCGTCGTCCCGCCGCATCTCCTCGGCCATGGCGTCGCGCAGGGCGTCTCGGACGGTGATCTTGACCATCTTGGCGCCGGCCGGGATTTCAGGATCGGCGGCAACCCCTCCACCACCCTTCGGGCGGTCCCCCTGCCCTGACGGGGGAGGGGCTTTGGCCAGCGGCGCGTCATCTCTCCCCTCGCTGGGGGGAGACGGCGGCGAAGCCGGCGTGGGGGGCGAGACAGCCGCACCGTCAACTTTCAGACGGGCGATCGGCGTGTTGACCTTCACCTCCCCGGTCCCCTCGGCGACCAGGATCTCGTCGATCACGCCCTCGTCGACCGCCTCGACCTCCATGGTGGCCTTGTCGGTCTCGATCTCGGCGATCACATCGCCCGAACTGACCTTGTCGCCCGCCTTGACGCGCCACTTGGCCAGCGTGCCCTCTTCCATGGTGGGCGAGAGCGCCGGCATCAGGATGTCGGTCATTGAGCCGCCGCCTCCGCATAGACATCCGTATAGAGTTCGGCCGGGTCGGGCTCGGGCGCGGTGCGGGCGAATTCGGCCGCGTCGGCGACGATGCGCTTGACCTCGGCGTCTATGGCCTTCAGCGCCGTGTCGTCGGCGACGCCCTCGCGCTCCAGCCGCTCCTGCAGATGGTCGATCGGGTCGCGGGTCTTGCGCACCTCGTCGATCTCGTCGCGGGTCCGGTATTTCTGCGGATCCGACATCGAGTGGCCGCGATAGCGATAGGTCTTCATCTCCAGGATGAAGGGACCCTTGCCGGAGCGCGCGTGCTCCGCGGCCATGGCGCCGGCTTCTTGCACCGCCATCACGTCCATGCCGTCGACCTCGACGCCGGGGATGTTGAAGCTGACCCCGCGCTTGTAGAGATGGGTTTCGGACGACGAGCGTTCGATGCTGGTGCCCATGGCGTACTGGTTGTTCTCGACGACATAGACCACGGGCAAGGCCCAGATCGTGGCCATGTTGAAGCTTTCATAGACCTGGCCCTGGTTGGCCGCGCCGTCCCCGAAATAGGTGAAGGCCACCTTTTTGTTGTTCTTATACTTATTGGCGAGGGCCAGACCGGTGCCCAGCGAGACCTGCGCGCCGACGATGCCGTGCCCGCCATAGAAGCCCTGATCCGGGGCGAACATGTGCATCGAGCCGCCCTTGCCCTTGGAGACCCCGGCGCCCCGGCCGGTCAGCTCCGCCATGATCGCCCTGGGATCGATGCCGCAGGCCAGCATGTGGCCGTGGGCGCGATAGGCGGTGATCACCTGGTCGCCGTCCTCCTTGATCCGCTCCATACCGACCGCGATGGCTTCCTGGCCGATATAGAGGTGGCAGAAACCGCCGATCAGCCCCATGCCGTAAAGCTGACCAGCCCGTTCCTCGAAACGGCGGATCAGCAGCATGTCGCGATAGAAGCCGAGCAGTTCGTCCTTGTCCGCTTTTGGCGCGGACGCGTCGGCGGTTGATCCGGCCGCCGCCGCCCTGGGGGTCTTGACCGCTCGCGCCATCCAACTCTCCCCGGCCGCGCCAGGAAAGAGGACCGTCCCCTTCAAGGCTTGCTGATACGGATCACATAATCCCTGGGATCAGCCACGCCTAGCCGTGAACGTGCGCGTTCTTCCAGGAGATCGCGTGAAAGACTGTCATCGCGCAGTAATCTGGCCCTGATCTCCAGGTCCTCGCGGACATGGCGGAGCTGGGCGAGCTGATTGACCCGGGCTTCCAGTTCGTCGGCGCGCTCGTGCGTCGAGAGCAAGCCGCGCTCCCCCGTCAGCGCCTGGAACCCGAAATAGAAGATCAGGAAGGCGAGGATGGCGGTCGGAATATAGGAACGGAACTGGGCCAGCATGGCGACTCGGCGGCGAGGAACAGCCCAAGGAATCGCTCAACGTGCTTAACGGAGGGTTGCCGCCGGAGGCCTATTTCCGCTTCAGCGCGCCGAGGCCGGCATAGATGGCCTGATCGCCGAGTTGCTCCTCGATGCGGAGCAGTTGATTATACTTGGCCGTGCGGTCGGAGCGGGACAAAGAGCCCGTCTTGATCTGCCCGCAATTGGTGGCCACGGCCAGGTCGGCGATGGTCGAATCCTCGGTCTCGCCGGACCGGTGGGACATCACGGCGGTGTAGGCGTTGCGGTGGGCCAGATCGACGGCGTCCAGGGTTTCGGACAGGGTGCCGATCTGGTTGACCTTGACCAGGATCGAATTGCCGAGGCCCTTTTCGATGCCCGCGGCCAGCCGCGCCGGATTGGTGACGAAGACGTCGTCGCCGACCAGTTGCACCTTGGCGCCCAGCCGGTCGGTCAGCAGCTTCCAGCCTTCGAAATCGTCCTCGGCGCAGCCGTCCTCGATCGAGACGATCGGGAAGGCGTCCACGAGACCGGCCAGATAATCGACCATGCCGGCCGGATCGAGGACCTTGCCCTCGCCGTCCATCTTGTAGCGGCCGTCGCTGAAGAACTCGCTCGACGCGGCGTCCAGGCCCAGGTGGAAATCCTGGCCGACCCGGTAGCCCGCCGATTCGCCGGCCTTGACGATGAAGGCCAGGGCGTCCTCGGCGCGGCCGAGGTTCGGGGCGAAGCCGCCTTCGTCGCCGACATTGGTGTTGTGACCGGCGGCCTTCAGCGCGCCCTTCAGCGCGTGGAAGATCTCCGCCCCCATGCGCAGGCCTTCGGCGAAGGTCGCGGCGCCCGTGGGCAGGATCATGAATTCCTGGATATCGATCGGATTGTCGGCGTGGGCGCCGCCGTTGATGATGTTCATCATGGGCGTCGGCAACCGGCGCGCCGAGACGCCGCCGACATATTTATAGAGCGGCAGGCCGGCCGACAGCGCCGCCGCCTTGGCCGTCGCCAGCGAGACGCCGAGGATGGCGTTGGCCCCCAGCCGGCTCTTGTTCGGCGTACCGTCCAGTTCGATCATCAGGGTGTCGAGCCGGCGCTGGTCCTCGGCGTCCAGGCCGGACAGCGCGTCGAAGATTTCGCCATTGACCGCGTCGACGGCCTTCTGGACGCCCTTGCCGCCATAGCGGGCCTTGTCGCCGTCCCGCTTCTCCACCGCCTCGTGCGCGCCGGTCGAGGCGCCGGAGGGCACGGCGGCGCGACCAAAGGCGCCATCGTCCAGGGTGATATCGACCTCGACCGTCGGATTGCCGCGGCTGTCCAAAATCTCGCGGGCGACGATATCGATGATCTCGGTCATGGGGCCTCACCAAAAAACTGTTTCGGGCGCGGCTGGCTTAAACACGGTTGTCGTCCAGGGCAACCGCTTGACTCGGGTCCAGCCGCGCGGCTGGTGCGGATCAACGATGATTTAGGGAGACCGCCGTGCTGCTGATCGACAAGACCGATGGCATCGCCACCGTCACGCTGAACCGGCCGGAGGCGATGAACGCCATGTCCACGGGCCTGCGCGCCGCCCTGGCCGATGCGCTGGACGCCCTGAGCGCCGATCCGGAGATCCGGGTGGCGATCCTGACCGGCGCGGGCGAGCGGGCCTTCACCGCCGGCTTGGACCTGAAGGAGTTAGGCGGCGACCCGAACGGCCTGCGCGCCGCCAACGCCACGGGGAAGGACACGAACCCGGTGCGGGCGCTGGAGCAGTTCAAGAAGCCGGTGATCGCGGCGGTGAACGGCGTGGCCATCACCGGCGGGTTCGAGCTGGCCCTGGCCTGCGACGTCATCATCGCCTCGACCAACGCCCGTTTCGCCGACACCCACGCCCGGGTCGGCATCACGCCGGGCTGGGGCCTGTCACAGAGGCTTTCGCGGCTGATCGGCATCTATCGGGCCAAGGAACTGTCGCTGACCGGCAATTTCCTGGACGCCGAGACCGCTCGCGAGTGGGGGCTGGTCAACCGCGTGGTGGCGCCGGGCGAACTGATGCCCACGGCGCGCCGCTTGGCCGAGGACATGGCGACGATCCCGCTGGCCATGTCGATTCAGTACAAGGCGATGATCGACGACGGCTACGCGGCATGCTTCGGAGACAGCATGGCCCTGGAACATGAACGCTCGAGCGCCTGGAACGCCCAAGTGACGCCGGAAGTGGTGGAGAAGAACCGCCTGGAGGTGCTGGCGCGGGGACGGAAGCAGTAACGCTCGCCACGCCTGAATGTCGCGCCTATGGACGCGGCGCAACGGAGAGGCTTTCGGATTCGCCAATGCGACGGCGAGCCTCTCCACCGCTTCGTGGTCCCCTCCCCCGATGGGAGAGGATCGATGCGCCTAGTCTTCCTTCGGCGTCAGGACCTGGCGGCCGTTGTACATGCCGGTCTTCAGGTCGACGTGGTGCGGGCGGCGCAGCTCGCCGGTTTCCTTGTCTTCGATAAAGCTGTTGGGCTTCAGGCCGTGATGCGAGCGGCGCATGCCGGCTCGGGAGGGAGAGACTTTGCGCTTGGGAACAGCCATCTGAGGTGCTTTCGGCGTTCTAAAATGGAAGCGGCGGCCGGATTGGCCGCCGACGAGAGGCGCGGTGTATGCCTGAAACCATCGCGGGTTTCAAGAACCGCGCGGAAGGCGTCTACATCGCCGTCCGCGCGTCCTCGGCCGAGAGGCCCATCAGACCAGGCGGCTCCGCACCTTGGCCGCGCCGATGAAGCTGGCGTAGAGCGGGTGCGGGGCGAAGGGGCGGCTTTTCAGCTCCGGATGGAACTGCACGCCGACGAACCA
This sequence comes from Caulobacteraceae bacterium, assembly GCA_036272715.1. Lineage (GTDB taxonomy): Bacteria > Pseudomonadota > Alphaproteobacteria > Caulobacterales > Caulobacteraceae > Poindextera. The sequence goes on along the minus strand of DATAYD010000089.1, from coordinate 19,069 downwards.
GGGATGGTCTTCCCGCTCGACGGTCTCCGGCAGCACGCCGTCGGGCGACAGGCCGGCGAACTTCAGGCCGACGCCCTCGATGGCCGACTGATAGCTGATATTGACCTCGTAGCGGTGGCGATGCCGCTCGGAGATGGTGGTCAAGCCATAGATCTCGGCGATCTTGGAGCCCGGCTTCAGCACGGCGTCATAGGCGCCCAGCCGCATGGTGCCGCCGAGATTGTCCCCGACATGGCGGCGCACGCGCTCATTGCCCTGAGTCCATTCGGTCATCAGCCCGACGATCGGCTCGGAGGTGGCGCCGAACTCGCTGGAGGAGGCATGGGTCAGGCCGGCCATGTTCCGCGCCGCCTCGATTACCGCCATCTGCATGCCGAAACAGATGCCGAGATAGGGCACGCCGTGTTCGCGGGCGAACTTGACCGCCTCGATCATGCCGTCGGCGCCGCGTTCGCCAAAGGCGCCGGGCACCAGGACGCCGTCGGCGTTCTCCAGCCGCTCGGTCGCCGCGCGAGGATCGGACTCAAGCTGCTCGGATTCGACCCAGTCGATATTGACCCCGACATTGTGGGCGACGCCGCCGTGGATCAGCGCCTCGATCATCGACTTATAGGCGTCCTTCAGGATCGTGTACTTGCCGACCACGGCGATGGTCACCTCGCCGTCCGGCTGGGTGATGTGCTCCACGATGCCTTGCCAGCGCCGCAGGTCCGGGGCGGGCGCATCGGTGATGCCGAAGACGGACAGCACCTCGGCGTCCAGGCCCTCGCGATGATAGTCGAGCGGCACGGCGTAGATCGAGGCCGCGTCCATGGCCTGGATCACCGCGCTTTCGCGGACATTGCAGAAGAGCGCGATCTTGCGTTTTTCGCCCGCCGGGATCTGCTGTTCACAGCGGCAGAGCAGGATATCGGGCTGGATGCCGATCGACCGCAACTCCTTGACCGAGTGCTGGGTCGGCTTGGTCTTCATCTCGCCGGCGGTCTTGATGAAAGGCAGCAGCGTCAGATGGACGAAGCAGGAATGGCCGCGGGGCAGTTCCTGGCCAAGCTGGCGAATGGCCTCGAAGAACGGCAGGCCCTCGATGTCGCCGACCGTGCCGCCGATCTCGACCAATACGAAATCGGTGTCCGCGCCGTACTCGTCCTTCGCTTCGGAGAGCACGAAGCGTTTGATCTCGTCGGTGACGTGCGGGATCACCTGGACCGTCGCGCCGAGATAGTCCCCGCGCCGCTCCTTCTCCAGGATGGTCTGGTAGATACGGCCCGTAGTAATGTTGTCGCCGCGCGTCGCCGAAACCCCGGTGAACCGTTCGTAGTGACCAAGGTCGAGGTCGGTCTCGGCGCCGTCGTCGGTGACGAACACCTCGCCATGCTGATAGGGGCTCATCGTCCCCGGATCGACGTTCAGATAGGGGTCGAGCTTCCGCAGGCGCACCTTGTAGCCGCGAGCCTGCAGCAGCGCGCCGAGCGCCGCGGAGGCGAGACCTTTTCCCAAGGAGGAGACCACGCCCCCGGTGATGAAAATATACCGGGCCATGGGAGTCCAGATTAGCGGTGATTCGCGCGTCGCGCGCTGAGGATTTGCGGCGAAGCGCGCGGCCTAATGGCGCGCGATCCCGCTAGTGGCGGGCGGCCGGCGCCGAGGATTGGACCGTGATATTGGCCAGCGGATTGGCCGTCGCGCCCGGCTTGGCCTTGGCGGCGGCTTCCGGCTCGCCGAACAGGCCGAGCTGGCCGCTCGGCGCGGCCGGCGGCGCGGCGCCGGAAGCCGGGCCGTTGGTTTCCGGCGCGGTCGCCGGAACGGCCGGGGCCACGGGCTGGGGCGGCGCGATGCCGCTGATCTTGAGCCGATCGGTGATCGAGGCCGCGCGGTTATGGCCGCTGAGCATGGTCATGACCAGGCAGAGCCCGAAAAACAGCGCCGCCAGGATCTGGGTGGTGCGGGTCAGGAGGTCGCCGGCGCCGCGCGCGGTCATGAAGGAGCCGGGGCCGCCGCCGCCCATGCCCAAGGCGCCGCCTTCCGACTTCTGCAGCAGGATTACGCCCACCATGGCGATGCAGATGATGATGATGAGCGCCAGAAGGACGTCGAGCAGCATGGAGGATGGTCTTCGAACGACGCGGCGCTCAGACGGCGCGCGCAAACAGCCGGCCCCTCTATCACCATGCCGGGCCGGAGGCTAGAGACCCGCGCTAAAGGCGGTCCAGGACGCCGAGGCGTCTACCCCGCCGCCGCGATGATCTTCAGGAAATCCGCCGCCTTCAGCGACGCGCCGCCGACCAGCGCGCCGCCGACCTCCGCGGCGTGGAGGATTTCGCGGGCGTTGTCCGGTTTGACCGAGCCGCCGTAAAGGATCGGCGCGGTCGCGGCCTCGCCGCCGATATCCGTCAAGGCCGCGCGGATCGCCGCATGGACTTCCTCGATCTCCGCCAGGGACGGGGTAAGGCCGGTGCCGATCGCCCAGATCGGCTCATAGGCGACCGCCAAGGCGGCGTTCGCCAGTTCGCCAGCCAATGCGATCGGGACCGAACCGCGCACTTGGCCGGTGACGACCGCCAGGGCGTGGCCAGCCTGGCGCTGCTCCAGGGTCTCGCCGACGCAGATGATCGGCTCCAGCCCCGCGCGGATCGCCGCCAGGGCCTTGGCGGCGACATCCGCGTCGGTCTCGCCATGGCCGGCGCGGCGCTCGGAATGGCCGACAATGACCAGGCGGGCGCCGGCGTCCGTCAGCATCGCGGCGCTGATGTCGCCGGTGAAGGCGCCGCTGGCCTCGGCGCGGCAGTCCTGTCCGCCGACGGCCACCTTGGAGCTCGCCAAGGCCTCGGCCATCCGGGAGACCAGGGTCGCGGCCGGGCAAAGCGCGACGCGGGCCAGAACGCCGCCCTGGGCGACCCCCGCGGCCACGGCGCGCGCCTCGGCCAGGTCGGCGCCGAGGCCATTCATCTTCCAGTTCCCCACGAGCAGCGGCGCGGTCATCCGATCGGGTCCCCAAGCGGCCATACAGGCCTGACCTTCCGCCCCTAGGCGATGCGGGCGCGCCTGTCCACGCTCCGCCTCCACGCCCGCCCGCGCGCCGGGACGCTTGCCCCGGCCGGACCGGCTCCACTATACCGCCTGACGGCCGACACACCGGCGGCCGGGCAAACAGGACCGCCTCCGCATGATCGCCGCTATCCGCGCCTTCGCGAAATCGTGGTTCGCCAGGATTCTGCTCAGCGTCCTGATCCTCAGCTTCGTGATTTTTGGCGTGGGCTCGTTCCGCGACGTGTTCCGCTCGAAGATCAACAACGCCGTGATCACCGCCGGCTCGCGTCAGATCTCCACCGATCAGTTCAAGCGGATGTTCGACAACTATATCCGCTCGGCCGAGCAGCAATCGGGCCAGCAGGTCACCATGCAGGAAGCCGTCGCCCAGCACGTCGACACTCGCGTCCTGCAGGAAGTCGCGACCCAGGAGGCGTTCGCCGAGTTCCTGACCCGCAGCGGGCTCAATCCCGCCGGCGCCCTGATCGTCGACGCCCTGCGCAAGCAGCCGGCCTTTTTCGACCAGGTCAGCGGCCGGTTCGACAAGACCGCCTATCAGCAGAAACTGGCGGAGAACCAGCTCACGCCGGCGTTGTACGAATCGATCCTCGCCGACGAGATCGCCCAGAACCAACTTCAATCGGGGGTCCAGGCCGGCTTCAAGGCGCCGCTGACCTATGAGGCGGTGATCGCGGCGTTCGAACTGGAAAGCCGCAGCCTGAGCTATTTCCTGATCGATCCGCGCAAGCTGCCCCAGCCGGCGCCGCCGACCGACGCGCAGCTACAGGCCTTCTTGACCCAGAACGCCCAGGCCCTGAAGCAACCGGAGTTCCGCACCCTGACCGTGGTCCGGTTCAGCGCCAAGGCGCTCGCGCCGACGCTGACGGCCGATCCGGCGGCGGTGCAGAAGCTCTATGATTTCCGCAAGGACAGCCTTTCGACGCCTGAGAAGCGCACCCTGGTCGAGGTGCCGGCCAAGGACGCGGCCACCGCCCAGGCCATCGCCGCCAAGCTGAAGGCCGGCGTCGCGCCGGACGTCGCCGCCAAGGCCGCCGGCGTCCAGCCGATCATCTATACCGAGGCGGCCAAGGGGGCGATCGCCGACCCGAAGGTCGCCGACGCGGCCTTCTCGCTGACCCCGGGCCAGGTTTCCGGGCCCATCCAGGGCAATCTGGGCTTCGCCGTGCTGAAACTGACCTCGATCACCCCAGCCAAGACCACCACGCTGGACCAGGCCCGCCCGGACCTGGAGGCGCAGGTCAAGACCGACGCCGCCGCGCAGAAGATCTATGACCAGGTCCAGAAGTACGACGACTCCCATACCGGCGGCGCGGCCATGGCGGACGCCGCCAAGGCGTCCGGCGGAACGCTGGTCGCCATCGGCCCCGTGACCGCCCAGGGCCAGGATCTGTCCGGCCATCCGGTCCCGGGCCTTTCGCCCAAGCTGCTGAAGGACGCCTTCGCCCTTTCGGCGGGCGGGGAGAGCGACATGGAGGACGAGGGCGGCGGTGAATATTTCGCTGTCCGGGTGGATAAGATCACGCCCCCGGCCTTGCCCGCGCTCGCCGAGATCAAGGACCGCCTGACCCAGTATTTCGTCTCCAAGGCCCTGTCCCAGGCGATGCAGGCCAAGGCCGACGAACTGATCGCCGCGATCAAGAAGGGCCAGAGCCTGGACGCCGCGGCCGCCTCGATCGGCTCTCCGGTGGGCCATGCGCCCAACGTGACCCGCGCGGCGATGTCGCAGAACCGCTCCTTGAGTCCCGAGCTCGCCAACAAGCTGTTCTCGGCCAAGCAGGGCGACACCGTGGACGGGCCGACCGCCCAGGGCGTGATCATGGTGGCTCGGGTTGACCAGATCCAATCGGCGGCGGTCGACGCGGCGGCCCACGTCGTGGTGGCTCAGAACCGCCAGTTCAGCGGGCAGATGGTCCAAGATCTGGGCGAGATGATGCAGATCGCCGCGCGCCAGAGCATCAAGCCGACCATCGACCAGGCCCGGGCGCGCACCGCGCTGGGCGTATCCGCCGAAGACGCCGCCAAGGCTTCCGGCGCGGCGCCCGCCGGCGCCGGTGGGAAGGCGCCTTGAGCTTCGAGCCCACATTCGAGGCTTTCGCGCCGGCGCATCTCGACGGCCGGCCGCAGCTTGTGTGGACCCGCATCGTCGACGATCTGGAAACGCCCGTCTCGGCCTATCTGAAAATCGCTAACGGCGAGCCCTATGCGTTCCTGTTCGAATCGGTCGAAGGCGGCGCCTGGCGGGGGCGTTATTCGGTGGTCGCCATGCGCCCGGATCTGGTCTGGCGGTGCCATGGGGACAAGGCCGAGGTCAGCGTGGGCGCGGATATCGCGTTGGGCCGATTCAAGCCCCAGGCCGGCGGCGCGCTGGACTCTTTGCGCGACCTGGTCGCGGCCTCGCGCCTGACCCTGCCGGCCGGTCTGCCGCCGATGTCCGCCGGCGTGTTCGGCGCGATCGGCTATGACATGGTCCGGCTGGCCGAACGTTTGCCGCAGATCAACCCTGATCCGTTGGGCCTGCCGGACGGGGTGATGATCCGCCCTTCGGTTGTCGCCATCTTCGACTCCATTGGTCAGGAGATCGTCCTGGCGACCACGGCGCGGCCTGGCGGCGAAACGGCCGAGACGGCCTATGCCGCGGCTTGCGAGCGGCTGACGGCGGTCATGGAGGCCCTGAACCGGCCGCTGCCGGCCACGCCGCGACGATCCTTCCAGCCGCCTCCGGCGTTCGCCTCGCCAACCACGCGCGAGGCCTATGGCGTGATGGTCGAGCGGGCCAAGCGCTATATCGAGGCTGGCGACGTGTTCCAGGTGGTGCCAAGTCACCGGTTCGCCGCCGCCTTCACGGCCGATCCGTTCGCCCTCTACCGGTCGCTGCGGCGGATGAACCCCTCGCCGTTCCTCTATTATCTGAATTTCGGCGGCTTCCAGCTCGTGGGCTCCAGCCCGGAGATCCTGGTGCGCCTGCGCGACGGCAAGATCACCATCCGCCCGATCGCCGGCACGCGCCCGCGCGGCGCGACGCCGGAAGAGGACCTGGCGCTGGAGAAGGAGTTGTTGGCCGACCCCAAGGAGCGGGCCGAGCACCTGATGCTGCTGGACCTTGGTCGAAACGATGTCGGCCGGGTCGCGATGCTGAAGCGCGGCGGCGCCAACCGGCCGCCAGACCTGAAGCATGGCGCCAATGTGCGGGTCACCGAGAGCTTCACGATCGAGCGCTACAGCCACGTCATGCACATCGTCTCCAATGTCGAGGGTGACGCCCCCGACGGGATCGATCCGATCGACGTGCTGATGGCCGCCTTGCCCGCCGGCACGCTGTCCGGGGCGCCCAAGGTGCGGGCGATGGAGATCATCGACGAGCTGGAGCACGAGAAGCGCGGCATCGGCTACGCGGGCGCGGTCGGCTATTTCGGCAGCGACGGCAGCGTGGACACCTGCATCGTGCTGCGCACGGCGCTGGTCAAGGATGGCGTCATGCATGTCCAGGCGGGCGGCGGCGTCGTCGCCGACAGCGACCCGGACGCCGAATACGAAGAGACGCTGCACAAGTCCCGTGCGCTGCGCCGCGCCGCCGAGGAAGCCTGGCGGTTTTCCTGACGTCCTAATTCGCCGGTCCGCGCATCTCCGAGACCGGGGTCAACTGGACCGGCGGGGCCAGGATGGCCGCCGCGGCGAAGCTCAAGGCGCAGACCGCGAAGAACACGGCGGCCAGGACCGTCGGCCAGACACGGATTGGCGGCTCCGGATCCCGTAGCAACCGGCGCGCATGGGACAGGCCGTCGGCGAAGGTCTCGTCTGACATCAACGAAAGACTCAAGTGATGAAAAGACAGGATAACACGCCGCCGACGACTTCAGCCGGCGCGCGAGTCCAGGGTTTCGTATTGGCCCGCCGCGCCGGCCGGATTAGAAGGCGCGCAAGCAAGAGGCCCGCGCCATGATCCTCGTGATCGATAACTATGACAGCTTCACCTATAACCTCGTCCACTATCTGAACGAGCTGGGGGCGGAGACCGAGGTTGCGCGCAACGACGCGCTGAGCGTCGAGGAAGCCCTGGGCCTGCGTCCCGAAGCCATATTGATCTCGCCCGGCCCCTGCGCGCCGGACCAGGCGGGCATCTGCCTGGCGCTGATCCAGGCGGCGCCGGACAGCCTGCCGATGATGGGCGTCTGCCTGGGCTACCAGTCGATCGGCCAGGCCTTCGGTGGGCGCGTCGTGCGGGCGAAAACCCTCATGCACGGCAAGACCAGCGCCATCCGCCATGCCGGCAAGGGCGTGTTCAAGGGCCTGGCCGACGGTTTCAACGCCACCCGCTATCACAGCCTGGCGGTGGAGCGGGACAGCCTGCCCGAAAGCCTGGAGATCACCGCCTGGACCGAGGACGGCGAAATGATGGGGCTGCAGCACAAGGCCCGCCCGATCCATGGCGTGCTGTTCCATCCCGAATCCATCGCAACCGAGAGCGGCCATGACCTGCTGGCCAATTTCCTAGACCTGGCCGGCGTGTCCCGGACGGCGATGGTCTGAGCCCAGCTTGTCCGAAGCCTTCAAACCCCTCCTGGCCCTGCTGGCCGACGGCGCGACGCTGTCGGAAGCGGACGCCGACGCCTTCTTCTCCGCCTGTCTCAGGGGCGAGCCGACGCCGGCCCAGGTGGCCGCGGCGGTGACCGCCATGCGGATGCGCGGCGAAACGGTCGGCGAGATCGCCGCCTGCGCCCGCGCCATGCGCCGGGCGGCGGCGACCCTGGATCACCCGTTCGAGGTCATCGACGTCTGCGGCACCGGCGGAGACGGGCTGCACACCCTGAACATCTCGACCGCCGTCGGGTTCGTGGCGGCCGGCGCGGGGCTGAAGGTCGCCAAGCACGGCAACCGCGCCATTTCCTCAAGATCGGGGACGTCGGACGTCGTGGCGGCGCTCGGGGTCAATATCGCCGCGACGCCGGACCAGCACCGGCGGGCCCTGGAAGAAGCCGGGATCTGTTTCCTGTTCGCGCCGGCCCATCACGGGGCCATGCGCCATGTCCAATCGGTGCGCGGCGAACTCGGCTATCGCACTATCTTCAATCTGCTGGGACCGCTGGCCAATCCCGCCAACGCCCACCGCCAACTGGTCGGCGTGCCGGCGGCGCGGTTCGTCGAGCCCATGGCCCGGGCGCTGGGCGCGCTGGGCGCGGAGCGGGCCTGGACCGTCCACGGCGGCGGCATGGATGAGTTGACCACCACGGGCGAGACCGAGGTGGCCGAATGGCGGGATGGCCAGGTCCGGCTGTTCGTCGTCACGCCCGAGGCGGTTGGATTGCCCCGCGCCGCGCTCGCCGACCTGACCGGCGGCTCGCCGGCCGAGAACGCCGAAGCGCTGACCGCGCTTCTGGATGGTCAAAGGGGCGCCTACCGCGACATCGTGCTCTTGAACACCGCCGCGGCGTTCCTGATCGCGGACCGCGTCGAGACCTTGCGCGATGGCGTCACCCTGGCCGGCGAAGCGATCGACGACGGCCGGGCCAGGACCGCGCTGGCGCGGCTGATCGAGGCGACCAACAGGCCATGACCGACATCCTCGCGGAAATCGCCGCCTATAAGCACGAGGAAGTCCGCGCCCGCCGCGCCGCTCGCGACCAGGCCGCGATCGAGGCGGCGGCGCGCGAGGCCTCGACCCCGCGGGGCTTTCGGAACGCCCTCGCCCGCGCTCATGCGCCGGGCCGCCTGGCCCTGATCGCCGAGATCAAGAAGGCCTCGCCATCCAAGGGCCTGATCCGAGCGGATTTCGACCCGCCGGCCCTGGCCCACGCCTATGCCGAGGGCGGCGCGGCCTGCCTGTCCGTCCTGACCGACGGCCCGAGCTTCCAGGGCGCCGACGCTTATCTGGGCGCGGCGCGCGAGGCTGTCGCCCTGCCCTGCCTGCGCAAGGAGTTCCTGGTGGATCCGTGGCAGGTCGCCGAATCGCGGGCGCTCGGCGCCGACGCGATTCTCGTGATTCTGGCCATGGTCGATGATTCGCTGGCCGCCGAACTGCTGTCCGAGGCGCGCCGATGGGGCATGGACGCGCTGGTCGAGGTGCATGATGTCGCTGAAATGGCCCGCGCCTCGACCCTTGGCGCCGATCTGGTCGGGGTCAATAATCGTGATCTGCGCAGCTTCGTCACCGACCTCGCCGTGACCGAGCGGTTGGCCCCTCTGGCGCCCGCAAACGCCTTGCTGGTAACGGAAAGCGGCATCTCGAACGGTCGTGACATGGCGCGGCTGAGCGCTTGCGGCGCGGGCGCGATGCTGGTCGGCGAGAGCCTGATGCGTCAGGACGACCTTGTCGCCGCCACGCGGGCATTGCTTGACGCGACCGCGCCATCAACTTGACATTAAGAAAGAACACCTAGAGAACATCGTACAACGTTTGTGCTTTGTTCCTTGAAGGTTTTCGACGCCATGCTCACCCGCAAGCAGCACGAATTGCTGATGTTCATCCATGAACGGATCAAGGAAACCGGTGTGTCTCCTTCGTTCGACGAAATGAAGGAAGCCCTGGACCTCGCGTCCAAGTCCGGCATCCACCGGCTGATCACGGCGCTGGAGGAGCGTGGGTTCCTCCGGCGCCTGCCGCACCGCGCCCGGGCGCTGGAGGTGGTCAAGCTGCCGCAGCAGGCCACATCGGCCGCTCCGGCCCAGGGTCGCCAGGCCTTCAAGCCGCAGGTTATCGCTGGGGAACGCAACGCCGTTCCGCCCGCCGCCAACGACTCCCGCGAACTCTCGGTGCTGGGCCGCATCGCCGCCGGCACGCCGATCGAGGCCATCCAGCACGAACGCGACCGCATGGTGGTGCCGGAAAGCCTGCTGGGCGCCGGCGAGCATTACGTGCTCGAGGTCCAGGGCGACTCGATGATCAACGCGGGGATCTATGACGGCGACCACGTCATCATCCGCCGGGGCTCGACGGCCAATTCCGGCGAGATCGTCGTGGCCCTGGTAATGGGCGAGGAAGCCACCTTGAAACGCCTGCGCCGCAAGGGCGCCTCGGTGGCGCTCGAAGCCGCGAACCCGGCCTATGAGACCCGGATCTTCGGCCCCGACCAGGTGCAGGTGCAGGGCAAGCTGGTCGGCCTGATCCGCCGCTACAACTGAATATCGGTCCAGGGGCGCCGGCCTCGGATCGGCTGCGCCCATTCGACCCGCCAGCCGCCGGGGCTTCGGAAGATTTCCGCCGCTCCGCCTTTGGCGAAGTCATTGACGCCCAGGACCAGCGCGTGGGCGCAGGCGGGCGGACGATCGATGGCGGCGCGGACCACCACGATCTGGGCGCCCATGCAAAGGGCGTCGGCCTGTTCGGGTTTGGGCGGCCGGGTGCTCCACCAGGCGCCCAGCGCCGGCTGGGCGCCGCCGATCGGGCTGCAATGTTTGCGATCACAGTCGAAGGCGGCTTTCTGGGCCGCCGCCGCGTCATCCGGAAGCGAAAACCCGCGCCGCTGGGCCCAGAGTTGGGTCTGGTAGGCTCGCTTGTCCGGCTTCAGCGCGATCTCTTCGCCGTTCACGACGATGGCGGCGTCGTCCGCGTCGGCGGCAACCCACGCGACCGGCGGCGCGGGCCTGGGCCAGACGGCGACCGCCGCCGCCATCGGCACGCCGATCCAACGCAGCCGTCCGCGCCACAGGCAGGCGAACACGATCCCGATATAGGAAATCGCCAGGGCGATCGTCGGCGCGCTCGGCACGGTGAACGACGCCCCGGGCGCATGGGCGAAGAAATGGCCGAGCGCCACGATCGACCGGGCCGCCCAGCCAGCGACCCATAACGGCCCGCCGAGCCATATCGGGTTCACATTCAAAAGCTCGCCCAGGGCCGCGAGGGCGACCGCCGGCATCAGGGCCACGCTGGCGAGGAAATCGGCGGTCAGGTTGGCGAATACGCCGTAATTGGCGACGCGGTTGAAATGCTGGATCGAAAACGGCCCGGTCGCCATGCCGGCGACGAAGCTGACAGCCAGCATCGCCAGCGTCCATTCCCGCGCCTTCTGCAGCGCGGCCAAGGCCCAGGGCAGGCCGACCGGCTTGGGACGGACCGGCCAGAGTTCAGCCAGGGCGACCAGGGCGGCCGTCGCGCAAAACGACATCTCGAAGCCTGGGGAGACCACCACCTCCGGCTGGATCAGGAGAATGACCAGCGCGGCGATCGACAACGAATGTAGGCTGATCGCGCGCCGGTCGCACAATATGGCTACGAAAGCGACGCTGGCGGTGATGGCGGCGCGGCGCGCCGGCGGATGGGCGCCGGACAGGACCAGATAGGCGCCGACCGCGATCAGGCCGCCGAGCGCGGCGACCTTCTTGCCGGAGACGCGAAGGGCCAGCCAGGGCCACGCGGCGACCCCCAGCCGCAGGGCAAAGAACACGAATCCGCTGACCGCGGCGGTGTGCAGCCCCGCGATGGCCAGCATGTGCGCCAAGCCGGAGCCGCGCAGGTCGTCCCGGCTCTGGCTGTCCAGCCAGTCCTCGTGGCTGGTGGCGACCGTGACCACCAGGCCGGCCGCCCCTCCGTCGTTCGGGCCGGTCAGACGCCCCACGTCGGCGGCCAGCCGCTCGGCCAGCGACCAGCGCGCCGCGTTGATGGCCATGACCACGCGCAGCGGCCAGGGCGGCCGGGCGAGGTCGATGATGGTCGGCGGCTTCATGGCCAGCCCCACCCCGCCGATCCCGTCGAAGAAGGCGTCGCGGGCGAAATCATAGGCGCCGGGCGCGGCCGGCCCTGGCGGCGGATCGACCAGGGCCAGCACCCGGATCGGCGCGCCAGGGCCCAGCACGTCGTCCGAGGGAACGACCAGACGCAAGCGCTTGGGCGTCTGGTCCGGCGCCAGGCGGCCAACGCTGACCGGCGCGATCAGAAGGCGCGCGCCATGGTCGCTGGGGTTCGCGACATCGACCACGAAGCCCTCGACCGGGACCACGCCCAGATGGGCCGGCGCGATCGGGGCGGCAACCAAATCCGTGCGCAGTTTAGCGCCGGCGAGGCCGCAGACCCCGACCGCCAGCAGCGCCGTGATGATCGCGAGCCCGCGCGACGGGCTCCAGCGCCGGGCCACCGCCGCGATCATCGCCGCCACGGCCGCCATCCCGATCAGGGGCCAGAGCGGCGGCTCGGTCTTCAGGCCCAGATAAGCGGCGGCGCCCGCGCCATAGGCGACCGGCGTCCAGAGGAAGGCGCGCTCGGCCTGGGCCCCGACCTCGGCCCCCAATGCGCTCAGCGACCCGCGAAGGCTAGGAAGCTGGCCAAGTCGCGTGCTAAGCCCCGCCCCTGCGCGGCCCGGCGCCAATGCGCCGGCGCTGGCCAGCCCCGTCGCCTCAGCCGGAAAAACGATGCCCCCCTCGTCCGCCGACAAACCCGTCGTCACCCGTATCGCCCCCTCGCCGACCGGCGCCATGCACATAGGCAATGCTCGCGCCGCGCTTTTCAACTGGCTTTATGCGCGCCACACGGGCGGAAAGTTCCTGCTGCGGATCGAGGACACCGACCGCGAGCGCTCGACCGAGGCTTCGGTCCAGGTGATTTTCGACAGCCTGACCTGGCTCGGCCTCGATTGGGACGGCGAGCCGGTGTTCCAGTTCGCCCGCGCGCCGCTGCACCGCGCGGCGGTCGAGCGGCTGTTGGCGTCCGGCCATGCCTTCCGTTGCTATATGAGCGTCGAAGACTCCGAAGCGGCGCGTGAGGTCGCCCGCGCGGAAGGCCATGCGCTGCGCTCGCCCTGGCGGGATCGCGAGCAAGATCCCGGCCAAGCCAACATGCCCCACGTCGTGCGGTTCAAAACGCCCATGGACGGCGAGACGGTGATCGAGGACCTGGTGCGCGGGACCGTGCGGTTTCCCAACAAGGATATCGAAGACTTCGTGCTGCTTCGCACCGACGGGACCACGGTCTATAACCTCGCCGTGACAGTCGACGATCAGGACATGGGCGTGACCCACGTCATCCGCGGTGAAGAGCATCTGAGCAACGCCGGGCGCCAGACCCTGCTCTATCAGGCCCTGGGCTGGCCCCTGCCGACCTTCGCCCACCTGCCGCTGATCCTGGGCAAGGACGGCGGCAAGCTCTCCAAGCGTCACGGCGCCCAGTCGGTGGGCGAGTTCAAAACCATGGGCTATCTGCCCGAGGCGCTGCGCAACTATCTCGCCAAACTGGGCTGGGGCCACGGCGACGACGAACTGTTCACCGACGCCCAGGCGATCGAATGGTTCGATGTCGCCGACGTGGTCAAGGCCGGCGCCAGACTCGACTGGGACAAGCTGAATTTCATCAATAACCACTATATACGCCAGGCCGAGGCGGGCCGGCTGGTCGGTCTGGTCGCCGGCGTGCTTCGCGAACGCGGCGTCGGATTCGACCAGGCGGTGCTGGCGCGGACCGCGCCGCTGGTGAAGGACGGCGCCCAGACGATCCAGCAACTGGCGGACCTGACCCTGTTCGCCCTGAAGACCCGTCCGCTAGCGCTGGACGACAAGACCCTGGGCCAGTTGACCGACGAGACCCGCGCGCGCCTGTCGCGCCTGCGTGAAAACCTCGCGGGCGAGGTGGACTGGTCCGTGGCGTCGTTGAACCAGCGCCTGCGGGGATTCGCCGAAGTCGAGGGCGTCGGCCTTGGTAAAATCGGCCCGGCCTTGCGCGGCGTGCTGTCTGGCGGCGCGCCGGCGCCCGATCTGGCCAGCGCCCTGGTCGCCTTGGGCCGCGAGGAGAGTTTGGGCAGACTCGACGACGCTCTTTCGCAGTTGCGGCAAGAGGCTATAAGCTAGTCGAGGAAGCCGACGGCCACGCGCGGCACAACTTGGAAAAAAGGCATTGGGGCATGACCGACACTACCGCGTCTGATCGTATTGCGACCTTGAATGTGCGTGGCAAGGCTTACGAGCTGCCGATAATCCAAGGCACGACCGGACCCGATGTATTGGACGTGCGAAAACTTTACGCCGACGCCGACGTCTTTACCTTCGACCCCGGTTTCACCTCGACGGCCAGTTGCGAAAGCAAGATCACCTATATCGATGGCGACGCCGGCATCCTGCTCCATCGGGGCTATTCGATCCAGGAACTGGCCGAACAGTCGAGCTTCCTCGAGGTCTGCTATCTTCTCCTGAACGGCGAACTGCCGACGGCGACCGAGTTCGCCGAATTCGAGAAGGTCATCACCTACCACACCATGCTGCACGCCCAGTTCGACCGCTTTTTCAGCGGTTTCCGCAGCGACGCGCACCCGATGGCGATCATGACCGGCGCGGTCGGCGCCCTGTCGGCCTTTTATCATGACAGCATCAATGTCGACGATCCGGAGCAGCGGAAGATCTCCGCGCACCGGCTGATCGCCAAGATGCCGACCATCGCCGCCCGGGCTTTCAAATATTCGGTCGGCCAGCCGTTCGTCTCGCCGCGCAACGAACTCAGCTACGCCGAGAACTTCCTGCGCATGGCCTTCAGCGTCCCGGCCGAGGACTATAAGTCCAATCCCGTGCTGACCCGGGCGATGGACCGGATCTTCATCCTGCACGCCGACCATGAACAGAACGCCTCGACCTCGACGGTCCGGCTGGCCGGCTCGTCGGGCGCCAATCCGTTCGCCTGTATCGCGGCCGGCATCGCCTGCCTCTGGGGCCCCAGCCACGGCGGCGCCAACGAAGAAGCGCTGAACATGCTCAAGGAGATCGGCACCGTCGATCGCATCCCCGAGTACGTCCAGGGGGTGAAGGACCGTCGCTACCGCCTGATGGGCTTCGGCCACCGGGTCTACAAGAACTACGATCCGCGCGCCAAAGTGATGCAGAAGACTTGCCACGAGGAGCTGGACGAGGTCGGCCATGGCGACGACCCGCTGTTGAAGGTGGCCTTGGAGCTGGAAAAGATCGCCCTGAGCGATCCGTTCTTCATCGACCGCAAGCTTTATCCGAACGTCGATTTCTATTCCGGCATCACCCTGCGGGCCCTGGGCTTCCCGGCGGAGATGTTCACCGTGCTGTTTTCGCTGGCCCGGACGGTCGGCTGGATCAGCCAGTGGAAGGAAATGTTCGAAGACCCCCAACGCAAGATCGGCCGCCCGCGCCAGCTTTATCGCGGCGCTTTGCAGCGCACCTTCGTGCCAATGGAAGAGCGGGGCTGAAATCCACTATTAGCCCTGGGGCGCGTGCGGACTTCGGCGCGCGCCCGTCCGGGCGTTATCCGGCGCGTTCCAGCACCTCGATCACCGCGTCCGCCGCTCGCTCGGACGGGTCCGGCCCGCCGCGGCCCATCTTGTCGAGGGCGTCGTTCTGGGCGGCGATTTGGTGGGCGCGCAGGTCGGGATCGTCCAACCGTTCGGCCAGGGCGCGGGCGAGCGACGGGCCGTTGCAGGCAGTCTGGACGAATTCCGGCGCAACGAACGCCTGGGCGGCGATGTTGAACAGGGTGATATACCGTGTACGGATCATCACCTTGATCAGCGGATAGGTGATCCAGCCGACCCGGTAGCCAACCACCATCGGGCATCCCGCCAGGGCCAGTTCGGTCGTCACCGTGCCGCTGCAGGCCAAGGCGACGGTCGCCGCCTTCATCGCATCGTATTTCAGTTGATCGTCCTCGATCAGCAGCGGCTCGACGCCGGCCTTGGCGACCTGGTCCCTGACCAGGGCGGCCACGGTGGGCGCCACCGGCAGGACGATGCGGAGTTCAGGGCGCTCGGCCTTCAGCCTGGACGCGGCGTCCAGGAAATGAGGACCGACCTTCTCGATCTCGCTCGGCCGGCTGCCGGGCAGCACCAGCAGGATCGGGGCTTCCGGATCGCCGCCCAGGCGCGCGCGCAGCCGGGCCGGATCCGCGCCGCTGAAATCGCGGTGCAGGGTGGGATTGCCGACAAAGCGGGTGGCCAGGCCCTCGCGCTCGAAAAAGGGTGCGTCGAACACGTGGATGGACAGGAGCCGATCGACCGTCTGAGCCAGCGTCCGGGCGCGTCCGGGGCGTGACGCCCAGACCTGGGGACCGACATATTTGACGACCGGCAACGCCGGCATGGCGCGCTTCAATCCCTGGGCGACGCGCAGGGTGAAACCCCAGGAATCGATCAAGACCGCGATGTCGGGCTGTTCCCGCCGCGCCACCGCCACGGTGTCGCGCACGCGCGCCAGGATGCGCGGATAGGCCAGAAGCCCTTCGAAGAAGCCTAGGACCGTGACCTGGCGATAATCGAACGGGCTCTGGACCCCCTCCCCCGCCATCTGGGCGCCGCCGACGCCGACGAACCGCACGGCGCGTCCGGCAAGGCGGCGTTTCAGCGCCCTGGCCAGTTGGGCGCCAAGCGCGTCGCCGGAGGCTTCGCCGGCGACCAGCATGATGCGGATCGGGCGGTTCACGACGCCTGACCCGGCTCCGCTGGAACGCCGAAAATGAACAGGCCCAGATCGTCCGCCCGTTGGATCACCGCCTGGCGATCCACGACCAGAAGCCCCCCCGCTTCGCCGACGATGCCGGCCAGCCCCGCATGGGCGGCGGCCATGACCGTGGCGACGCCGATGGTCGGCATGTCCACCCGTCGCTCCTGGATCGGCTTGGGCGTCTTGGCCAGCACGCCGATCGGCGCGTCCGGCGCGCCGCGTAAGGCGGCGGGCAGTTCGGCGCACCGCGCCAGCATGGCGTCGGTCCCCTCCTGGGCTTCGACCGCCAGCACCAGGCCTCGGACCACCACGGCGCCCTGGCCGATCTCCAGGCGGCCGATGGCGCGGGCGATCTCCAGCGCCCGGTCGATATCGGCGCGGTGATGCTCATCCGGAGCGACCCGGCCCAGCGGCCCTTCGGTCAGGGCAAGGCCCGCACCCACCTCGTGCGCGCCTTCGATCACGAAACCTTCGCGCTCGAATTCATGGAGCAGGAACCGCAGCAGCGCATCATCGCCGCCACGGGCCGCCATGATCGCGCCCGGCAGCGCGGCGAGGCCGCGAAGGTCGGGAACCAGGCTGGAAAAGTCCGGCCGCTTGACGATACCGGCGAAACAGACCGAGCCGCAGCCGGCCTGCTTTAACGCCTTTATCCCCTTGCCCATCTCCGCCAGGCCGGAATCGATCCCATCAAAGGCGGCGAGCGCGGGATCAGCCATCCCCTTGAGCCGGATCACGAACAGCGGTCGATCGGCCCGGCGGCAGGCATTGGCGATCTCGACCGGCAACGCCCCCCCGCCGGCGATCAGTCCGAGCTTGGTCATCGCGGCTCCATCAATCCCAGGTTTCGGCCATCATCAGGGCCGAAGCGCGGTCACCGGCCGTGTTCCACCACCATCGCGGCGAACTCGACCTCCGCGGCGATGCGGCTTCCCACCATCGCCTTGCCTCGGAACTTGAAGACGTCGCCGCGCGCGCGCAGCACTTCGACCGGCATCTGCAGCACGTCGCCCGGCCGCACCGGACTGCGGAAACGGCAGTTGTCCAGGGAGAACAGGGCGATGGTCTTGCCCTCGATGTCCGCGTCCAGCGACTTCGACATCAGGACCGCGCCGCTCTGGGCGATGGCTTCGGTGACCAGGACGCCCGGCATGACCGGATAGCCTGGAAAATGGCCCTGGAAAAACCCCTCATTGATGGTCACGGACTTGATGCCGATGATCGATTGGTGAGCCTTATATTCAATCGCCCGATCCACCAGCAGGAACGGATAGCGGTGCGGAATCCGCCGCATCACCTCGGCGATATCGATGGAGCCGTCGACGACCTCGTCAGCCTTGCGATTCATTCGGCTCCGCCCCCCTGCGGACGGCTGGCCTTGGCCAACCAAGCTACTTGGCGCATCCATTGCCGCGCCGGCATCGCGGGAAAGCCGCCCCAAGACTGCCCCGCCGGAATATCGCGCATCAGCCCCGCCGCCGCCGCCACGCGCGCACCGTCACCGATATTGACATGATCCGCGATGCCGGCGCGACCACCAAACTGCACGCCATCGCCAACGGTTACGCTGCCAGAAATGCCCGACAGCGCCGCCAGGACGCAGCTTCGTCCAAGCCGCACATTGTGCGCCACCTGAACCAGGTTATCGATCTTGGTGTTCTCCCCCACGACGGTATCGTCCCAAGCGCCCCGATCGATGCAGCTATTGGCGCCTACGGTCACGCCATCCTGGAGGATCACCCGGCCGAGCTGGGGAATGTCGATGGCGCCCTTCTGGCTGGCAGCCACCCCGAAGCCGGGCTCCCCGATCACCGCGCCGGCGAGAATCCGCACGCGATCGCCGATGAGGGCGAAGCCGATCGTAACATTGGCACCGATCAGGCAACCCCGCCCGAGGGCCACCCCCGCGCCGATCACCGAATTCGGTCCGATCCGGGTTTCGCGGCCGATCCGGGCGTGGGCGCCGACGACAACGCCCGGCGAAAGAATGACGTCTTCCTCCAGGCTGGCCGAAGGGTGGATCATTGGCTCGTCCGGACTGGCCTGCCAAGGACGGTGCAGCCGCCCCGCCGCCCGCGCCCAGGTTGCCTGAGGCGTCGACGTCACCAAGGCGGCGCAGCCGGCGGGCGCCAAGTCGACATGCTCGGCGCGCAGGAAACAGGCCGACGCCTTGGTGGCGATCAAGGCGTCCTGGTGGCGTCTGTCGGAGAAGAAACCGATCGCCCCCTCATCGGCGCGATCAAGCGGCGCGGCCAGCCGGATCAAAGTCGGTCCGAGCGACGGGTCGGCCAGCGCCGCGCCGGTCAAGTCGGCCAGCTCCGATAGCGACACCGGACCCAGATCCTCGAAGAAACGCGGGTCCGGCATGATCTTCCTCCTGCGACAGCGCCATCCGCCGGAGCGGCGTGACCATCCGCCCCAGGGAAAACAAGCGCCTTCTACGTCGAATCGCCGGCGCTATCGACGCCAAACTCCAAGCCGCGCTCCCCCCAGCGGCGGCCCGGCGTTCTGGATTTGAAACGCGCTTAATGCGGCATCGGTTGACCCGTGTTCGGATCAATGTGCTCACGATCGAATGGGAACGACTGGACCTTGGAGTTCAAGCCCGAAACGACCAGGCTCGTGATGTCCATGGCCGGCGCCGGATAGA
>DATAYD010000088.1:0-21272 GCA_036272715.1 Caulobacteraceae bacterium | reverse complement strand
ACAGGCCGCGCACCAGGCCGGCGACCTCCATCAGCCGGCTCGGCGGCACCGCGTCGAGGTTGCAGATCTCGATCACGACCGCCGTGCGCATGGTCTCGCGGACCGAGTCGGTCAGGCGCAGCAGCCGCTCCCGCGCGCGCTGGGTGGCCAGGGTCACGAAGCTGACCGGCAACCGCAGGCGCTCGACATCGCCCTCATCCTCCAGGATCGCGGCGGCATAGGCGAAACTCGCCACGTCGACTTCCTCCAGGTCGGCCGCCGCCACCTCGCCCGATCGCTCGGACCGGGCGATGGTCGAGCCATTGATCAGGCCCGAACGCAGGTCCCAGACCGGGGTCAGGCTGAGTCGCAGATCGAAGGGGTCGCGTTTCGGCGGCTCCAGGGTCACCACGCTGGCGCGCCACGCGGCCGGCCCGTTCGCGGTCAGCCGCGAGGTTTGCGCGTGGGCTGTCGGCATGTGGGCGCACCCGTTCTGGCGTTTGGAGGACGCAAGGCGCGATGATGGCCGCTTAACCTTAGCCGTGCCTTAACGGGCCGTCCGCGAGGCCTCGAACGCGGCCACGTCCCGGATCATGGTCACCGGATCCGAGCGTTTGGGCGTCCAGCCGAAAGCGGCCTTGGCCGCGGCGGGATCGGCCACCAGGCTCGGCGGGTCGCCGGGCCGGCGGCCGGCCATGGTGAAGGGCGGCTTGCGGCCCATGGCCTGCTCGGCCGCCGCGACGATTTCCAGGTTCGACAGCCCCATGCCCGAACCCAGATTGAAGGCCTGGCTGGCCCCGCCGGCCTTCAGCCAGGCCAGCGCGGCGACATGGGCGTCGGCCAGATCGCTGACATGGATATAGTCGCGCACCGCCGAGCCGTCGGGGGTCGGATAGTCGCCGCCAAAAATCTTCAGGTCGGGGCCGGCGCCCAGGGTGGCGCGGACCACGTTGGGGATCAGGTGGGTCTCGGGATCATGGCGCTCGCCGATCTCGCCGTCCTCGTCCGCGCCGGCGGCGTTGAAATAGCGCAGGGCGGCCCAGGTGAAGCCCTTGGCCTCGCCGATCCAGCGCAAGGCGCCTTCGATCACCCGCTTGGTCTCGCCGTAGGGATTGGTGGGCGCCAGCGGCCGATCCTCGGCGATCAGGCCCGGTTCGACCGCGCCATAGACCGCGGCGGAGGAGGAAAACACGATATGCCTCACGCGCCGGCTGGCCAGGGCCTGGATAAGGCCCAGGGTCGCGATGACGTTGTTGGCGTAATAGAGGTCCGGTTTGACCATCGACTCGGCGACCAGGCTGGAGGCCGCGAAGTGCATGGCCGCGGTGATATTGTGCTGGTCGAGCGCCGCCATGACCGCCTCGGCGTCGCCGATGTCGGCCTGGACCAGCGGCCCCCACTTCACGGCGTCCGCATGGCCGGTGGTCAGGTTGTCGAGGGTCACCGGCAGATAGCCCGCCCGCGCCAGAGCCTTGCAGGCATGGGATCCGACGAAGCCGGCGCCGCCGGCCACCAATACGCTTTCCACGCCAGAGCTCCGCGTCCGAAGGGAAACAGTCGGTTACAGGGTTTGTCTCGCGAACGAAAGCGACGCTCCTTAAGAGCCTCCGCCAAACTTCAGGATCGCCGCCGCATGACCATCGCCTTTATCGACCTCGCCGCTCAGCAGCGGCGGATCAAGCCCCGGATCGACGTCGCCATCGCCAAGGTGCTGGCGCATGGGGCCTATGTGATGGGTCCCGAGGTCAAGGCGTTCGAGGAACAACTGGCCGCCTTCGCGGGCGCCACCCACGCGGTGTCCTGCGCCAATGGCACCGAGGCCCTGGTCCTGCCGCTGATGGCCTGG
The DNA here is from genome assembly GCA_036272715.1 of Caulobacteraceae bacterium. Taxonomy (GTDB): domain Bacteria; phylum Pseudomonadota; class Alphaproteobacteria; order Caulobacterales; family Caulobacteraceae; genus Poindextera. The sequence goes on along the minus strand of DATAYD010000088.1, from coordinate 19,447 downwards.
GGCGTCGGGCCAGGCGATGCCGTGTTCTGCCCGAGCTTCACCTTCGCGGCCACCGGCGAGGTGATTCCCTGGCTGGGCGCGTCCCCGGTATTCGTCGACATCCGAGCCGATACCTACAATCTCGACCCCGACGGGCTCGAAGCCGCGATCGGCGCCGTCAAGGCGGAGGGCAAGCTGGTTCCGCGCGCGATCATCGCCGTCGACCTGTTCGGCCAGCCCGCCGACTATCCGGCCATCGCGGCGATCGCCGGGAAACACGACCTGAAACTGATCGCGGACAGCGCCCAGGGCTTCGGCTGCACCTTGAACGGCCGCCATCCGAACACCTGGGCCGACGTGACGACCACCAGCTTCTTTCCCGCCAAGCCGCTGGGTTGCTATGGCGACGGCGGCGCGGTCCTGACTGACGACGCCTGGCTGGCGGAGCGGATCGACTCCCTGCGCGTCCACGGCAAGGCCACGGCCAGCGACATCCAGGGCCGGACCTTCGACCACGATCCGAAATACCTGAACATGCGCGTCGGGCTGAACAGCCGGCTGGACACGCTGCAGGCCGCGATCCTGATCGAGAAACTGGCGGTGTTCGCCGACGAACTCGACCGCCGCGACGCGGTCGCCGGGCGCTATGCCGAGGGGCTGGCCGGAACATCCGCGCGCGCGCCGATCGTCATTCCCGGCGGCCGCTCGACCTGGGCGCAATATACGATCGAGCACGAGAACCGCGACGGCCTGGCGGCGCACCTGAAGGCCCTGGGCGTGCCGACGGCGGCCTATTACCCGATGCCGATGCACCGCCAGGACTGCTATGCGATCTATCCCGCGCCCGGCGGCCTGCCGGTCAGCGAGGCCAAGGCCGGGACGGTGCTCAGCCTGCCGATGCACCCCTATCTGGAGCCCGACGTCCAGGATCGGATCATTGAGGGCGTGCGGAGTTACGACGGGTGAGGCCGCCGTGGGTGGGACCGGTTGCCTGCCCGCAAGACCACATGTATATTGATCATGGACATATCAATATCGGGAGCGGTTCATGGCTCTGCAAATCGCCAATCCGGCGGTTGTGGCCAAGGTTGAGCGGCTGGCGCGCGCTACGGGGTTGACGAAGACGGCGGTTGTCGAACGGGCCATTGATCGTCTCGCTGGCGAAATGCAGGGCGCGGACAACCAGGGCCGCATGGCCGCTCTCCTGGCTCAGTTGGACCGTGTTCCAGATCGTTCCGACGCCATCGATCCGCTGGAGTGGGACCATCTGGGCCTGCCGCGGTGATTGTCGTCGACACCTCGGCCATCGTGGCGATGGCGTTCGGAGAGCCGGAGCGTGAGGTGTTCGTACAAGCCATCCAGCAGGCCGAAAAGGCGCTGATCAGCACGGTGTCGGTGGTTGAAGCACGGATGGTGGTGCATGGCCGACGCGGACAGAGAGCCGTGGTGCTCGTGGATGACCTGTTGCGGCTGCCGACGTTCGAAATAGTCGCGCCGGGGGCGTTGGAGATGGATGCGGCCTACTCCGCCTTCGTTGCTTTTGGAAAGGGCAGCGGTCATCCTGCGGGGCTGAATTTCGGTGACCTGTTCAGCTACGCGCTGGCCAAGGTGCGGGGCCTGCCGCTCTTGTATAAGGGAGACGATTTTGCCCAGACCGATGTGCCGAGCGCGTTGGGCTGATACTGGTCTTCCTCTATCGAGAGGCGACGGGTTCCCAGACCCGGTAAAGGCGCCACACAAAGAACTCTGACTTTTTGCTCTCGCCTTATTCTTCGTCCGCTGTCGGTGTCACCGCCGCGCTCGCCATTCCCCGCGGCTCTGGCCCCAGGCTTCGATGACCGTGTCTTCTAACGGCGCCGGCATCTTGCAGCGACTGCGATTGACCGAGCCCAGGCGCATGGCGACCTTTTGCGAGGGCGTGTTCTCCGGGTCGATGCAGTGGATCACGTCGGTCCAGCCCAGATGGTCGAACACCCAGTCGATCGTCGCTGTCGCGGCCTCCACCGCATAGCCCTTGCCCCAGGCCGAGGCGATCAGGCCCCAGCCGACCTCGTTCCCCGGCCAGTCGGCGGGAGCCCAAGGTCCGACCCGGCCGATCCAGGCGCCGGTGGATTTCTCGATCACCGAAAACATGCCGTAGCCGGTCATCGCCCAGGCGCCGGCGACGGTCATGAAACCGCGCCAGGCCTGCGAGCGCGCCTGCGGGCCGCCAATGAACCGGGACGCGAATCCATCGGCCATATAGACGGCCCACGGTTCGAAATCCTCGGGTCGGAGGGATCGGAGGATCAGCCGCCCGGTTTCGAGCGTCGGGCCTATTTCAGCGATGGATCGATGTCCTTGCACGCGGCCATCAGCCCCTGCACCGACTCCACCGACTTGGCGAACATCGCCTTTTCGTCGTCATTGGTCGGGAACTCGATGATCCGTTCCGCGCCGCCGGCGCCGATCACCGCCGGCACGCCGACATAGAGGCCGCTGAGGCCGTACTGGCCGCTGAGATAGACCGCGCAGGGCAGGACCCGCTTCTTGTCCTTCAGATAGGAGACCGCCATGGCGATGGCGCTTTCGGCGGGGGCGTAGAAGGCCGAACCGGTCTTGAGCAGGGCGACGATCTCGCCGCCGCCGCCGCGGGTGCGCTTGACGATGGCGTCGAGCTCGTCCTGGGTCATCACGCCCTGGCGCACCAGTTCCGGCAGCGGCAGGCCGCCGACCGTCGAATGACGCACCATCGGCACCATGTCGTCGCCATGTCCACCCAGGGTCCAGGCGTGGATGTCCTCCACCGAAACCCCGGTCTTCTCGGCCAGGAAGTAGCGGAAGCGCGCCGAGTCCAGCACGCCCGCCATGCCGATCACCTTGTTGTGCGGCAGGCCGGAGAACTGCTGCAGCGCCCAGACCATGGCGTCGAGCGGATTGGTGATGCAGATCACGAAGGCGTTCGGGGCGTGCGCCTTGATGCCCTCGCCGACGGCCTTCATGACCTTCAGATTGATGCCCAGGAGATCGTCGCGGCTCATGCCCGGCTTGCGCGGCACGCCGGCGGTGACGATGCAGACATCGGCGCCGGCGATGTCCTCATAGCTGTTGGCGCCCTTCAGCGCGGCGTCCTTGCCGAACACCGGGGAGGCTTCGGCCAGGTCCAGCGCCTTGCCCTGGGGCACGCCCTCGGCGATGTCGAACAGCACCACGTCGCCAAGCTCTTCGCGCGCGGCGATGTGGGCGAGCGTGCCGCCGATCATGCCGGCGCCGATGAGGGCGATCTTCGCGCGAGCCATGGAGGTCTCCGGGTCATTCAGTTGCGGGGGAAGTCCCTGGCGGTCTAGCCCCGGATCGGGGATCGGGCAAGCGCTCGCCAGCAAGGCTGTGGACTGGTAACGCGAAGTCGATGACCGCATTCGACATCGCCCCCGCCTTTCTGGAGACCAGCGCGCCGCTCGCCAGCCTGGCGCTTTGCGAGATTCGGCTGCAATTGGACTCGCGATGGCCTTGGATCGTGCTGATTCCGCGGCGGCCGGGCGCCCGCGAAATCGCGGATCTGGCCGCGGTCGACCGCGCGTCGCTGATGGAAGAAATCGTCGTCGCGGGAGAAGCCGTCAAGGCGATCGGCGCCGCGCTCGGATCACCGGTCGAAAAGCTCAACATCGGCGCGCTGGGCAATATCACCGCGCAACTGCACGTCCATGTCGTCGGTCGCCGCGCGGACGACCCGGTCTGGCCTGGTCCGGTGTGGGGAGTCGGGCGAGCGGAGGCCTATGCGGCAAAAGCGCTGGAACGCGCCAGCGCCGCCGCGCGGTCAGCGCTGGCGATCAAAAACGCTTCATGACCACCGGCCGAGCCGGGCGCTCGCCTTCGATCACGCCCGACCAGTCGCCGTCCGCCTTTAGATGCAGCGTGACGACCTGGGCCCGCGCGGCGTCGTGGTCGAAGAACCGCAGGTTCAGCGCGGTCCCATCTCTTCGAACACTGGCCAGGAAGCCGGAGCCGCCCGCCGCGCTCGGCCGGCCGGGGTCTCGCCAGGCGCCCTCGATCACGGGGACATATGGCGTGACCGAACGCGGATCGGCGATCTGGCCGGGATCGGAGAGTTCGAAAACATAGAGGGTCCGACCGCCGACCGCGTCCAACCGCCAACGGCCGTCCAGGTCGCCGCGCCGGGCCTGGGCCGCGTCATAGGCCGAGCGCACCGCCGCCTGGCGCGCATCCTCGCTGATCGGCGCCTGGTCGAGCAGGGAATCGATGGTCGGAGGGGACGGCGCGCCGGACGCGGGCGGCGCCTCGGGGTCCGGCTGCGCGGCGCCGAGCGCGAGCGCGGCCAGGGCCGCGGCGGGCGTCACGGAGTATCCGCCAGGGCGATGGCGTCGGCGGCGGCGGCCAGCTTTTCCGACTGGGCCAGGTGCAGGAACTCCGCCAGCTTGCCTTCGACCCGGAGCGCGCCGCGTCCCTGGTTAGCAGGATCGGCGAAGGCCGCGATCACCGCGCGCGCCCAGGCGACTTCGTCCGGCGGCGGGGCGAACAGGCGGTTGGCGGTCTCGATCTGGTTCGGATGGATCAGGGTTTTGCCGTCGAAGCCGAAGTCCACGCCCTGGCGGCATTGGGCCTCCAGGCCCGCTGGATCGTCCAGCTCATTGCAGACGCCATCCAGGATGAGCAGCCCGTGGGCGCGGGCGGCGGCCACGGCCAGGGTCAGGACCGCCAGCATCGGGGTCCGCTCCGGCGTCTGGCGGCAGCCCATCTCCTTGGCCAGGTCATTGAGCCCCATCGCCCAGGCGCTGAGCCGCGACGCCGGATCGGCGGTCTTGACCGCGCCGATCGCGTCCAGGGCGAAGACGGCCGGACAGGTCTCGATCATGGCCCAGAGGCGGGTATGCGCCGGCGCATGGGCGATCGCCGCCTCATAGGCTTTGATATCGGCCGGGCCGTTCACCTTGGGGACCAGGATGGCGTCGGGGCCGGCCTCGGCGGCCGCCTTCAGGTCGTCGGCGCCCCAGGGCGTATCCAGGCCGTTGCAACGGATCACCAGCTCGCGGCGACCGAAGCCGCCGGCGCGGACCGCCTCCACCGCCTGGCCGCGCGCCGCGGGCTTGGCGTCCGGCGCCACGGCGTCCTCCAGGTCGAGGATCACCACGTCACAGGCCAGGCCCCGCGCCTTCTCGACCGCCCTGGCGTTGGAGGCGGGCATGTAGAGGACGCTGCGGCGGGGGCGGTAAGTCATGGTCGTTCCTTCTCGGATTCCTAGAACCAGCCGGCCTGACGCAAGGCGCGGACATAGGTGCGGCTGACCGGGACCTCGGCGCCGCTTTTGAGCCGCAAGGTGGCGCGGCCATCGGCGCGGCGAGCCTCGTCGACCCCGCCCCGCGCCACCCACCAGGACCGGTGGGTCTGGGCGCCCTCGATTCCTTCCAGCTCATCCATGGCGTCGGACAGGCGCATCAGGATCAGGTCCGAGCCCTCGCTGGTGTGCAAACGCAGATAGTGGTCCTCGGCCTCGACGGCGTAAAGCTCGGCCCGCCGCAGGCGCGCGGGCGCCCGCGCCAGGAAAGGCGGCGGAGACGCCGCGGCGTCCTCGGTCGCATGGGTCGCCCGCGGATCGCGGTCGGCGAGGTAGTTGATCATGGTCATGGCCGCGCTGACGACCAGAACCGGCCCGGCATTGGCGAGCAGGCTGGCCAGGTTCAACGGCGCGAAGCGCATGAACGCGATGACCATCCAGACCATGACGGTCGCCGGCCCCCAGATCAGCAGGGTCAGCGTCGCGCCCCGCAGCCAGGGCCGATCATCCAGCACCGAGAGGCCGCGGGCGAAGCTCATGATCGCGGAGCCCAGGACGGTGCCGCCCATCAACAGGACCAGCCAGAAGAACAGTCTCTGGACGGGTGGCTGCAAGCGGCTGTCGAAGGCGCCGATCGCGCTCATGAAAACCGCCGCGATCACCGCCACCAGGAAGCTGCGCCAATGGTTGCGGCAGGCCGCCGCGAGGTGCGCGGCGAAGGTCCGGGGTTCGGCGGGACGGGCCTGGGCCGGCACTGATGCGGAACTCCCTGAAGGCTCCCGATTGCGACCGCCGCCGACGGCCGGATCACGCCGACGGCGCGTCGGAACCGATCAAGACCGGGGCCGCCGCCCTGTCAATCTCGGGATTCCGCGATGCCGCGGAAGGCCTCGCGCCGGGGTGCTGACGCGCTCTTTGAAACGGGCTATGAATCGGCGCCCGTTCGTGGGGGCCTCGCTTCGGACCTTGGGGTTCCGCACACCAGCATGCCTGACCAGCCGGAGCCGTCGTCCTCCGAACCATTTGTTTTTCATGATCCTTCCGGCCGGCGCGCGAAACGCACGGGGCAGGCGGGCGGCTTCCTGCTGTCGCTGTTGGCGGCGATCGTGGCCGGCTTCCTGGCCACCCTGGCCCTCGCGCCGCATCTTCCCACGGTCCAGTTGCAGGACCCCCGCGTCCTTCAGGGCCTGCACCAGGAAAACACCAAGCACGTCCGCGGCAAGCCGCTGAAACGCCTGATCCGGCGCTCCAATGCCCCCGGCACCAACAAGGCGATCAAGCCGCTGACCGTCGGCTTCTATGTCAGTTGGGACCCGGAGTCGCTGCAGTCGCTGAAGGAGCATGTGAACAATCTGGACGTCGTGGCGCCCCAGTGGATCACGATGACCGACGCGAAGGGCGATATCGACGTCGCCAATGACACCGAAGCCGCCGCCGTCATCGCCAGCGCCAAGCGCCCCCCGGCGATCATCGCGGTGGTGCACAACTTCTATAACGGCGCCTTCAATCCCGCGATCGCCGACGGCGTGATCGAGGATCCCGCCGCGCGCCGGAAGCTGATCGGGTCCCTGACCGACCAGGCGGCCAAGCATGGCTATTCAGGCTTCATGCTCGACCTCGAGAACATCTCGCCAAAGGCGATCAAGGACTATCCGGCGTTCCTGGACCAGGTGCACGCGGCGCTGAAGCCCCTGAACCTGGAACTCTGGGTGACCGCCCCGCTGGATGACGACGACCAGCCGTTCACCAAGCTGCAGGCCGCCAGCGACACCCTGGTCCTGATGGCCTATGACGACCACGGCCAGGACAGCGACCCCGGCCCCGCCGCTGGCGAGACCTGGTTCGAAGCCAATATCAACAAGCGGCTATCGGTCCTGGACCCCAACCACACCGTCGTGGCTTTCGGCTCCTATGGCTACGACTGGCGCGTCAAGACCGGCAAGAAGGAGGTCGCCGACGTCACGACCTTCCAAGAGGCGATCGAGCTGGCGCGCGAATCCGACGCGACCATCCGCATGGACGACGATGAGCTCAATCCGACCTTCGGCTATGTCGATGATGGGGATGGAACCGCGCATACGGTCTGGTTCCTGGACGCCACGACCTTGTTCAATGGGATCAAGGTGGTCGATCCCTGGCGGCTGCGCGGCTACGCCATGTGGCGCCTGGGCCCGGAGGATCCCGGCGTCTGGAGCGTGCTCGGCAAGCCCTATGGCGTGGTCGACGCTTCGGGCCTGGCCAATCTCGTACCCGGCCAGAATGTCAATTTCGACGGCACCGGCGAAGTCCTGAGCGTGACCGCCACGCCGACGGCGGGCCATCGCTCCGTGGTCATCGACCCCGACGACGGCCTGATCGCCGACCAGCACTACGACATGTTGCCGACCTCTTACGAGATCAAGCGCTACGGCGCCCATCCTGGCTGGGTGGCGCTGACCTTCGACGACGGCCCCAACGCCCGCTGGACCCCGAAGATCCTGGACATCCTGAAACAGAAGAACGCGCCCGCCACCTTCTTCGTGATCGGCGAGCACATGCAGGAGCGCCCCGACCTGGTCGAGCGGGAGGTCAAGCAGGGCCTGCTGGTCGGCAACCACACCTACACCCATCCCAATATCGCCGCCCTGCCCGTCCCGGAGATCGATCTGGAGCTGAACGCCACCCAAAGGCTGTTCGAAACCATCACCGGCCGGTCGATGCGGCTGCTGCGCCCGCCTTATTTCGGCGACGCCGAGCCTTCGACCCCGCGCGAAGTCGACCCGCTCGTCTCGGCCCAGAAGCTCGGCTACCTGATCGCCGGCCTGCGGATCGATCCGGACGACTGGAAGAAGCCCGACGCCGCCCTGATCGTCCAGCGCACGCTGGCGCGGCTGACCGACACCAATCCGGACACCGCCGGCCAGGTGGTGCTGCTGCACGACGCCGGCGGCGACCGCAGCCGGACGGTCCAGGCCTTGCCGGTGCTCATCGACCAGCTCCGCGCCCATGGCTACAAGCTGGTGACCATGGCCGAACTGGCCGGCATGACCCCCGACCAGGCGATGCCGCCGACCCAGCGCGACTGGGCCGAACTGACCCTCGACCGGATCGGCTTCAATATCTTCCGCTGGATCGCCTACGCCCTGCACACGCTGTTCATCACCGCGATCGTGCTCGGCGTCGCGCGCCTGGCCTTCCTCGCCGTGCTGGCCCTGGTCCACCGCGCGCGGGAAAGCGGGCGGATCCCCACCGACCTCGACCCGGAAGCCGGCCCGTTGGTCAGCGTGCTGATCCCCTGTTTCAACGAGGAGAAGGTGATCGCTTCGTCGGTGGCGCGGATCCTGGAGTCGCGCTGGTCGCGCCTGGAAGTCCTGGTGCTGGACGACGGCTCCAGCGACGACACCTCTGGCGAGGTCGAGCGCAATTTCGCCGACGATTCGCGCGTGCGGCTGATGCGGTTCCCCAATGGCGGCAAGGCGCTGGCGCTCAACCGCGGCCTCGACCAGGTCAAGGGCGAGGTGATCGTCGCCCTGGACGCCGACACCCTGTTCCCGCCCACGACCATCGGCCGGCTGGTGCGCTGGTTCGCCGACCCCCGCGTCGGCGCGGTGGCCGGCAACGCCCTGGTCGGCAATCGGCGCAACATCATCACCCGCTGGCAGGCGCTGGAATACGTCACCGCCCAGAACCTGGAGCGGCGGGCCTTGGCGGCCCTGGGCGCCGTGACCGTGGTGCCCGGCGCGGTCGGCGCCTGGCGGCGCGGCGCGCTGGAGCAACTCGGCGGCTATCCCGCCTCCACCCTCGCCGAGGACCAGGACCTGACCATGGCGGTCCAGGCCGCCGGCTGGCGCGTGGAGTTCGATCCCGACGCGCGCGCCTATACCGAGGCCCCCGAGACCGTGAGCGGCCTTCTGAAACAGCGGTTCCGCTGGTCGTTCGGCACGCTGCAGTGCTTGTGGAAACACCGCGAGTCGACCTTCAGCCCCAAGCATCCAGTGCTGGGCTTCGTGGCCCTGCCCCAGATCTGGCTGTTCCAGATCTTCCTGGCCACGGCCGCGCCGCTGGTCGACCTGGCCGTGGTCTGGAGCCTGATCTCGGCCAGCCTGGACCACGTCTTCCATCCGGTCGAGGCCGGGTCGGACAATCTGGTTCAGGCCCTGCTCTATTGGGCGGTGTTCATCTTCGTCGACCTGTCGGCCGCGGCGCTGGGCATGGCGCTGGAGCGGCGCGCACCCTGGAGCGACCTGCCCTGGATCCCGGTCCAGCGGTTCGGCTACCGCCAGCTCATGTATTATGTGGTGGTCAAGGCGGTGGTCACCGCCGTGCGGGGCCCCAGGGTCGGCTGGGGCAAGCTGGAGCGCCGGGCCACCGCGGCGGTCGGCTCGCGGGGGTAACCCTGCGGCGCCCGCAAAATCACCCTCTGATAGGTGGGGTTCAAGCGTTGCGCGGCCGGATCGCGGCGCCTATAACCGCGCTCAGGCGACCCTCCGCCGGGACGGGCGCATCCCTTTCCCTCCAACGGACGGCCCGATCCCATGAACATCCACGAGCATCAGGCCAAGGCCGTCCTCCAGGGCTTCCAGGTCCCGGTCCCGCGCGGCTTTCCGGCCTTCACCGTGGACGAGGCGGTGGCCGCGGCCGAAACCCTCGGCGGACCGGTCTGGGTGGTGAAGGCCCAGATCCACGCCGGCGGGCGCGGCAAGGGCGGGGGCGTCAAGGTCGTCAAGTCGCTGGACGATGTCCGCGCCGAGGCCGAACGCATGCTGGGCATGACCCTGGTGACCCACCAGACCGGGCCGAAGGGCCGCCTGGTGCGCCGGCTCTATATCGAGGAAGGCGCGGCCATCGCCCGTGAACTCTATCTCTCCATGCTGGTCGACCGCGAAACCAGCCGGGTCTCCGTGGTCGCCTCGACCGAAGGCGGCATGGACATCGAGGAAGTGGCCCACAGCACCCCCGAGAAGATCATCACCTTCTCGATCGACCCGGCCACCGGCGTCTTCCCGCACCACGCCCTACTGCTCAGCAAGGCGCTGAACCTGACCGGCGACCTGGCCAAGCAGGCCCGCACCCTCCTGCCGGCGCTTTATGAGGCCTTCACCCAGAAGGACATGGCGCTCCTGGAGATCAACCCCTTGATCGTCACCACCGACGACAAGCTGCGCGTGCTCGACGCCAAGGTCAGCTTCGACGACAACGCCCTGTTCCGTCACGCCGACGTCGTCGCCCTGCGCGACGAGACCGAGGAGGACGAGAAGGAGATCGAGGCGTCCAAATACGACCTCTCCTATATCGCCCTCGACGGCGAGATCGGCTGCATGGTCAACGGCGCGGGCCTGGCCATGGCGACCATGGACATCATCAAGCTCTACGGCGCCGAGCCGGCCAACTTCCTCGATGTCGGCGGCGGCGCCTCGAAGGAAAAGGTGACGGCGGCCTTCAAGATCATCACCAAGGACCCGAACGTGAAGGGCATCCTGGTCAATATCTTTGGCGGCATCATGCGCTGCGACATCATCGCCGAGGGCGTGGTCGAGGCGGTCAAGGAGATCGGCCTGAAGGTGCCGCTGGTGGTCCGCCTGGAAGGCACCAATGTCGAGCTCGGCAAGCAGATCATCAACGACAGCGGCCTGAACGTGATCGCCGCCAACGACCTCGCCGACGGCGCTGAAAAGATCGTCAAAGCCGTGCGCGACGCCGCCTAGCTTCACCTGTCCGCCAGCCGGCTCCCCGGCGCCAACGCCGCTCTATCCGACCTTCACCACGCGCCCACCGCCCGCGCCTTTGGAAAATCCCCGCGCCCCATGTCCATTCTGATCGACAAGCACACCAAGGTCATCTGCCAGGGCGTCACCGGCGCGCAGGGCACTTTCCATTCCGAACAGGCCATCGCCTATGGCACGCTGATGGTCGGCGGCACCTCGCCCGGCAAGGGCGGCCAGACCCATATCGGCCTGCCGGTGTTCGACACCGTCGCCGAAGCCGTTAACGCCACCGGCGCCACCGCCTCCGTGATCTATGTCCCGCCACCGTTCGCCGCCGACGCCATCCTGGAAGCCATCGACGCCGAGATCGAACTGATCGTCTGCATTACCGAAGGCATTCCGGTGGCCGACATGATCAAGGTCAAGCGCTCGCTGTCCGGCTCGAAGTCGCGGCTGATCGGGCCGAACTGCCCGGGCGTGCTCACGCCGGGCCAGTGCAAGATCGGCATCATGCCGGGAAATATCTTCAAGCAGGGCTCCGTCGGCGTTGTGTCGCGCTCGGGCACGCTTACCTATGAGGCCGTGTTCCAGACCAGCCAGGTCGGCCTGGGACAGACCACGGCCGTCGGTATTGGCGGCGACCCGGTCAAGGGCACCGAATTCATCGAGGTGCTGGAAATGTTCCTGGCCGATCCGGCCACCGAGTCGATCATCATGATTGGCGAGATCGGGGGTTCGGCCGAGGAGGACGCGGCGGACTTCATTAAGCATTCCAAGATTAAGAAACCCATGGTCGGGTTCATCGCCGGCCGCACCGCCCCTCCGGGACGCCGCATGGGTCATGCTGGCGCCATCATTTCGGGCGGTAAGGGCGGCGCGGAGGACAAGACGTCGGCGATGGAAGCCGCCGGCATACGCATGTCACCTTCTCCCGCCAGATTAGGCGAGACGTTGGTGGAGGTGCTGAAAGGCGCCTGATAGAGTGTACTGAAACGGGCGAGCCGCGCTCAACTTCTTCTCCGCGGCGGCTTGCCGGAGATCGGAGACCATGGCGGACGACTCCAGCATCGCCCCGGGGCGATTGAACCAGGTTCTCAGCGAGACCTCGTTCCTCTATGGCGGCAACGCGCCGTTTGTCGAAGACCTCTACGCCCGGTGGGCGACCGACCCGAACGCGGTCGAGCCCTCCTGGCGCGCGTTCTTCGCCTCGCTGCACGAGCAGGCGGACGCGGTGAAGCGGGCGGCCGAAAAGCCGGCCTGGGCCCCCAACGGCGCCGCCGTTCCACCGGCGCGCCCTGAATGGCTCTCCGCGCTGGACGGGCTCTGGCCCGCGGTCGAGGCCAAGCTGGGCGCCAAGATCGTCGAGCGCGAGCCGGTGGCCAGCCCTGTCGCGGTGCGCGCCGCCACGCTGGACTCCCTGCGCGCCATCATGATGATCCGCGCCTATCGGATGCGCGGCCACCTGGCGGCCAATCTCGATCCGTTGGGCATCTCCGAGAAGGAGGACGCCAGCGAACTGGATCCGTCCAGCTATGGTTTCGCCGAGAGCGACTTCGACCGGCCGATCTTCCTGGACTTCGTGCTGGGCCTGGAAACCTCGACCATTCGCGAGATCCTGGCGATCCTCAGGCGGACCTATTGCGGCGATGTGGGCGTGCAGTACATGCACATCACCAATCCCGACGAAAAGGCCTGGCTGCAGCAGCGGATCGAGGGGCGCGACAAGGAGATCGTGTTTACGCCCGAGGGCAAGATCGCGATCCTGAAGAAGCTGATCGAGACCGAGACCTTCGAACGGTTCCTGAACAAGCGCTTCCCCGGCACCAAGCGGTTCGGCCTGGACGGCGGTGAATCCCTGGTCCCGGCGATGGAGCAGATCATCAAGCGTGGCGGCGCGCTCGGCGTCGAGGATATCGTCCTGGGCATGCCGCACCGCGGCCGGCTGAACGTACTGGCCGCCGTGATGGGCAAACCCTACCACGTCATCTTCCACGAGTTTCAGGGCGGGTCGTCCCTGCCCGACGACATCGAAGGCTCGGGCGACGTCAAATATCACCTGGGCGCCTCGTCGGACCGCTCGTTCGACGGCAACAAGGTGCACCTGTCGCTGACCGCCAATCCGTCCCACCTCGAGATCGTCAATCCGGTGGTGATCGGCAAGGCGCGGGCCAAGCAGGCTTTCCTGCTGCGCGAGGATTCGACCGCCGGCCGCAGCCACGTGATGCCGATCCTGATGCACGGCGACGCGGCCTTCGCCGGCCAAGGCGTCGTGGCCGAATGCTTCGCGCTCAGCGGACTGAGGGGCTATCGCACCGGCGGGACGTTGCATTTCATCGTCAACAACCAGATCGGTTTCACCACCAACCCGCGCTATTCGCGCTCCAGCCCCTATCCGTCGGACGTGGCGCTGATGGTCGAGGCGCCGATCTTCCACGCCAACGGCGACGCGCCCGAGGCCGTGGTCTACGCCGCCAAGGTGGCCACCGAGTACCGGCAGAAGTTCGGCAAGGACGTGGTCATCGACATGTTCTGCTATCGCCGCTTCGGTCACAACGAGGGCGACGACCCGACCATGACCCAGCCCTTGATGTATTCGATCATCAAGGCGCACCCCTCGACCCGCGAACTCTATGGCCGCCGACTGGTGGAGGAGGGCGTGGTCACCCAGGCCGATGTCGACACCTGGGTGTCCGAGTTCGAGGCCTTCCTCGACCGTGAATTCGAGGACGGCAAGAGCTACCAGGCGGACAAGGCCGACTGGCTGGACGGCAAATGGTCCCACATGGCCCTGGCCGAGGGCGAGGAACGTCGCGGCCAGACCGCCGTTCCAGTCCAGAAGCTGCGCGACATCGGCCTGAAGCTGACCGCCATTCCCGACCGGCTGAACGCCCACAAGACCGTTCGCCGCGTGATCGAGAACCGGCGCGAAGCGATCGTGAAGGGCGAGGGCCTTGATTGGGGCACCGCCGAGCACCTGGCGCTCGGCAGCTTGCTCGACGAGGGCGTCCCGGTGCGGCTGTCCGGCCAGGACAGCGTGCGCGGCACCTTCGTCCAGCGCCATGCCGACCTGATCGACCAGACCACCGAGGAACACTACACCCCGCTGAACAATATCCGCCCTGGCCAGGCTTGGTTCGAAGGCATCGATTCAGCCTTGTCGGAAGAGGCGGTGCTGGGCTTCGAGTACGGCTTCTCCCTGGCGGACCCGAACACCCTGACGCTCTGGGAAGCCCAGTTCGGCGATTTCGCCAACGGGGCCCAGGTCGTGGTCGACCAGTTCATCTCCTCGGGCGAACGCAAGTGGCTGCGCATGTCGGGCCTCGTGATGCTGCTGCCGCACGGCTATGAGGGCCAGGGGCCGGAGCATTCCTCCGCGCGTCTGGAGCGCTATCTGCAGATCTGCGCCGAAGACAATATGCAGGTGGCCAACTGCTCGACCCCGGCCAACTACTTCCACATCCTGCGCCGCCAGATGCACCGGCCATTCCGCAAGCCGCTGGTGCTGATGACGCCGAAGTCGCTGCTGCGTCATAAAAAGGCGGTGTCGCGTCTGACCGACATGGCCGAGGGCTCGTCCTTCCACCGCGTACTGTGGGACGACGCCGAACTGGACACCGGCCTGACCACCGCGCGGCTGAAGCCGGAACAGGAGATCCGCCGGGTGATCCTGTGCTCCGGCAAGGTCTATTACGACCTGCTGGACGCGCGGGAGAAGGCGGGGGTGGACAATGTCTACATCCTGCGGCTGGAGCAGTTCTATCCCTGGCCGATGAAGTCGCTGTCGATCGAGATCTCCCGCTTCAAGAAGGCGGAATTCGTCTGGTGCCAGGAAGAACCCAAGAACATGGGCGGCTGGACCTTCGTCGATCCGTGGCTTGAGCTGACCTTGGCCCGCCTGCCCGTCGAGGCTAAGCGCGCCCGTTATGTCGGCCGCCCCGCCTCGGCTTCCACGGCCGCCGGGCTGATGAGCCGTCACACCAAGGAACTGAACGCCTTCCTGACCGAAGCTTTCGCTTAAAAGCCGGTCGGATTCGAACCGACCAAGGAGAAGAAACCGGATGACCGACATCATGACCCCGGCGCTGGGAGAGTCTGTCAGTGAGGCGACGGTGTCACGCTGGACTAAAAAAGCGGGCGAGCCGGTCAAGAAGGACGAATTGCTGGTCGAGCTGGAAACCGACAAGGTCGCCCTGGAAGTGGTGGCGCCGGAAGACGGCGTCCTCTCCGAGATCACCGCCGGCGAAGGCGACACGGTGACGCCGGGGGCGGTATTGGGCCGCGTCACGGCGGGCGGCGCTGCGCCAGCCAAGGCCGCGCCCAAGCCGGCCGAGGCCGCCAAGCCCGAACCCGCGAAACCCGCCCCGGCGCCCGGGCCCGTCGCCGCCACGGCTTCCCCGGCCGCGGACCTGCCGCTGTCGCCGTCGGTCGCGCGCATCGTCGAGGAGAACAAGCTCAATCCCGCCGCCATCAGCGGTACGGGCAAGGACGGCCGGATCACCAAGGGCGACGCCCTGGCCGCCCTGGAGCAGGGCGCCATCGCCGCGGCCCCGCCTCCCTCGGTTCAGGTCGCCGTCGCCGAGCGGCCCGCGGCCGAACGCGAAGAGCGGGTGCGCATGACGCGCCTGCGCCAGACCATCGCGCGGCGATTGAAAGAAGCCCAGAACGCCGCCGCCATGCTGACCACCTTCAATGAGGTGGACATGAGCGCGGTCATAGCCCTGCGCAACACCTACAAGGATGCGTTCGAAAAGCGTCACGGCGCGCGGCTCGGCTTCATGAGCGTGTTCGTCAAGGCCTGCGTGGCCGCGCTCAAGGATGTGCCCGAGGTCAATGCCGAGATCGACGGCGCGGACCTGATCTACAAGAACCACTACGACATCGGCGTCGCGGTCGGGACCGATCGGGGGCTGGTCGTGCCCGTGGTTCGAGATTGTGACACGCTGAGCTTGGCGGGAATCGAAAAGGCCATCGGCGCCCTCGGCAAGAAGGCCCGCGATGGCCAACTGGCCATGGAGGACCTGCAGGGCGGCACCTTCACCATCTCCAACGGCGGGGTCTATGGCTCGCTGATGTCCACCCCGATCCTGAACGCGCCCCAGTCCGGCATACTGGGCATGCACAAGATCCAGGACCGGCCGATGGTGGTCGGCGGCCAGGTGGTGATCTGCCCGATGATGTACCTGGCGCTCAGCTACGACCATCGCGTGGTCGACGGCCAGGGCGCGGTGACCTTCCTGGTCAAGGTCAAGGAACACATCGAGGACCCGCAGCGGCTGTTGCTGGACATCTGATCCGGCGGCGGACCCCCGATCGCGATCCATTCCGTGAGGCTGGGGCGATCAATTCTGGCGCCGGGTTGAACCCGCGCCTTCACGGAATGGATCGCCGCGACAAGCGCGGCGATGACGGTGTTTCTGGTGAGCGGCGGTCACCTCGGCCTAGGCGCTCGGCAATGACCGGGCCGTGATCGCCGAGGGCCGCTCGCGGAACGTCGTCTTCGCATGCTGGGGCTCAGGACCATTGACTGGTCGGCCCCGGACGCGGATTGAGCAGCATCGGACGCCGCACCTTTGAGGTCGGCCGGAATCAGGACGAAAAGCCCATGGCCCAATACGACGTCGTCATCATCGGGGGCGGCCCCGGCGGCTACAACGCGGCGATCCGCGCCGGCCAGCTCGGCCTCAAGGCCGCCTGCATCGAGAAACGCGTCACCCTGGGCGGCACGTGCCTGAATGTCGGCTGCATTCCCTCCAAGGCGCTGCTGCATGCCTCGGAACTCTATGAAATGGCCGAGAAGGATTTCACCAGCTGGGGCATCGACGCCAGCGTCAAGCTGAACCTCCCCAATATGATGAAGCAGAAGGCCGAGACCGTTGGCCAACTGACCAAGGGCGTCGAATTCCTGTTCAGGAAGAACAACGTCGATTGGATCAAGGGCGCCGGCGCGATCACCGGCCCTGGCGCGGTCACGGTCACCGCCGAGGACGGCTCCAAGACCGAGCTGGAAGCCAAGAACATCGTCATCGCCACGGGTTCGGAGCCAGCGCCCCTGCCGGGTGTGACGGTCGACCAGAAGCGGATCGTCGATTCCACCGGCGCCCTCGCCTTGCCGGAGGTCCCTGGCAGCCTGATCGTGATCGGCGCGGGCATTATCGGCCTGGAGCTGGGCTCGGTCTGGCGACGGCTGGGCGCCAAGGTGACGGTGGTGGAGTTCCTGGATCGTATCACCCCCGGCATGGACGCCGAGACCGCCAAGACCCTCCAGCGCGCCCTGGCCAAGCAGGGCGTCGCCTTCAAGCTGAGCTCCAAGGTGACCGGCGCCAAGGCCCTGGACGACGGCGTCGAGCTGAGCGTCGAACCGGTGGCCGGCGGAACAGCCGAGACCCTGAAGGCCGACTATGTGCTCCTGGCCATCGGACGGCGGCCGTTCACGGAGGGCCTCGGGTTGGAAACGGTCGGCATAACCCCCGACAAGCGCGGCTTCATCGACACCGACCACTTCAAGACCAGCGCGCCCGGCGTCTGGGCGATCGGCGACGTGACCCACGGTCCGATGCTGGCCCACAAGGGCGAGGACGAGGCCGTGGCCTGTATCGAATTGATCGCCGGCAAGGCGGGCCACGTGAACTATGACGTGATCCCGAGCGTCACCTACACCTTCCCCGAGGTCGCCTCCGTCGGCAAAACCGAGGAAGAACTCAAGGCCGCCGGCGTCGCCTACAAGGTCGGCAAGTTCCCGTTCACCGCCAACGCCCGCGCCAAGGTCAACCATGAGGCCGAGGGGTTCGTGAAGGTGCTGGCCGACGCCAAAAGCGACCGCATCCTCGGCGTCCACATGATCGGCCCCGATGTCGGCGAGATGATCGGGGAATATTGCGTGGCCATGGAGTTCGGCGGCGCCTCCGAGGACGTGGCCCGCACCTGCCATCCCCACCCGACCCGGTCCGAGGCCCTGCGCCAGGCGGCCATGGGCGTCGAAGGCTGGACGATGCAGGCCTGAAGGGGCGATTCACGGTATCGTCACCGCCGGGCTTGTCCCGGCGGTGACGATTAGCAAAGGCTCAAGCGTGCGGGTGCGCCTTGGCGTACACCGCCAGCAGGGCCGCCGCGTCGACATCGGCATAGCGCTGGGTGGTCGAGAGCGAGGCGTGGCCCAGGAGTTCCTGGATCACCCGGAGGTCCGCCCCCCCGCCCAACAGGTGCGTGGCGAAGGAATGGCGCAGCGCGTGCGGCGTGGCGCTGGCCGGTAGGCCAAGGCGGCCGCGCAGCTTCTGCATCAGGGCCTGGGCGTGCCGGGGACTATAGGCGCCGCCGCGGACGGCGCGGAACAGCGGCTGATCCGGCGCCGGACGAGCGGACAGGCTGGCCAGGTAAGCCTCGACCGCCTCGGCGACCGCCGGCAGCACGGGGACAAGACGCGTCTTGCCGCCCTTGCCCGTCACCCGGATCGACGATCCCAGCGGCGCGTCCGCGCCGGTCAGGGACAGCGCCTCGGAGATCCGCAGGCCGCAGCCCCAAAGCAGGGTCAGGAGCGCTTCGTCGCGGGCGGCCTCCCAATCCGCGCGGTCGGGATCGGCGGCCGCGTCTTCGATCAATCCGCGCGCGTGGTCCTCTGAAACCGGACGCGGCGCGCCGGGAACGAGGCGCGGCCCGCGCACCAGGCCGATCGCCGCGTTCGCCACGCCCAGGCGCCGATCGACCCAACGATGAAAGGCGCGGATCGCCGACAGGGCCTGGGAGACCGAACGCGGCGCGAGCGGCCGATCCCCAGAACGACGGAACGCCAGATAGGCCCGCACATCCCCGCCGGAAATGTCGGCGAGGCCGGCCAAGGCCAGGCTTTCTGCCCGATGCCGCTCCAGAAAGCTCAAATAGGCGCCGACGGCGTCGCCATAGGCGCGGACGGTGCGGGGCGACGCCCGGCGCTCGTACGCCAGATAGGACAGCCAAGCGGCCAGCGCCTCGCGGGCGCTGGAAACGCCGGCTTCGGTCGCTAGAACACCGGCCATCGTTCCGCCATGCGCTCGATCACCCGCGCCAGGAAGGCGACCAGTTCAGCGCCCATGTCGCCGGTGAAGCCGTCGACGTCGGGAGAGCCGAACACCAGCGCGCCCTGTCGGGCCGGGCTCCACAGGGCCATGCGGACCATGGCGATGCTGGCCACCGCATCGGCCTGCTCGCCGAACAGCGCCCGGGCGGGGCCCGGCGCGCCCATGCGGGCGAGACCCGCCTGGCCCAGCAGGCCATCCGCGCCGTCGGGCGGCAGCGGCATCCAACCGGCCGGCACGCCGCCGGGGAGTTCCAGGGCGATCACACCGGCGATCAGGCCGAAGCGGAGGCGGGCGATCTCGTCGACCCGGCGGGCCAGGTCGGAATGATTGCGCGCCTCCAGAAGGTCGACCACCGCCGCATGGGTCTGCGCCTGGGCGGCGAAATTGGCGCGGGCGGTGGCCTCGAGCTGCCGGCGGGCGGCTTTTTCACGGGTCTTGGCGGCCGACAGCCTGGCCAGGGC
>DATAYD010000087.1:0-8287 GCA_036272715.1 Caulobacteraceae bacterium | reverse complement strand
CTCCACGATCCAGTCGACGTCGTCGGCCACGTGCGAAAAGAAGGCGGCGCCGTCGCCGTTCTCCAATCCCTTGAAGATCTCGCGAACACGGTCGGGCGTAATAGTCATCTCTTCTCTCCGTCTGTTTCAATTTGTCGGTTGATTGAATTGAACATTATCTCGCATGAGGGTTCGGCCTATCGGGCGGCGCCGGGGAAAGCCTTGATCCGCTGGCCGGTCATCGGAGGCCTCCTTTTATCTCGCGACGATGAGATAGGCTCGCCTCAATCATCTATCCAATATATATTTGTGGCTCTTTTCATTGCTATTGGAGATGATGATGGAACTGCGGCACATCCGCTATTTCCTGGCGGTCGCGGAGGAGCGCCACTTCACGCGGGCCGCCGCCAAGGTCGGGATCGGGCAGCCGCCGCTCAGCCAGCAGATCAAGGATTTGGAGGTCGAGATCGGCGCGCCGCTGTTTCACCGCCTCGCGCATGGCGCGGAGCTCACCCCGGCGGGCGAGGCATTCCTGAACGTAGTGAAGGAGATGCCGGGCCTCGCCGAACGGGCGGCGAAGGCGGCGCGGCGGGCCGCCCGCGGCGAGACCGGCTCGCTTCGCGTGGGCTTCACCGCCGCGTCGGCCTTCAATGAGGTCGTACCGGGGACCATTCGAGCGTTCCGCCGGGCCTATGCCGACGTCGACCTCTGGTTGGAGGAGGCCAACACGACGCGTCTCGTGGCGGGCCTGCGGGACGGCTCCTTGGACGCGGCGTTCCTGCGGCCCGGCGCCGTCGGAAGCGAAGCGTTCCAGCTCAGCTTGCTCTCGGAAGCGCCGATGGTGGCGGCCCTGCCGGCCAACCATCGCTCCGCGACGGGGCAGGAAGTCGATCTCGCGGACTTGAAGACGGAATCATTTCTGATGTTTCCACGTCCGATCGGCCCGACGCTCTATGACAGCATCATCGACGCCTGCCGGAAGGCCGGCTTCGATCCCGTGATCGGGCAATTGGCTCCGCAGATCGCCTCGGTGATCACGCTGGTGGCCGCGGAACTCGGCGTGTCGATCGTGCCGGCGTCGATGAGCCGGATGCGGATTCCCGGTGTTGCGTATTGCGCGATCGCGGGTGAGGCGCCGATCGCGCGGCTGGCCCTGGCCCACCGCCGCGGCGAGACATCGCCTGTCGTGCGCAATTTCATCGCGCGGGCCGCCGCGCCTCGCCTTGCTTCGGAAGCGGCCCTGAAACCGCCCGCCGCGACCTGAATGCCGATCGTGGTCGACCCCGCCGCGCGTGCGGGAGCCATGCCGAAGCTCATCTCAAAACCGCTGCTGTCCTTGACTTTTGAACGCGCGCCGGCGGGTTATCCGAGCAAGGGCCGGCAAAAGATGGCGTCCCAACGCTCGTGGGGGAAGAGCGTTGGGACGCCCGCCCCGCGCCATGGGGGAATGGCGCCGGGGAGTCCGGCTCGCGTCCGGGTCTGGGCGGTGGGACGACGAGCCGGAAGGCGAATGGAAGTGAGCTAATGGATTGGCCGACGGCCCCGCCGCGGGTCATCGATGTCTCTCCAACGTGACCGGCCTGTTGTCGGCGACGGTGAGATTCGCGTCCCACCAACCGCCGCCCATCGCCACCAGCAATTGAATCGTGTCCTGGTAGCGCTGGGCGGTGGCCCGCGCATAGCCGAGCGAGGCCTGCTGATACTGGCGTTCCGCGTCGAGCAGGTTGAGCAATCCCGCGCCGCCTTCGGCGTAGTTGATATGTTGCAAGCGCACGGATTCCGACGCGGTGTCGAGCGCGCGCTGTTGGGCCGCGAGGAAAGCCGCGTCGTGCTTGAGGGCCTCGAGGATGTCGGCGACTTGTCCGAATGACCGCAGCACCGTCAGCTTGTAGTCGGCGGCATAGGCTTTGAAATCGGCCAACGCGGCGTTGCGTTCCGCCCGCCTTGTCCCTCCGTCGAACACCGGCTGGGTAAGGCCGGAGGCGATGCTCCATGCGAGCCCGGATGGGTTGAACAGATTGCCGTCGTTCAACGACGATGCGGTGATCCCGGCCGACAGAGTGATGGAAGGGTAGAGCTGGGCGGTCGCGACGCCGATGCGCGCGCTCGCCGCGTGGAGTTGGGCTTCGGCCGCCTGGATGTCGGGGCGCTGGCGGACCAGCGCCGAAGGCAAGCTCAAAGGCAATTGGCCCGGCAGCGTCAGTGTGGCGAGATCGAAATCCGGCGGCGACCAATCGCCTGGAGCGCGGCCGAGCAGGATGGCCATCGCATGCTTGGCCGCGCTTAGCTGTTGATCGAGCCCAGGCTTCAGGGTCTCGTCCGCCGCGAGTTGGCTTTCGGCGGCGACCACGTCACTGTCCGGCACGGACCCGGCCTGGCGTTCCTTGCGCACCAGGTCCAGGTTCTGCCGGTCGATGTCGAGAATATCCCCGACAGCCTTCAGTTGGGCGCGCACGGCGGCCAGTTGGATCGCCTCGGTGACGGTATTGCCGGTCAGGGTCAGGTAGGCGGCGCCGAGCTGGTCGCGCTGGAATTCGGCCAACGCGGCTTGCTGTTCGATGCGGCGGCGCGTGCCGCCGAACAGGTCGAGCGTATAGCTGGCCGTGGGACCGACCTGGAAGTAGTTGAAGTTGGGCGGCAGGGGCGCTTGGGCTCCCGTCAGCCCAAAAGCGTCGGCGCTTTCTTTCTCACGCTCGGCGGTCACCCCAAAACTCACCTGGGGATAGAGCGCGCCCGAGGTTGCCGCGACTTCCGCGCGGGACGCCGCCAACCTCGCCTTCGCGCTTTCAAGCGTCGGGCTGCCGGCGATCGCCTCTTTGACCAGCGCGTCGAGGTCCTGGGATCGGAAGAGGGTCCACCAGTCGACGGCGACTTTGTCGCCGAGGGCGACAGTCTGACTTGGCGCCGCCGGCCCGGCGTCGGCGCCCGGCAAGCCTCCCTCTTCGGGCGCCGTATAGCGCGAGATGGCCGGCGCCGCCGGCGACTTGAAGTTCGGCCCGACCGTCGTGCAGGCTGAAACCGTCAGCGCCAGCATGATCGCCACGGGCGCCCTGCTCCGAACAAGGATGGCCGCGCCCGCGAACAGAGACGGCTTTGATTGGGCTTGCACTGTCATTCCATCGCCATTGCGTGAACTGCGGCCGCCCCTTCGGACGGCTTTCGGAAGACCAACAGGAGCGGCGTCACCACCAGCGTGGCGATCATCAGCAGCTTGTAGTCGTCGATATAGGCAATAATCTGCGCCTGCCGCGTGACCACGGAATCGAGGGCGGCGCGCCCGGCCGCCGTGGCGGGGTTCCAGGCCCGCGCGATGGCCGGCTCCTCGAACATGCGGTTGACCGCCGTGACCGACTTCGCGATGACGGCGTGGTTCACCTGCGTGTTCCGGGTCAGCAGCGCGTTCACCACCGAGATGCCGACGCTCGACCCGATATTGCGCATCAGAGTGTAGAACCCCGCGCCTTCCGCCCGCAGCTCCGGCGTGAGCGTCGCCAAGGTCGCCACGCTGAGCGGCACGAAGAGAAAGCCGAGGCCGATCCCTTGGACCACCCCAACGCCGATGATGGTCGTCCGCGAAACATCCGGCGTCCAACCGGTCACGGTGTAGAATGACCAGACCGTACACCCGAGGCCGATGGCCAGCAGCAGGCGCGTATCGACGCGCCCGATGAACCTTCCGACGAGCAGCGTCGCGCCCATGGTGCCAAGGCCGCGAGGCCCAAGCACCAGACCCGCGCTTACGACCGGGTAGTTCATCAGGTTCTGCAGATAGGGCGGCTGCAGCGCCAGAGAGGCGAAGTAGGTCAAGCCGACGATGACGCCGAACAGCGATCCAGCCGTGAAGCTGCGATCACGGAACAACGACGGCCTGATGAAAGGCTCTCGCGCGGTAAAGGTGTGGACAAGAAAAATGTAAAAGGCGGAAGCAGCGATGATCGCTTCGGTTATGATCTCGCCTGAACCGAACCAATCCAGCTCCTCGCCCCGATCCAACAGGATCTGCGCGGCGCCGATCGCGATGCTCAGCGCGCTGAAGCCAAGCCAATCCAGCTTCACCCGGGCGTTTCCAGCCACCTTCGGCAGAAAGGCGCTCAAACCGAGAAAGGCCGCGATCCCGACCGGTAGGTTGATATAGAAGACGAAGCGCCAGCTATAGGACGTCAGCCAGCCGCCGAGAACGGGTCCCAGGACCGGGCCAACCATGATGGCGAGGCTCCACATCGCGATCGCGGATCCCTGCTGCTCCTTCGGATAGATGTTCATCAAGACGGTCTGGGAGAGCGGAACCAGAGCCGCGCCGAACACGCCCTGCAAGACCCGGAACATCACGATCTCGACCAACGACTGCGCCGCTCCGCACAGCATCGATGCGACGGTGAAACCAGCGACGGAGGCCAGAAGGACGGCCTTGAGTCCGAACCGACCCGCGAGGAATCCGGTGGCGGGCGTCATGATGGCCGCGGCTACGAGATAGGAGGTCAGGACCCAGGCGATCTGATCCTGCGTCGCCGACACACTGCCCTGCATGTAAGGCAGCGCGACATTGGCGATGGTCCCGTCGAGAGCCTGCATCAGGGTGGCGAGGATCACGCAGACGGTGATCGCCGCGCGATTGTGACCCTCTGGCGCGCGGTCTTCCGCCATTACCGACCCCGCCGATCATGGCCAAGCATCCCGGTCAGGACGTTTGGAAGACCCCGGGCGTGGCCAGTATCAACCTCGGCCTCGACGCTCATTCCGGCGCGCAGCGGCGGCAGTTTCCCAACGCGGGTATCGACGCGAATCCGCACCGGGATCCGCTGGACGACCTTGACCCAGTTGCCGCTGCTGTTCTGCGCCGGCAGCAGCGAAAATTCCTGGGCCGCGGCCGGGCTGACGCTCTCGATGGATCCGCGCCACTTCACGTCAGGGTAGGTGTCGACCTTCACCGTGACCGGCTGTCCCGGCCGCACATGGGTCAGCTCCGTCTCTTTTGGGTTCGCATCGATCCAGGCGTGATCGGCGGCCACGAGATAGAAGGCGGTCGTCGAGGCTGGCAGGAACTTGCCCGGCGCGATCGACGGCACATTCGTCGCGATGCCGGAGAACGGCGCCTTGACCACGGTGTGGGCGAGTTGGCGCGACGCCTCGTCCCGCTGCGCCAGGGCCTCCAGATAGCGAGGATTCTGGTCGACGGGGCCGTCTGGACGACCGTCCAGATTGGCGGCGATTCCGGCGAGCTGCTGGTTGAGGGAGGTCACCTTTCCCTGGGCGTTCTGCAGGTTCCGGCGCGCGGTGTCGAAATTCGCTTCCGACGCCACATGGGCGTTCAGCAGGTCCTGTTGGCGGCGGCCTTCGGTGGCGTAATAGTCGACGTCGGTTTGCGCCTGCTTGATCTGCGCCTGCATGTCCCGATAGCTCGCCTTGAGCGCGTTCAAGGAATCCCGCACCATCCCGACCTGGGCCTCGGCGCGCTTTTCGGCCAGCCAGAACGGAAGGTCATCCAATCGATAGAGAACGCGGCCGGCCTCGACCCTCTGGTTCTCGGTGACGTCGACTTCCTTGACCACGCCGGAAACATCCGTGGACACGCCGACCTTGTCGGCTTCGACATAGGCGTCATCCATCGTGATGATCCGCCCGCCGGTGACGTACCAATATCCGCCGCCGATCAGCGCGATGGGCAACAGCATGAACAGCGCCGGGCGAATCCAACTCCGGGTGCCGGAGTGAGCGTCCTTTTGAGAAGCCGGGGATCGCTCAAACTGGTCGTCGGGCGGGTGTTGTGGAGCGTCGACTTTCGCGGCCGGAGCCACTGCCGTGTCGGAGGACAAACTTTTCTCCCGTCGCCAACCCGCATGCCCGGTCGAGGTCAAATGCGCCTGGCGACACACTATGGCGATGACAGGAAATGAAAATCCTGTATTTATTGCATTTAGAGATGAGGGATTTTCATCAATGCTGCGCGATGGCCTCGCCGATCTCACCGTCTTTGTCACCGTCGCCGACCACCTCAGTTTCAAGGTGGCGGCGTCTCGGTTGGGCCTTACCCCCTCCGCGATCAGCCATTCGATGCGGCAGTTGGAGGAACGCCTGGGCGTCCGGCTCCTGAACCGCACCACACGGAGCGTTTCGCTGACGGACGCCGGCGTTCGCTTGTTGGAGCGGCTTCGGCCGGCGATCGAGGAAATCGGCAACGCCCTGGACGATTTGAACCAGGAACGAAGTCGTCCCTACGGGCGGCTTCGAATCTACGCGACCCACTTGGCGGCCGTCGCCGTGATCGCTCCGATATGGCGCCGGTTCCTCACCACCTATCCGGATGTCCATCTCGAAGTGGATGTGGACGAGGCGGCCATCGACGTCGTGTCGAGAGGATTCGACGCGGGGGTTGGCCCCCAGGATCGGGCGTCGACCGACATGATCGCCGTTCGGGTGACGGGACCGCTCAAACTGGCGGTGGTCGGCGCATCATCCTATTTCGCCAAGCACAGTCCGCCCCGCACGCCGGATGATCTGGCCCGCCACCACTGCATTCAGTCTCGGCGAGATCCCGATGGCGGCCTGCTGGATTGGCCATTCGAGCGCGATGGCGAAGCGTGGCGGCTTCCGGTCCAGGGTCGGGTGACCGTCAGCAATAACGAACTCGCCTTGCGCGCCGCGGTCGACGGGCTGGGCATCGCTTGCACGATTGAAGGCCAGGCCGAACCTTTCCTGCGTTCCGGGCACCTGGTCCGCGTATTGGAAGACTGGTTACCCGAGATGGAGGGACTCTTTCTCTATTATTCAGGCCATCGGCAGGTTCCAGCCGCCCTGCGGGCGCTCATCGACATGATCAGAGCGTCCGATACCCCCTCGGGGACCCGGAATTCACTCGAAAACCCGTTCGCCGCCATCTATTGAGCATGCCGCATCGTGCCCCCGCCGGTCCCGCCCCCGCGGTTCAGCAGGCCGGCCTTCTTGCAGATCGCGCGGAACGGATGGCGCCCTTGGGTCCAGCGACGGCGGTTTGGGTGTTCAAGTCGCGCCTTCCTGGACGGCGGCGGGCGCCTGGATTGGCGTGAACAGGGGTTGCAATTCGCAGTATTCGGCGAGGCCCTCGGGGCCGTTTTCCCGGCCGAGGCCGGAATGCTTGAAGCCGCCGAACGGAATGGCCGGGTCCAGCGTCATGGTGGCGTTGACATAGAGCGAGCCGACTCGCAGCCGCCGCCCGATCTCCGCGCCGGCGTCGGGGTCCGCGGTCCAGACGGAACTCGACAGGCCATATTCCGTATCCTGAGCGATGGCGATCGCCTCCTCGACGCTGTCATAGGGGATCACGCAGACGACGGGACCGAAGATCTCCTCGCGCGCCACGCGCATGGTGTTGTTGACGTTGGCGAGCACGGTGGGCTCCACATAGAAGCCCTGTTCGAGTCCCTCTGGCGCGCGGCCGCCGCAGGCGACGGTCGCGCCCTCGGCGCGGCCGATTTCGATATAGTCCAGGACCCGCCGCTGGTGGACGCGGCTGACCATGGGGCCGATCATCGTCCCGGGGGTGTTGGGATCGCCCACCGCCAGACCCTTGGCCGCCGTGCAGAGCAGGCCGACGATCTCGTCGTGCCGGGCGCGAGGGACCAGGATGCGCCGCTGGGCGATACAGGCCTCGCCGTTGTTGAGGGCGAGGCCTAGGTGAGCCAGGCCGGCGAGCAGGCTGGGCGGCGCGTCCTCCAGCACGATGGCGGCCGCATTGCCCCCCAACTCCAGGGCGCAACGCCGCAATTGCGCCGCGCAGGCCAGGGCGATCTGCTTGCCGACGGCCGTGCTGCCGGTGAACCCGATCATGTCGACGTCCGGGTGTTCGGTGAGCCTGACGCTGCCCTGGAGGTTGGCGGGCAGGATGTTCAGGACGCCGGCCGGGATGCCCGCCTCGTGGGTGGCCTCGGCCAGGATATAAGCGCCGAGCGGGGTCTCCGGCGAGGGCTTGAAGACCACGGTGCAGCCCGCCGCCAGGGCCGGGGCGATCTTGCTCAGGGCGCCGAGGATCGGAATGTTCCAAGGGGCGATCGCCGCCACGACCCCGACCGGAACCCGGCGGATCTGGACCGAGACGTTCGCGTGCGGTCGAGCCTCCTCGAAGGGGTGGCCACGGATCAGGCGGGCGTAATAGCGCAGGAATTCGATCGCCAGGCCGACATGGACCGGACCAGCGGACGTGGCGGGAAAGCCCGCTTCGTCCACGATGGCGGCCGCCATCCGCGGCATTCGGGCGACCAGCGCGTCGGACAGCCGGTCCAGGGCGTCGGCGCGATCGGAGGGGCTCATCCTGGGCCACGGCCCCGTGTCGAAC
>DATAYD010000086.1:0-7280 GCA_036272715.1 Caulobacteraceae bacterium | reverse complement strand
CCTGTTCGAACGCTACGAGCATCCGGACGCCGGCCCCTATAACGCCCTGCGTCCCCCGATCAGGTTCAGCGCCACGCCCGCCAATATTCGCCGCCACCCGCCGCGCCTGGGAGAACATACCGCGGAGATCTTGGCTGAAATCGACGCGGACGCCGCCGCGACCGCCTTCGAAGCGTAGCCGTCCATGCATGTCGCCGTCGCGATCGTCGGGTTCCGCAACACCGACGACATCATCCGCTGCCTGGAAGCCCTGGCGGCCTCCGACCACCGCGATTTCGAGGTCGTGATCTGTGAGAATGGCGGCCCCGAGGCCTATGACCGGCTGATCGGCGCCATCCCCGCGGCCCTGGCGGGCGGCCAGCCGGTGCGCGCCGTTCTGGCGCCCGGCAACCTGGGCTTCGCCGGCGGGGTCAATGTCTGCCTCAAGGAAACCCCCGACGCTGACGCCTGGTGGATTCTGAATCCCGATACCGCCCCGCCGCCCCGCGCCATGGCCGCGCTGGTCGAAAAATTGGAGGGCGGGAACCGCGACGCCGTCGGCGGGCCGCTCTATCTGGGCAATGGTACGGTGCAATCCTATGGCGGGGTGTGGCAAGGCTGGGCCGCCCGGGCCGTATCCATCGGCCATGGCGGTTCCCAGAGCGCGCCGATCGACGCCGGGGCGATCGAGCGGCGTCAGAACTACCTGAACGGCGCCTCGATGCTGGTCGGCCGGCGCTTCCTCGAGAAAGCCGGACTGATGCGGGAGGACTATTTTTTATATTGCGAGGAGGTGGAGTGGTGCCTGCGCGCCCAGACCCTCGGCCTGCGCCTTGGCTTCGCGCCAGAGGCGGTGGTGCTGCACTATCAGGGCACGACCACCGGCGCCGGCGGGCGCGTGGCCGATCGCTCGCGTATTTCTGTCTATCTGGGGGAGCGCAACAAGATGCTGCTTACCCGTGACCGCTATCCCGCGCGGCTGCCCGTGGCGTTCGCGGCGACGCTGGTGTTGATCGCCTCGCGCTACGGGCGCGCTCGGGCCTGGAAACAGATGGGCCATGCGCTCGCGGGGGCGTGGGCGGGTCTCTTGAATCGGCGCGGTCCGCCGCCGGCTTGAACAATTCCCGGCGCCGCGTCCGCGAGCCGCCCGAGGTTGATTGACGCCTGCTGGGACACCGAATATTTCACGTGGGCGCGCGGCGCCTTTGGCTCGCGAGGTCGGCCGGTCAGCTAAGCCGTTCATGTGTTTCGCGCGCAAGTGTTTTGGAGGCGTCGCCGTGGCATACTTGACGGAAATGAATCCAGAGACCGGATTTGTTGACCCGGCGTTGGTCAGAACCAAGGGTCGGGAACTTTCGGAAGCCTATAATAAAGCCGATCCTTTTCCTCACACGATCATCGACGATTTTCTTCCGCCGAGTGTCCTGGAAGATTGCCTGAAGGAATTCCCAGCCAATCTGAACGACGGCGACGTCCAATATGACCGCAGCCAGGAACGGCTGAAATCCCAGTTCAATCCGGACAGCCTGTCGGACGGCCCGCGGCGGCTGTTCTACTCGTTCAATTCAAAGCCTTTCGTCCAGGTGCTTGAAAACATCACCGGCATCAAGGGCCTGATCCCCGATCCGCATTTCCTGGGCGCCGGGTTCCATAATATCGCCGAGGGCGGTCACCTATCCGTTCATGCCGATTTCAACCATCACAAGCCGATGGACCTGGAGCGCCGGATCAACCTCTTGATCTATCTGAACAAGGATTGGAGCGACGATTACGGCGGCCAGTTGGAGTTGTGGGACACGTCCATGGCGGCCAAGGTCCAGTCCGTCGTTCCCTTATTCAATCGCTGCGTGATCTTCAATACGACATCCGAGAGCTATCACGGCAACCCGCGGCCGGTGAACCACCCCAAGGGCGTCTCGCGCAAGTCGATCGCGCTCTACTACTATACGGCGACCTGGAGCGCGGCGAAGCGCGAGCATACGACGCAATTCAAGCCCAGACCCGGCCAGACCGACAAGGTCGACACCCAGGTGCGCATTTCCGAGCTGCTCGCGGACATCACCCCGCCGATCCTGAGACGGACCCTGGTCAAGACCTTTCGCGGCCAGAAGAAGAGCGCTTGATGGGGTTCGGCGCGCGCGGATTGCCTCCCCAGGTCGCACAGTCTTAACAAAACGCCATCGGACACGATGCTGACGCGCAATTCGAGGCATCGTCGTCTCCCAAGTCGTGCCTGTAACACGACTTGGGTATCTTTGTGAGGACGCTCAGTTCCTCGACGTCGGGGCCGTGACCGCGCGGATTGGCGCACCTTAGAGAAGGCATCATGCACCAAGTCGATCACATCGTCGCGGCTCTCCTCAGTCAACTGGGCCTCTACGAGTGCCTTCAGGCGCCAGTCGTTGTCGGGCTGGGACTCCTGGCGTTTCTCCATCCCCGGTTCGGCGCCGGGACATTCGGGTGGATTGAGCGGGCCATCACCTGGATCGCGGCCCGCCCGGTGATCGCCGCCGCATCCATAGCCCTGTTCGTCGTCGGGGGACGGCTGTTGCTGATCCCTTTTCTGGGGACCGCCCAGCCGTCGGCGCCGGACGACGGCAGCATCATGTTGCAGGCCGCCACCTATCTCACGGGCCATCTCGGCAACGCCAAGCTGCCCCCTGATTTCGAATCCATCTACGTCGTCACCAGTCCGTCCTATGCATCCATGTATCCGGTGTTGCGCTCCCTGCCGCTGGTGGTCGGCGCGCTGATCGGCGTGGGATTCTGGGGCGGGATCCTGCTCTGCATGGCGGCTTTGTGCGTGGCGGTCTACCTGGTTCTGCGGGCGTGGATCGCGCCCCAATTCGCCTATGTCGCCGCCCTGGTCCTCGCCATCCGCGTGGGTTTCTTCAGTTTCTGGGTGAACATGTTCTACGGCCCGGCGTTCACCGCGCTCGGCGGGGTGCTGCTCATCGGGGCCTATGCATGGATCAGGCGTCGCCCAACCCTCCCGCGCGGCGCGCTGCTGGGCCTGAGCGTCATGATCCTGATGACCACCCGGCCGTTCGAGGGCATGCTGGCGGCCGCGCCGGTGGGCGTCGCGCTGGTGGTCGACTTCCTCCGATCGGCGCCCGCCGAGCGGCGAGCGTTTCTGAGCTGCGGGGCCATGGCCGGCCTGCTGGTCGCTGGCGGCCTGGCGCTCACCGCCGCCAGCAACCAGGCGGTCACGGGGAACTGGCGTGAGACGCCTTACGACTTTTACCGGAAGGCCACGGCGTCGGTCCCCGCGTTCTTCGTCAGCAAGCGGACCGATCCCCGCCTCTCGACCGTTCGGTATGAGCAGACCCGGGCCGCGCTGCACCTCGAGGACAAATGGTACGAACGGGGCGGGCAGGCGACGCGTCTGGTCCCGGCCGAGGGCCACAAGCTGCTGAGCTATTGGAACTTCTATATCGGTTTCGCCCTTTTGGCGCCGTTCCTGATCGGCCTGTACGTCCTGCGCAACCAGGTCGCGCTGTTGGGGTGTCTCGGTGTGCTGATCGGCGGCCTGATGCTCGTCACCTGGGACCATCCCCAGTATCCCTCTCCGGCGACGGGCGTCTTCCTGCTCTATGAGGGCGCCGGGCTGATGGCCCTGCGCCGCTGGTCTCCCGGCGGACGTCCGGTGGGATTGGCGTTGAGCCGGCTTTTACCCACCGCACTGGTCATCGGCGCGTTGCTGCCCTTGTCGACGACGATCCTCGGTTATCCCGACCTGCAATTCGGCATCAACAACTCGGCCTACAGTTCGTGCTGCTGGATCAGGAAACCGTCGCTGCGTAGCCAGATCGAAGACCGGGTGGGCGCCGGCCCTAACGGACAGATGGTGGTGGTGGACAACGGCCCCCGGGCTGACCCGCGCCTGGTGACCGTGTTCAACCTGGCCGACATCGCCCGGCAGCACGTCGTCTGGATCGATGACGATCCGAGATACAATGCGGCGGCCTTCGCGAAATACCCGAACCGGACGCTCTGGTGGCTGGGCTGGCAGGACGACGGAAAGCCGTGCCTGACGCCCTATGCCGACCAGTTCGGTCCGCCGGCCCAAGCGAGCGCCGCCGGCGCGGCCCATGACGAACATCCCCGCGGCCGCTGCGCGCCCGGTCTGTTCCATCCCTGAACCCGTGAGGGGGAATACCAAGCGAATACAGGCCCTCACTCAGCGTAGAAAGGCGTAGTCGGCCGAATAGGGCTGGGCGCGCAGCGCGCCCGCCGTGTCGCAGCCGCCCTTCAGATCGCCGCCCTGTGTGTTCAACCGGACGACCAGGGCCGCGTCGTTCAAGACGCCCGCGCCGCGATGTTCGGCGACCGCGAGTTTGAGAAGCGGGATGTCCCGTGAGGTCGCGCCCGGAGCACTGGCCAGCAGCTTGCCCTTGACCGCGCCGCCGTCGTCCAGCGCCCAGGTCGGCCCGGCATAGTGGCGGCCAACGGTCTTGCCGCCGCTGATCAGGGTGGCGATCGGCTCGCGAAAGGTCCAGACGGCGCGACCCTCGGCGCCTGCTTTGCACTCGTAGATCTGCGCGCCCTCGGCATGGACCACCAGTATCGGCGCGCGGCCCGCGACATCGAACGCCGCCGGCGCGTCGAGGGGCGGAAGCGCCAAAGCCGGCCCAGCGGCAAGCCCCGCCAGCAGGAGCGGCCGGAATAGTTTCGTAAATCGTCCATTCCGTTCGAACATCACGCCCTTCCAGCCCGTGTACGCGACGACGCCGGGCGCTCAGTGCGTGCTGGTCGCTTCCGCCCGACGCGGCAGCTTCCAGTTCGGGCGGGGGAAGTGGCAGGTATAGCCGTTCGGATAGCGCTCCAGATAATCCTGGTGCTCCGGCTCGGCCTCCCAGAACGGGCCCGCCGGCGCCACCTCGGTGACCACCTTGCCGGGCCAGATATGCGACGCGTCGACATCGGCGATGGTCTCCTCGGCGACCCGCTTCTGCTCTTCGCCGCCGTAATAGATCGCCGAGCGATAGCTGGTCCCGATATCGTTGCCCTGGCGGTTGCGGGTGGACGGATCGTGGATCTGGAAGAAGAACTCCAGGATCTCGCGATAGGCCGTCACCTTGGGATCGAACACGATCTCGATCGCCTCGGCATGGGTTCCGTGGTTGCGATAGGTCGCGTTGGGCACATCCCCGCCGGAATAGCCCACGCGCGTCGAGATGACGCCGGGGCGGCGGCGGATCAGGTCCTGCATGCCCCAGAAACAACCGCCCGCGAGGATGGCGACTTCAGTCGAGCTTGGCATGGTGGCGAACCTTTTGGGTGTCTGTCATCGTTCATAAAGCCTGACGCTCGCGCCGTCTTCCCCATCGGCGCCGGTTTCTATATAGGCCTTCAAGGCTCCTGGGTCAGTGTCCCAAGGAGACGATTTAATAGGGCGGCGCACGCTTGGCCCGCTGGGTCTTGGCCGCCTCGGCCCACCAGTCCAGGTCGTCGGCGAAGCGCGGAAAGGCCCGCGTCAGCGCCTCGCCGGCCTCGCCCGCCGGACGGCCCTCCGTGTCGAACGCGTGGCCGATCGGCCCGACGCCGAGGGTGCTTGAGATCACCACCATGCCCATCTCCGACAGCGTGCCGTGCCAGGCGGTCCCGGCCCGCACCCCGGACAGGCGGCCGGCGGAATAACTGGCGATCGCGGCGGGGCGCCAGAACCATTCCTCGAGGAAATGGTCGGTCAGGTTCTTCAGCCCGGGCTGGACGCCCCAATTATATTCGCCGGTGACGAACACGAACGCATCGGCGTCGCGGATCTTCCGGGCCAGGTCCTCCAGCACCGGCGGCGCCGAACCGCGCGGGTGTTCCTTGTACATGCGATCGAGCATCGGCAGCCCGATCGCCTTGGCGTCGATCAATTCGACCGCGTTGCGGCGGCCGCGCAGCGACTCCACAAGGAAATCGGCCAGGCGGATGCCCATCCGATCGGACCGGTAGGATCCGTAGAAGACCAGAATCCGGTGGCTCATCTGGCTTCCCCCGCGCGCGGCCCCGACATCGGGGTCTCCATTCTAGCGTCAAACCCATCGCCGGGTGGATCGAAATCCCAGCCGGCGCGACCGCCCTGGGAAGGAACGAATGCGGCGGGCGATCATTCCCATCCGCGAGAGCCGGTCAAAGGGAGAGCACCACGTGACCCAGTCTCAGCAGAATTACCAAAACGATCCATCCGCCCACGCGACGCATCTGACCAAGACCGAGGCCCGCTCGGGCGAACGGCGGGGCCTCTATCGCATCCTCGCCATATCGACCCTGCTGGCGGCGGCCATGCTGGGCGTGATCCTGGTGGGTTTCAGCGGCCACGACCACGTCTCGCCCCAGACCCATCCAAACGGCCAGCCCGTCTCCACCAGCAACTAGGCCCAAGAGCATGGGCGAGCCGGTCAACGATCCTCCAGCCGATCCGACCTCGCCCGCGCCTCGGCCGGAAATCGATCCCGTCCCCGCGCCGACGGAGATTCCCGTAGACGATCCGGGTCCCGCCCCGCCGGATGGCCGGCCGCTAAGCTGAACGCTCCGCGCTCAGCCGAGGCCGGAGATGCGGGTCTTCAGTTCGCCCAGATAATCCTGGATCACCAGTTCGACCCGCGCGCCGCGCGCCTCGGCGCTGAAGGCGATCGCCTCCGCCGCCTCGATGCAGGCCGAGCGCGAGCCGCCCCGCTCCAGGACCTCGCCATCCTGGAGCACCGCCCATTCCCCGTCTTTCTTGATGACCGCGATCTGCATTCGTCACCCCTCCGTCCACGTTCCGATAAGGTGATCCCGTGGCGGCGCGCGATCAATAGGCGTGAATCTCTCCGAACTTGCCCTTAAGCCGATATGAGCCGCACTCCCGACGAGCTTGCCGAAAGAGACGTCGCGCTGGCGCCGCTGCGTCCTTCGACACGGCCGCGAAGGGCGGCCTACTCAGGATGACGAATATTGCTGAATTCCAATATGCTCGTCAGGCTGAATAGTGACCGAAGGTCACGTGTCGAAGCCCGCGCCACGGCGTTCGATCGCCCGGTTCCAAAGAAGATTTCACCACCAAGCTCACCAAGGTCTTGGCCCTGGACGGCCCCCCGTCGCCCCGCGCGAAGCGTTTCTCTTTCCTTGGTGATCTTGGTGTTCTTGGTGGTGAAATAGGGCGTCGCCGAGCATCCACTCCCCCAGTCGTCACCACCGGGCTTGTCCCGGTGGCCCATAGGCTCAAACGGTTGGAAACACCGCTTCGGGCGTATCGTGAATACCTTGCAAAACCTGTGTTTATGGGCCACCGGGACAAGCCCGGTGGTGACGCCTATTTGCTGAGC
>DATAYD010000085.1:0-4215 GCA_036272715.1 Caulobacteraceae bacterium | reverse complement strand
CACTAATCCAGCGATGTGAAGCACGTCCAAAGAGCGCTCATTCCGCGCTCTAGCCCCAGCCGTCAGAAATCTACCAGATAAATCAAAAACTGTTGCGCCTTGACGTATTGAAGTTTCTGTTCCGGTACCGGAGCCGCCTTTTACGACGATCTCAACGCGTGCGGTTCTAGAAGAACAAAAATCGAACTCAAGCTGACGTGATGCCTCCGTTGGCTTGACCATCAACTTCCCCTGCCTTCAATTCCGACGCTGATGCTTGTTTGATTACTAACGTCTCTCGAATCGCAATCCCGTCGAGCGGTCCAACGCATACTGGACGAGCTTGACGGGGAAGCTAGCGAGATCACGGAGATAGATCCACGCGGTTGTAGATCGCGCCGGGCGGCGACAGCGAGCCTTCAATTCCACAGAGCGGAGCGAACAGGGACGATGAGGGCCACGCCAGCGGTGGTGAGGATCGTCCGGAACCACCCTCGCTCTCCCAACCGCTGCGCGGCCGGGCCCCTTCTTCTGCCGCTCCCGCGAGCGAGGTATTCTCGGCTGAATATCTAACTCCCCGCACACGTGGCAGGGGAATTGCTTGGACGGGGGTGGGGGCGTGCCATATTGGGATGCTCGAATGGCGGACCGCGTCCGTCGAAAGTGAAGGAATGCGATCATGACGAGTTTGGGCAAACTGTTCGTGGCGGCCAGCGCGGCGGCGTTCCTGTCGGCGGCGGGGGCGGCGAGCGCGGCGACCTTCACGGTCCAGGCGATCAACGACATCCCGTCCTGGCTCGACACCGGCATCGACCTGCAAGCCGGCCAGACCTATGACTTCACGGTGAACAATCCGGCGACGCTCTGGAGCGCGGGTTCGGACATCCCCTTCCCCCGCACCTCGACCGCCGACGGCATCGATCCGGCCTTCTACGGCCAGTTCTCGTTCGGCAACCTGACCGCCAATTTCGGGGCGCTGGTCGGCGAAGTGGGCGGCCAGTTCTTCCTGATCGGCACGAACGCCACGGAGACCGGCCTCTCGGGCGACCTGAAGGTTGGCTATTGGGATTCCTTCTATCCGGACAATTCCGGCTCGCAGAGCCTGTCGATCTCGGCCGTGCCGGAACCGGCCGCCTGGGCGATGATGCTGGTCGGCTTCGGCGGTCTCGGCGCGGCGATCCGCTCAAACCGTCGCAAGGACGCCGTGGCCGCGGCCTGAGCCTCACAGCCTAGAGACGACAAACGCCGCCGGCCCGCGCCGGCGGCGTTTTCGCGCCCGACGCCCTTGATCGGCGCCATCCGCCGAGGCCGCGCAGACGTATCAAGCTTCGCCAAGCCGTGCGAGGAGTGCCGAGGTGTCGGATATTTCTTTGTCATGGGGATGGGCGGACTGGTTGGTGCTGGCGCTGATCCTCGGCGCGCCCGGGATCGGGGTCGGGGCGCTGTGCGGGGTGTTGGCGGCCCCGCGACGGCGCGTGGCCGGCGCAGTCATCGGCGCGGTGGTCGGGTGGATCGCCGGCCTGGCCGCGTTCTTCGCCTGGGCCGAGAGCCGCGCGTCATTGGGCCATGACTTCGGCCAGGCGCTCTGGATCGGCTTCGTCCACGCCCTGCCCGGCCTGGTCGTGGGCGCGATGCTCGGCGCATGGCCGCGGAAGGGCGCGCGGATTTCCGGCGCGGTCTGGGGCGGGCTCGCGGGCGCCGGCTTGGCGCTGGCCGGATGGTGGGTGGTCGGGGGCGCGCTGCGCTGAGAGACCGGATTAGCGCTTTGAGCAGTGTCGACGAATGGGTCGATCAACCTGCCAGGCCGGCGTACTTTCTCTCTCGCGCGTGTGGGCGCGGACTGGCGGGGCCATTAGCCGGGCGCAACGGAGGATCGGGGGCATGCGGGCCGCGGTCTGGGCGGCTCTAGGGATTTCGGCGCTGGCGCTTGGCGGATGCGATTTCATCACCTCGAGCACGCCGATGTTCAGCGCGGCCGCCGCGCGCTGGCAGGCCCAACCGCGGCCGGGGGTCTGGATGGACGAGCACCAGAGCTGTGATTTCGACGCCAGCACGCCGATCGATACGTAGCCACGAAGCCCTTACCGTCCCTACCCCACCTTCACCATCCGCTTGCCGATGTTCTCGCCGGCCAGCAGGCCCACCAGGGCGGCGGGAAGGTTTTCGAAGCCCGAAGCCGCGCAGGATCAGGCGGCGGGTGACGATCAGGCCGGGGACGCCGCGCGGGCCGTGGGCGGGCGCGGCGCCGTCATATTGCGAGACCGCCCCGCAGCAGACGATGCGGCCGTGCAGGGCCATGTTGAACAGGCAGGCCTCGAACACATCGCCGCCGACATTGTCGAAATAGATGTCGATCCCGTCCGGGCACGCCGTGCGCAGGGCGCGGCGCAGGTTGTCGGCCTTGTAGTCGACCGCGTCGTCGAAGCCGAGTTCGCGGGTCAGGAGGGCGCACTTGGCCGCCCCGCCGGCGATGCCCACCACGCGGCAGCCTTTGATCTTGGCGATCTGGCCGACGATTGCGCCCACCGAACCGGCCGCGGCCGAGACCACCACCGTCTCGCCGGCCTTGGGCAGGCCGCATTCCAAAAAGCCGAAATAGGCAGTCAGGCCCGCAACGCCATAGACGCTCAGCATGTGGCTCAACGGCTCGGCGGGGGTCTCAGGCGCCAGGTGTTTGGCGCTGACGGCCGCATAGTCCCGCCAGCCGGTGTCGGCGAACACCAGGTCGCCGGGCTTCAGGTTCGGGCTGCGCGATTCGATCACCTCGGCCAGGGCGCCGCCGCCCATGACATCGCCCGCGCCGAGGGCCGCGCGATAGGTCGCGCCTTGCATCCAGGCGCGGTTGGCGGCGTCGAGGGAGATATAGCGGGTCTTGACCAGCACCTGGCCGTCCTCGGGGGTCGGAACCGGCGCCTCGGTCAGCTTGAAATGGCCGGTCGCAAGCTTGCCCTGGGGCAACTCGGCCAGGATGATCTGGCGGTTGGTCTTGGTCGCGGTTTGGGTCACAGGCGTTCCTCCCGGCCCAGCCGGTCCGGCGGTTTGCGCTCATTGTGCGCCAAACGCCGGGTTTTGCGAGCCCGGCGGGGAGAGAATCAGGCCGCGGTTTCGAGCTTCAGGGTTTCGCGCAACTGGCGCTTCAGGAACTTGCCCGTGGCGCCGCGCGGAATCGCCTGGTCCAGGAACCAGACATAGCGGGGGGCCTTGTGCTTGGCGATGATCCCGGCGCAGTGGTCGCGCAGGGCGTCGGCGGAGAGTTCATGACCCGCCCGCAGCACCACCGCCGCCGCGACCTCCTCGCCCAGCCGCTGGTCCGGCACGCCGAACACGCAGACCTCGGCGATCGCCGGGTGGCGATAGACGCAGGCCTCGACCTCGGCGCAATAGACGTTCTCGCCGCCGCGCAGGACCATGTCCTTCTTGCGGTCGACGATGAAGATGAAGCCGTCCTCGTCGACGCGGGCCACGTCGCCGGTGTGCAGCCAGCCGTCGGTGATGGATTCGGCGGTGGCTTCCGGGCGATTGATATAACCCTTGATCACCGACGCGCCGCGCACCCAAAGCTCGCCGACCTGGCCGGGCGCGACGGTATTGCCGTCGTCGTCGACGCATTTGACCTCGAAGCTGGGCATGGCCGGGCCGCAGCTTTCGGGCTTGTCGACGAAGAAGTCGGCCGCGATGGCGGTGATGATGCCGCAGGTCTCGGTCATGCCGTAGCCGGTGTTCGGCCGGCCGGCGACCAAGGCGTTGTCGATCTTGTGGACCAGGTCCGGAGGCAACTGGGCCCCCCCGCCGCCGAAAGTCATCAGGCTGGAAAGATCATATTCGCCGAAGTCCGGATGGGTGAGCACTTCGCGCACCATCGTCGGCACGCCGCTCATCGCCGAGACCTTCTCCCGCTCGATCAGTTTCAGGGCCTCGCCGGCGTCCCAGCGGTACATCAGGACCAGCTTGCCGCCGGCCGCGGTGGTGGTGTAGGTGCCGCAATTGTTGGCGGTGACGTGAAACAGCGGCGTGGTCAGAAGGGCGACCGGGATCGGGACCGGTGCGTCGGGATCGGGCGCGACGCCGGTGGCGAGCTGGGTGGCCAGGACGGTCGCCCTGCTGGAGAAAACCAAGTTGAAGAGGTTGGAGATGCAACTCCGGTGGGTTAGCTGCGCGCCCTTGGGGAAACCGGTGGTGCCGGAGGTATAGAGGATCGAGGCGTCGGCGTCGGGATCGACCTGGACCTCCGGCATG
>DATAYD010000084.1:0-11930 GCA_036272715.1 Caulobacteraceae bacterium | reverse complement strand
ACCCTGCCCTTCCCCCATCGAGGGGGAAGGGTTCTTTCGCCAGCGATGACTCGCCTCAACTCATCAAAACCTTGAGCGGGATTCCTAGCCCGGACACTGGGCCCGGGCTCGGGTCGCCGCGGCCCGGGCCTTCAAGGTCGGCGCGACGTGGGGATAGCGGCGGTCGAGTTCGCCCAAGGCCCCGCACGCGTCCTGGGGCTTGCCGAGTTCCAGCAGAGCCTGGGACAGCTTGACCACCGCCTCGGGCGCCCAATTGGTCTTGGGCCAGCCGCGGATAGCGCCCAGATAGGCGGTCGCCGCGCCGGCGTAGTCCTTCTGGATGAACTTCGCCTCGCCGAGCCAGTAGCGAGCCACCGCTCCAGTGGGCGTATCGCCATAGTGGTCGATATAGGCCTGAAGTTCGGTGGTCGCACCGGGATAGTCGCCGTCTTCCAGCAGTTGGCGCGCATGGGCGTAGGCGACTTTGGGATCCGCCGCGGGCGGCGGCGCGGCCGCGTTTCCCGCGTCGGGCGCGGGACCCGGTGAAGGCGGGAGAGCCGCCGCCGGTCCAAGCGCCGCGACCTGTTTCTCCAGCTTATCGAGCCGATCGGCGAGGGAAGCGGTCTGAGCGCGGGAGTCGTCCAGGTCCTTGCGCGCGGCCTCCAGATCGTGGGTCAGGGTCTCGATCTCGCCGGTCAGATGACGGACCTGCTCGGCGCCGTCGTCGATCCGGCCTTGCAGCGCCACGAGTTGCGGATCGGGACCGGCTTCCTTGATCTCCACCGGCTGTCCGGTGGCGTGGGCCTGGAGCACGATCTGGCGGACCTCGCGCAGTTCCTTCTCAAACCGGTCGAGCCGCTTGGCGCTGGGCTCGTCCTGCGGGGCCGCGGTCTGGGCGCGCGACGGCGGAGCCGCCGCGATCAATCCGCCGACAGCCAGGACGACCGAGAGCCTCGAGGCTCGGCGCAACATGACGAGAACCCTTCCCGTCGGCGAACGGGGGCGGGGCGGGGATGGGGGTGAGGCCGCTGAAATTGGGGCGAAGAACGCGGGAGACGCCAAATCTAGTTCCTTCATCGCCAATCCTGCGTTCGTCCCCACTTGGCTCTAACCGCTCCCCCTTCCGGGGGAGCTGTCGCGAAGCGACGGAGGAGCCTCTTCGGCCGCACGGGTGCGGCGGCGCGCCCCTCCATCACTTCGTGGTCCCCCTCCCCCGACGGGGTAGGAATTGAAGATCAACGGCTCTTGCGATGTGTCAATCCAATGACGCATCGAGGGGGAGAGGCTTTTTACCCCAACGACTACTGCGCGCCGCTGGTGAGGGCGGTGTGACCGTTGCGGTTATGCGCATAGGCGTCGTCGCCCGTGCCCGGGTCGATCGGACGTTCCTTGCCATAGGAGACGGTTTCGATCCGCGAGGCGTCGACGCCGCGGCCGACCAGGTAGTCGCGCACCGCGTTGGCCCGGCGCGCGCCGAGGGCGAAATTGTACTCCCGCGTGCCGCGCTCGTCACAGTTGCCTTCGATCCGCACCTTCACGCCGCCGTAGCGGCGCAACCAGTCGGCCTGCTTGTCGAGGATCGGGCCGGCGTCGCCACGGATCGTATAGGCGTCATAGTCGAAATAAACCCGGTCGCCGGCGTTGATCACGAAATCCTGCGTCGAGCCCGGGATCGGGCCGGTCGGCTGTTCCGCCATCGGCGGCGGCGGGGGCGGCGGCGGAGGCGGCGGGGCCTCGGGAGCGGGCGGCGGCGCCGCGGGCGGGGTCGGCTTGGGATGCGAGGCGCAGGCGGCCAGCGAAAGGACCGCGGCGGCCGTCATGGCCAATTTCAGAACGGGCTTGGTCGATGGGATCACGGGAAGGGTCTCCTGGTGGGCGCCGGCGTGAGTCGGTTGCGTTGGTCTCTCAACGGTGGAGCGCCATGGTGGGTTGCAACCACTATTGGGCAAGATTGAGGTGATGTCAGTTCAAAAGCGGCGACCAGGCGGGATCGGATGCTGAACCCGGATAAGGTTCAGGCTGTTCCACGCGTCCGGTGATGTCGATTGTCCAAAGTCTGGGCGCCGTGCCCGGCGCCTCCCGGCTGAACATCAGGACCCGGCCGTTGGGCGCCCAGGTCGGCCCCTCGTCCAGATAGCTGGTGGTCAGGATGCGTTCCTGCGATCCGTCGGGGCGCATCACCCCGATATGGAAGGTCGAGCCGGTCTGTTTGGTGAAGGCGATCAGGTCCCCGCGCGGCGACCAGACCGGGGTGGTGTAGCGCCCCTCGCCGAAAGAGATCCGGTGCTGGTCCGAGCCGTCGGCGTTCATCACATAGATCTGGGGGCTGCCGCCCCGGTCGGAGTTGAAGGTGATCTTGGAGCCGTCCGGCGAATAGCTTGGCGAGGTATCGATCGAGGGATCGGTGGTCAGCCGGCGTGTCCTGCGGCTGTGCAGGTCCATTTCATAGATGTCGGTATTGCCGTGTTCGGAGACCGAAAAGGCGACCCGGCTGCCGTCCGGCGCGAACCGGGGGGCGAACACGATGCCGGAATAGCGGCCCAGGCTCTCGCGCCGGCCGGTCTCCAGATCGAACAGATAGACCGCCGCGCCATTGTCGCGCAGGGCCATATAGGTAATCTGCTGGCTGGTCGATGAGAACCGCGGGGTGAAGATCTGCTCGCTGGGGTCGGTGGGCAGGAAGCTGCGGTTGGCGCCATCCTGGTCCATGATCTCGAGCTTGTGGATCCGTTTGGCGCGGGTCCCGCTCTCGGCGACGAACACGATCTTGGTGTCGAAATAACCCTTTTCGCCGGTCAGCCGCTCATAGACCGCGTCGGCGATCTTGTGCGACACGCGCCGCCAGTTCTCGGGCGTCGAGGTGAATTGCAGGCCCAGGAGCTGCTGCTGGGAAAACACGTCCCAGAGCCGGAAATCGACCCGCAGGCGGCCATCCGGCATGACCGAGACCTGGCCGTCGACCAGGGCCTGGGCGTGGATCTGCTTCCAGTTCGGGAAGTCCGGCTGGACATTCACATCGGTGGTCTTGTCCACGAAACTGGCGGGGTCGAGCGGCTTGAACAGGCCCGAGCGGCCCAGATCGTCCGAAATCACCTTGGGCATGTCGCCGCCATAGGGCGTGGCGCCCCCAAACGAGGGCAGCGCGATCGGCAACGGCTGGAGCACGCCCTGATTGACGTCCACCTCCACCTGGGCCTTCGCCGGCGCGGCGGCGAAGGCGAGGCTGGCCAGGAGCAGCAGAACGGCGGTCAGTCGGGTCTGGGGCATCGGGCGAAGGTCTCGCATCGTTTCCGGAAGCGTGGTGGTGGGGCTGTCAAGCCAAGGCGTTTGGCCTGCTAACGCTTAATCGCGGCTTTTAACGGTCGGTTGCGGCGCATCTCACATTTCCACGTCATCGCCGCGCTTGTCGCGGCGACCCCTGCCGTGAACTCACCGGTTCAGCGTCTTTTCGAGATCGTACCATTCGGGTTCATCTCATTGATCAGGTTGATTTTCCAGGATCGCCGATACTTCTTCAGCCGCTTTTCGTCCGCGATCGCTTCGACTATGGAGTCATTAACGCGATACCAGACCAGCCGCTTGGCGCCGGTGTCGGACGAAAAACCCTTCACGGCGCCGATTCTGTGCTCATAGGCCCGGCGAGCGAGATCGGCCGTCACGCCGGTGTAAACGGTTCCATTCTTCTGGCTGGCGGTGATGTAGACGGCGATAATTCCCTCGCGAATAACCATTCACCGACCTTCACGGCATGGGTCGCCGCGACAAGCGCGGCGATGACGGATAAGGAGGACCGCACACC
Organism: Caulobacteraceae bacterium; assembly: GCA_036272715.1. Classification (GTDB taxonomy): domain Bacteria; phylum Pseudomonadota; class Alphaproteobacteria; order Caulobacterales; family Caulobacteraceae; genus Poindextera. The sequence goes on along the minus strand of DATAYD010000084.1, from coordinate 8,152 downwards.
CAAATCATCCCAATCCATGCCCCCCGCCACAGGCGGCCTGGCCGTTGAATTTCACGGTGATGGGCTGGCCGTAGAGATTGGCCGGCAGGTTGTCGAAGGGCTCGGCGGCGTAGACGGCGCGCTTGGCCCGGTCGGACGCCACGTGCAGGACCGAGGATTCCGGCGCGCTGTCGCCCGAGGATTGGGGCGTGCCGACCAAACGCCCGGACGCGCTCAGCCGGAACGTCACCCGGATGTTCAGATCGGAGGCTCCGGCCACGTCGCAGTCCGGGTTCCAAAGCCTCTGGAGCGCCTCCGCCATCGAGGTCAGGGCGTTGGAGGAGGCGGCGTCGCCGGCGCCCGTGGTCAGTCGGGCCTGGACCGCGGTCTGTGGGCGGGCGGGGCCGCGCCTGGCCGAGGACTGCCTGGCGCCGGCCGCCTTGGCGGACTTGTTCAGGCTGGCCAGCACCGCGTCGGGGTCGAAACTGGACTCCTGGGCCTTGGCCTGAGGCTTGGCAGGGGTCGGAGTCGGCTTGGCGGCCGGCTTGGCGGGGCTCGGCGGCGGCGCGGCCTTGGCCAGGACCGGCTTGGGCGGCGGCGGCGCGGGAACAGGCGCGGGCTCCGGCTGCGGCGTGGCGGCCTGGGGCGGAGCCTCGGGCGCCGGTGCTTCGGTCTGCGCGGTCTGGGGCTCGGGCGCGGCCACGGCCTGGCTGGGTGCGGAGGCTTCGTCTTCGGTGACCAGCGTCACCGGCACCACCGACGATAGTTTGACCGGCTTGGACCAGGGCCAGACGATCAGGGCCGAGGCCAGCAGCGCCACGTGCAGCAGGGCGGAGACGGTCAGCGCCGGGGCCCGGTTGGAGGCCCTCTCGCTCATCAGCGGTCGCTCGCGCCGGACGGCCGGGCGTTGGGATCGACACCCGACGACGGGCCGCCCGTGTCGGTCAGGAGCCCGATCGATTTGAAGCCCGAGGTCGACAGGCTGGCCATCACCTGGGCGACGATCGCATACGGCGCGCGGCCGTCGGCGCGCACATAGATCGGCTTGTCATAGCCGGCGTCGGACATGGCGGCCATGGTCGGGGCGAAACGCGAGAAATCGACCTCCTGGTTCTGCAGGAAGATCGAGCCGTCGGCGCGGACGGTGACGGTCAGGGGCTGGCTCTGGTTGCTCAGCGCGCCGGCCTCGGTCTTGGGCAGCTCCACCGGCACCCCCGCGGTCAGGAGCGGCGCGGAGATCATGAAGATGATCAAGAGCACCAGCATGACGTCGACCAGCGGCGTCACATTGATCTCGGAGAGGGCGCGCCGGCCGCGCCGGCGGCGCCCCCGCCGGCCGCGCCTCGCCGTGGTGGAATCCAGCGAGAGGGCCATGGGTCAGGCCCGCTCCGCCAGGCGCCGCGCCACCGCGGCCCACAGGTCGTCGGAGAAGGTCTCGAGCCGCCCGGCGTACTTGGCCGCGTCGGTCGAGAACTTGTTGTAGGCGATATAGGCGGGGATCGCCGCGCCAAGGCCGACAGCGGTGGCGAACAGCGCCTGCGAAATGGCGGGCGCCACGACCGAAAGGTTGGTGTTCTTCTGGACCGCGATCGCCTGGAACGCGTTCATGATCCCCCAGACGGTGCCGAACAGCCCGATGAACGGCGAGGCGGTGGCGACGATGGCCAGGGCGCCCAGCCCCTCCTCCACGCGCGCGCTCTCCCGCGCGACGATGCTCTCCAGGCCGCGTTCGATGCGTTCGAGCAGGAAGCCGGGATGGCCCTCGGCGCCGGCGCGGGCGCGGCCGTCGCGCCAATCGCGCAGGGCGGACTGCAGCATCTGGGGCAGGGCGTGGCGGGGCGTGTCTCCAGCCTGTTTGGCGATGTCTTCCAGCGACTGGCCGGAGGAGACCAGGTTCTCGAACCGGCCGGCCTCGCGGTTCAGGGCGGTGAAGCGGAACGCCTTGTCGATGATCACGGTCCAGGACCAGATCGATGCGAAGGCCAGTCCTATCAGGACGCCTTTGACCACCCAGTCGGCGCGCAGGAACACGGCCACGATCGAGAAATTGTCCGGGCTGATGGCGCTCTGCGCGACGTCCATGCGGATTCGGGCTCCTGAAGGTTGAGCCCCGGCTTTTAGGCGAGGCAGGATGGTCAAACTATGGCGTGGGCGCCGCGAACCAGGGCGACAGCAGCGTGACCATGCCGGACGGAGGACGCCGCGGCCGACCGTCCAGGCTGATGCAGGCCGCCTCGACCACCGCCTCGGCGATCAGGGTCTCGCCGCGCACGATCTTCTGGGTGATGAACAGCCTGGGTCCCTTGACCCGGTCATAGGTGGTGACGACCAGAAGCGCGTCGTCGATCCGCGCCGGGACGCGGAAATCCAGCTCCATGCGGGTGATGACGAAGGCCGCCGGATCCTCGCGGACGAGCAGGTCGCCGTGGCTGACCCCGGCCAGGCGCAGGAAGTCGGAGCGGCCGCGCTCGAAATAGCGGACGTAGTTGGCGTGATAGACCACCCCGGTGAAATCGGTGTCCTCGTAATAGATGCGCACGGGCAGGCGATGCTCGCGCCCTTCGAACCAGCCAGCGGTAGGCCCCTCCTCCATCACTCCTCCTCGAACAGGCCCGGCTGCGCGGCTCCAGCCGACATGGAGCCGGGTTGGGGCGGCGGGGTCAGGCCGATATGAAGATAGGCCTTGGCGCAGGCCAGCCGCCCCCGCGGGGTGCGCTGGATGAAACCCTGTTGCAGCAGATAGGGTTCAATCACATCCTCGACGGCGTCGCGGGCCTCGGCGATCGCATAGGCCAGGGTCTCCACCCCGGCCGGACCGCCGCCATAGTGCTCGATCAGGGCGCGCAGATAGCGGCGGTCGAGGCTGTCCAGGCCGGCCTCGTCCACCTCCAGCCGGGCCAGCGAACGGGCGGCGCAGGCCCGGTCGATCTCCGCCGCGCCCTCGGCGGTCGCGAAGTCGCGCACCCGCCGCAGGAGCCGGCCGGCGACCCGGGGGGTGCCCCGCGCCCGCGCCGCGATCTCGCCGGCGCCGTCGCTGGTCAGGCCGACGCCCATCTTGCGCGCGGCCTGGGTCAGGACGCGCTTCAGTTCGTCCGGGGTGTAGAATTCGAGCCGGAGCGGAATGCCGAACCGGTCGCGCAACGGCGTGGCCAGGAGGCCGGCGCGGGTGGTCGCCGCCACCAGGGTGAAGGGCGCCAGATCGATGCGGATCGAGCGCGCCGACGGCCCCTCCCCGATGATCAGGTCGAGGACATGGTCCTCCATGGCCGGATAGAGGATCTCCTCCACCGGCGCGGCCAGGCGGTGGATCTCGTCGATGAACAGCACGTCGCGCGGTTCCAGATTGGTCAGTATGGCGGCCAGGTCGCCGGCCTTGGCCAGCACAGGTCCCGAGGTGGCGCGGAAGCTCACGCCCAGCTCCCGCGCGACGATCTGGGCCAGGGTGGTCTTGCCGAGGCCCGGCGGGCCGAACAGCAGCACGTGGTCCAGGGCTTCGCCCCGGCCCCGCGCGGCCTCGATGAAGATGGAGAGATTGGCCTTGATCGGTTCCTGGCCCACGAACTCGGCCAGGGTCTGGGGCCGCAGCGCCCGGTCGGCGCCGTCCGGCTCGCCGGGCTCGCCCGAGACCAGCCGGGTCATCGGCCCAGCTCCTGCAACGCCGCCTTGATCACGGCCGGGATCTCGGCGTCCTCGCCAAGGCGCGAGACCGCCTGCTCGACCACGCGCCGGGCGACCGGCTCGGCGACGCCCAGGCCCATCAGGGCGGCGACGGCCTCGCCGGAGACGGACGGCGCGGCGGGCTGGGCCGATGCAGGCGCGGCCGGCGCGCCGAGGGTGAGACCGCCGCCGATCGGCTTGTCCTTCAGCTCGACCACGATCCTCTGGGCCAGTTTGGGGCCGACGCCCTGGGCGCGGGCGACCAGCGCCTTGTCCTCGCGCGCCACGGCCGCGGCCAGTTCGGCTGGCGGCAGGACATCGAGCACGGCCAGGGCCGCTTTGGGGCCGACGCCCTGGATGTTCTGCAAGAGCGCGAAGGCCGCCTGTTCGTCGCGCGTGGGAAAGCCATAGAGGCGCGGGCCGGCCGCCTCGCTCCATTGGCTTTCTATATGCAGAGTGGTCGCCTCGCCCATCGGCGGCAGGCGCGACAGCGTGCGCGCGCCGCAGCGCACCACATAGCCGACCCCGCCGACGTCGATCAGGACGGTCTCCTCGCCGACCTCGGCCAGCACCCCGCGCAGGCGCCCGATCACGCCACGGCTCCCAGCTTACGGACCCGGCGGGCGTGAGCGTGGGCGATGGCGACGGCCAGGGCGTCGGCCGCGTCGGCCGTGACCCCGCCGGACGTGGGCAGCAGGCGGGCGATCATGAAGGCGACCTGGGCCTTGTCGGCGCCGCCGGTCCCGACCACCGCTTTCTTGACCACCTTGGCCGCGTATTCGGACACCGGCAGGCCGGCGCGGGCCGGGGCGATCATCGCCGCGGCGCGGGCGTGGCCCAGTTTCAGGGTCGAGGCGCCATTGGCGGTGACGAAGGTCTCCTCCACCGCCGCCTCGTGCGGCGCGTGGGCGCCGATCACCGCGGTGATCCCTTCGAACAGGAACAACAGCCGCTCGGCGAACGGCAGGGTGTCGCGCGGCGCGATCACCCCGTGGGCGATATGGCTCAGCCGCGCGCCGTCCACGCTGACCACGCCCCAGCCGGTGCGGCGCAGGCCCGGGTCGAGCCCCAAGATGCGAATCGCGTTCGTCATGTGTTCCCGAGCATCGCGCAGCCGCGCGCTCCAGGCAAAGCGCCAATCGCGGTTAATGAAGGGTTAGCGACCCACACCCTTCCACGTCATCGCCGTGCTTGTCGCGGCGACCATGCCGTGAACTTTCCGCATCCCCGTCGCCGCGGCCCCTTCACGGCATGGGTCGGCCGGCACAGGGCCGGCGAAGACGGTGTCTGGGAGTGATATCTGGGAGTGAAAACGATGCGGGGGTTTTTGAGCCCCCCTACCCCGCCAGCCGCTCCATGTCCTCGTCGCTCATCTCGACATTGGTGAAGACGTTCTGGACGTCGTCGTCGTCGTCGAGGGCGTCGATCAGCTTCATCAGCGTGGTGGCCTCGTCGCTGGAGACCGGCGTCGTGGTCTTCGGCCGCCAGACCACGCCGGTGGACTTGGCCGCGCCGAGGCTGGCTTCGAGCGCCTCGATCACCGCGCCGAATTCCTCGAACGCGGTATAGACGGTGTGGCCGTCCTCGTCGGACTCGACATCCTGGGCGCCGGCCTCGATCGCGGCCTCCATCACCTTGTCCTCGGACCCGGCGGCCGGCGGATAGACGATCTGGCCCACGCGGTCGAACATGAAGGCCACCGAACCGGCCTCGCCCATATTGCCGCCGTTCTTGCCGAACAGGGTGCGGACGTTGGAGGCGGCGCGGTTGCGGTTATCGGTCAGCACCTCGACGATCAGGCCGACGCCGCCGGGGCCGAAGCCCTCATAGCGGACGTCCTCGTAATTGTCGGTCTCGCCGCCAATCGCCTTCTTGATGGCCCGGTCGATATTGTCCTTGGGCATCGATTCGGCGCGGGCGTTGATGATCGCCAGGCGCAGGCGGGCATTGGCCGCCGGATCGGGCAGGCCCTGCTTGGCCGCCAGCGTGATGTCGCGCGAGAGCTTGGAGAAGATCTTGGAGCGTTTCTTATCCTGGGCGCCCTTGCGGAACTGGATGTTCTTGAATTTGGAATGTCCGGCCATGATCCCGACGTCGCCGCCTCAAAAGGTGGGCGCGCTTCTAACCCTAGCCGCGCCCAAACGCCAGAGCGTGCGCCGGGGCGCGGTTTGCCTGGAACCGGCCCTCGGCGTTGAATTCAGTCTGGCCGCGCCGAACGCGGTAGATCATGGCGCGTTGCCATAGCGACCATGCTAGCCTCGCGCCAGCCGTGCAAGGAGCTTCGCCATGACCGACCAGGCCCCCGAAACCATCGCCACCGACCCCATCGCGACAGAGCGGGCCCTGGTCGTCACGGCGCCCCCGCCCGTCGAACCCCCGGCGCGTCCGCTGTCGCGCGCGGTGGCCGTCGCGGTCGGGGCGGCAGCCTTGGGCGCGCTGGCGATCGGCGCGCTGGCGATCGGCCAGTTGGTGGTCGGCCGAGCGGCGATCGGGCGCGCCAAGCTGGGCCGCGTCGAGATCGGCGACCTGGTCGTGCGCCGGCTGACGGTGATCGAGACGGTCGAGCGGTAGTCTCTCTTGAACCCTCTCCCCGTTCTTCACGGGGGAGAGGGCAGGGTGAGGGGGGCGGCGGCGGCGGCGAAAACCTCTCCGAAAAATCCTGGATCGCGGAACCACCCCTCACCCCGCCCTCTCCCCACTAAAGTGGGGCGAGGGTTCCAAGGGCGGAGGTCAGGCTGTCTGGCGCGACACCGACGGCACGGTCTGCGACAACCTTCCGCCGACGCGGATCGGTTCGACGCGCACCGCCAGGCCGCTGGCCGGATCGGTCTCGACATAGACCCCGCACACGGTCGCCGGCCCCTCGGCGGGCTTGTACCGGCCGCCGCTGATCTTGGTGGTGAAACGGCGCAGGGGCTCGTCCTTCTGGTTGCCGATCACGCTGTCATAGTCGGCGCAGGCGCCGGCGTCGGTCTGGTAGGCGGTGCCGCCGGGCAGGATCTGGGCGTCGGCGGTCGGCACGTGGGTGTGGGTGCCGACCACCAGGCTGGCGCGGCCGTCGCAGTGGTGGCCCATGGCCATCTTCTCCGAGGTCGCCTCGCAGTGCATGTCGATGATCGCCGCGTCGGCGACTTCGCGCAGGGGGCAGGCGTCCAACTCGCGGTCGACCGCGGCGAACGGGTCGTCCATGGCGTCCATGTGCACCCGGCCCAGAAGGTTCACCACCAGCACCCGGTGGCCGCTCTCGGTCTCGAACAACTGGGCGCCCCGGCCCGGCGCGTCGGACAGCACCGGATAGTTGGCCGGCCGGATCAGGCGCGGCTCGCGCACGATATAGGTCAGGGCCTCGCGCTGGTCCCAGGCGTGGTTGCCGAGGGTCAGGCAATCGGCCCCGGCGTTGAACAGTTCCCGCGCGGTGTTCTCGGTAATGCCGAAGCCCGAGGCGGCGTTCTCGGCGTTGACGATCACGAACTGCAGGCCGAGGCGGCGGCGCAGGTCGGGCAGATGGTCGGCGAGGCCGTCGCGGCCGGAGCGGCCGACGACGTCGCCGAAGAAAGCGAAGCGCATGTCAAAGGTCCTTTTCGGCCTCGATATACGCTGTTTCGGTCAGGATGGCGTCCAGCCTTTGATCATGAGCGTCCATGGGCACGCGGGCGACCGCCTGGCCGGCATGGGCGAGGCCCAGAACGAACACCGGCCCCTGGGCCCGGAGCGCCGCCAGGGTGCGGTCGTAATAGCCGCCGCCCTGGCCCAGCCGCCCGCCGAAGCGGTCGAAAGCCAAGAGCGGCGCGATGACCAGATCCGGGCGGACGACTTCGGCGTCAGGCGGCGGCGCGGCGATGCCGGCGGCGTCGGGGGCGAGCGGATCGCCGGGCGCATAGCGGCGAAACGCCAGCGGCTGGCCGCGCCCCACCACCGCCGGCAGCGCCAGACGCGCGCCGGCCTCGGCCAGCCGGCGCATCAGCGGCCAGGGATCGAGCTCGTCCGCGAAGGCGCGAAAGCCCGAGACGATCCGAACATTGGCGAAACGATCGGGTGGGAACAGCGCGGCGGCCCGTTCGGCCGCGTCCGGCGCCTCGGCCGCGATAGCCTTGCGATTGTCACGCAGCACCGCGCGCATCAGGGTCTTGGCGGAGGCGGCGGAGGCTTGGACCAAGACGTCGGATCGACCAGGAAGGGAAAGGTGGCGGCGCCGCGAAGAGCCGTGAAAGCGTTTAAATCCACTCGGACCTGGTTTTAACAGGTGGGCGCCGTGTGACCAGGACCACGATCCCGGTCAGGGACAGCTCCCTTAGAGTGAGATTAAGGTCCCCGGGATTTGATGCCTTCGACGAGAGCCACAGCAAGACCCGCCATCAGGGAAGATAGGGCTTCGGTGGGAGGGGTACAAGCGGGGCATAGTGCGTGCTTCGACGCGCCTCGCGCCGCTGACGCTTTGCTCACCCGCTCAGCATGACGAGCTTTTTGCGATCCCCCTATTTCGTCATGCTGAGCCGTCGGACCAAGCGCGGGACGG